>DWUV01000101.1 GCA_019120595.1 Candidatus Mediterraneibacter tabaqchaliae | reverse complement strand
TGCCTCGGCTGTGAGGGCATCTGCGAGAACTGTGTGGAAGTATGCCCCAACCGGGCGAACATCGCTATCCGTGTCCCGGGCATGGAGAAGCACCAGATCATCCATGTGGACTACATGTGCAATGAGTGCGGAAACTGCAGGAGCTTCTGCCCGTACGACAGCGCTCCCTACCTGGACAAATTTACCCTGTTCGCAGATGAAAAAGATATGGAGGACAGCAAAAACCAGGGCTTCACGGTGCTCGACCGGGAAGCAGTGAAGTGTAAGGTAAGGTTCTTCGGAGAGACTTATGTGTGGACAAAAGGGGAAGAGACGCGGATCCCGGACGGCCTGCAGAAACTGATGGAGGCAGTGTGCAGGGATTACGGATATCTCCTGAGAGACTAGAAACAAATGCCGGTCCGGCGGCACGATCTTTCCCGGGGCGCCGGACCGGGAACTTACAGAAAGAAGGGGTCAGTGATGAAACGGTTATTCAAGGGCGGTACAATTGTCAGCGGAGATGGGATGAGAAAGGTGGATCTTCTTGTAAAAGGGGAAAAGATCCTCGCAGTGGGCGAGGATCTGGAATTCCGGGACGCGGAGGTCGTGGATGTGAGCGGGAAGCTACTTTTCCCCGGCTTTATCGACGCCCATACGCATATGGCGCTGGAAGTGAGCAATACAGTGACTGCGGATAAGTTTGACACAGGGACAAAGGCGGAGCTGGCAGGAGGAACGACCTGCATCATTGATTATGCCACCCAGTATCCGGGTGAGAGCCTGCGGCAGGCGCTGGACAACTGGCACGAAAAGGCGGACGGGGAGTCCTCCTGTGACTACGCCTTCCATCTGGCGCTCACAGACTGGAATGAAGAAGTCAGCCGGGAGCTGGAAGAGATCGTGGCAAAAGAGACCATGTCCTTTAAGCTGTATATGACCTATGACACCATGGTGGACGATGAGACCATGTATGAGATCCTGTCCCGGTTAAAGGAACTGGGCGGGATCGCGGGAGTCCACTGTGAGAATGACGGGATCATTAAGGCAAGGCTGAAAGAAGTAGAGAAGAAAAAAGGAGACAGAAAGGACGTCTCCGATTATCCGTGGACCCGCCCCAAAGAGGCGGAGGCAGAGGCGGTCTCCCGGCTGTTAAAGATCGCGAAATGTGTGGATACCCCTGTCATCGTGGTGCATTTAAGCACTGCCGCAGGGTACCGGGAGATCTTAAAAGCCAGGGAAGCGGGGCAGACTGTCTATGTGGAGACATGCCCCCAGTATCTTGTGATGGATGACGAAAAATATTCCCTTCCCGCGGAAGAGGCAAGGCACTATATGATCGCGCCCCCGCTGAGGAAGAAAAAGAACCAGGAGACGCTCTGGCAGGCACTGAAGGAAGGCAGGATCCAGACCATCGCCACAGATCACTGCAGCTTTACAAAGGAGCAGAAGACGGCAGGAGCAGAGGATTTTGCAAAAACGCCCTGCGGGATGCCCGGGGCGGAGGAGCGTCCGGCGCTGATCTGGCAGTTCGGGGTCAATGAGGAGAGGATCACACCGGAGCAGATGTGCATCTATCTGTCGGAAAATCCGGCGAAGCTCTACCATCTCTATCCGTGGAAAGGCGCGCTGATCCCCGGAGCGGACGCGGATATCGTCGTGTGGGATCCGGATGCAGAGTGGACGATGAGCGCGGAAGGCCAGCAGTCTGCGTGTGATTACTGCCCCATGGAAGGGACAGCGATCCGGGGCAGGGCGGAGCAGGTATATCTGAGAGGAACGCTGGCAGCGGAGAACGGGAAGATCCTTTTAGAAAAGGCAGGCACTTATGTCCGCCACGGCGCAGAATGATATGATATGGATCTATAAAGAAGACAGATTGTGCGAAATGCCTTCTCTGGCGGATGCGCTGGGGATTTCGGGCGCGCAGGAGGGACGTCCTGCGGCTTCTGCCGCGGGAGCGTCGGGATCCCCTGGATGCCGATGCTCTGCCCGATGTCCGGTGGTCTCCGCCGTGGGCGCGGGCGGAAAGACGACGACTCTGCACAGGCTTGCAGAGGATTTTGTCCGGCAGGGGCAGCAGGCCGTGGTCACGACCAGTACCCATATCCTGGAGGAAGACGAGCCGTATTTTCTGAGGGCAGCGGCCGGAGAGAGTCTGACAGACCAGCAGCTGCGGGAAGCTGCCAGGGCTTTTGCAGATCAGGTCAGGGAGAAGCTGGACTGTTTCGGACAGGTGTGGACGGGCTCGCCCGCTCCGGGCGGGAAGCTCTGCGGCCTGCCGGGATCGTTTCTGGAACAGCTCCGGGGACTGGGCGTCCCGGTATTGATCGAGGCGGACGGAGCCCGGAAAATGCCGATGAAAGTCCCGGCGGCACACGAGCCCGTGATCCATCCCCGGACGACCCATGTGCTGAGCGTATATGGGCTGGACGCAGTAGAGGAAAAGCTGGAAAACGTCTGCTTCCGAAAAGAGCTGGCAGAGAAGATCCTGAAAAAAAACGGGGCAGAGCCCGTCACCGCAGAGGATATCGCTCTTCTCGCCGCCTCCCCGGAGGCAGGGAGAAAAGGCTGTCCGGAACAGGCGGCATACACGGTTGTTTTAAATAAGGCGGACAACGCTGAGAGAAGGGAAACGGCGCTTGCCATATGCAGCCTGCTGAAAGACAGGGGGATCGGCAGGGTGATCGTCACCTCGCGTATGGACGTCAGGAAGCAATAAACAAAACAAGCAATAAATAAAACAAGCAATAAATGAATCAAGCAGGAAATGAAGATCAGCAGATGATCTCACGGAAGGCAGGACAGACAGCATGAAGATACTGATCAAAGGAGCCGGCGACCTTGCCACGGGGATCGCTTCCCGGCTTTACGGAGCGGGACACCAGATCCTGATGACAGAAATAGCAGAACCTCTTACAGTCCGGCGGACAGTGGCCCTGTCAAGGGCAGTCTATGAGGGATGCGCGGAAGTGGAAGAGATGAGAGCATTCCGGGCGGATTCGCAGGAAGAAGCAGGTGAGGTTTTAAGCCGGGGGGATATCCCGGTGATGGTGGACCCGGCGGCCCAGTGCCGGAGGTGGTATGAGCCGGATGTGGTCGTGGACGCGATCTTGGCAAAGAAAAATCTCGGGACAGAGATCACGGACGCGCCCTTTGTCATCGGCGTGGGACCGGGGTTTACCGCAGGAAATGACTGCCACTGCGTGGTGGAGACGAAGAGGGGACATACACTCGGAAATGTGATCTGGCAGGGCAGCGCGATCCCAAACACCGGAGTGCCGGGCAATGTGGGCGGTTACACCATTGAGAGGCTGATCCGGGCGTCAGCAGCGGGAAAGATCGAGCCCAGAGTCAAAATAGGAGACTATGTGGAGGCGGGACAGGTCGTCGCCCTCACAGGCGGTGAGCCGGTATACGCCCGGATGAGCGGGATCGTCAGAGGCATGCTCCAGGAAGGCGCGGATGTCACAGAGAATCTGAAGATCGGCGACATTGACGCAAGGGCAGAGATCTCCCACTGCTATACGATCTCCGATAAGGCGAGAGCCATCGGCGGAGGCGTGCTGGAGGCAGTGAGCAGGTTCGGAGCCATGCAGGGAAGATACGCCATTGTCATACTCGCTGCGGGAGCAGGGACGCGGTTCGGGGGCGACAAGCTCCGGGCGCTGGTCCGGGAGAAGCCGCTCTATGAACATATGCTGGATAAGGCGAAGGTATTTTCCTCTTTCCCGTCGTTTATCGTGACCGGCGATGAACAGATCGCCAAAGCCGCGGAAAAAAGAGGGATCACAGCCGTGCAGAACCGGGAGCCGGAGCGGGGGATCGCCCTGTCGCTCTGCCTGGGACTGGAGGCGGCGCGGAAAGCGTTTGCCGATCCGGGAAGAGAAGACCGCCTGCGGGGCATCCTGTTTACGGTCTGTGACCAGCCGGGGATCGAGACTGCGACCATGCAGAGGATCTTTAACACAGGGATCCTGCATCCGGGAAGCATTGTATGCGCGGGACGGTCCGGGCGGACAGGAAATCCGGTCCTTTGGGACAGGAGATATTTTCCCGGGCTGGCGGAGCTCACAGGAGATGTGGGCGGCCGCCAGATCATGGACAGCCACAGAGAACAGATCAGGATCGTGGAGACAGAGGCGGAAGAGCTGATCGATGTGGACCGGCGGGAAGATTTAAGGAGTCTATGAAAGGAAGAAGACTTATGATCAAGGTTCTGGTAAATGGAAAAACATACGAGGCGGAAAAAGATAAAAAACTGATGCGGTTCCTCAGGGACGACCTGCACCTGACCTCTGTAAAAGACGGATGCAGCCAGGGTGCCTGCGGGACCTGCACCGTGCTGGTGGACGGGAAGACGACCCGCGCCTGCATCCCCATGCTCTCAAAGGTCGAGGGAAAAGAGATCGTCACAGCAGAAGGATTAAGTGAGCGGGAGAAAGAAGTCTATTCTTACGCCTTTGCAACGGCGGGGGCGGTGCAGTGCGGATTCTGCATCCCGGGCATGGTCATGTGCGCGAAAGGGCTGATCGATAAAAATCCCGATCCCACCCGGCTGGAAGTGGTGGCTGCGATCCGAAATAATATCTGCCGGTGCACAGGGTATAAAAAGATCATAGAAGGGATCCTTTTAAGCGCGAAGATCTTCCGGGAGGATCTTCCGGTGCATGAGGAGAGCGGACAGGTCAGTGTAGGCCAGGCGATCCAGAGGATCGACGCGAAGGAGAAGGTGCTGGGCACCGGCGAATATCCCGATGATATCTATCTGGACGGCATGGTCTACGGGAGCGCGGTGCGCTCTGAATACCCCAGGGCAAAGGTGCTCGCCATCCATCCGGAAGAAGCGCTCGCCCTGGACGGAGTCATCGGAGTGTACACAGCGGATGATATCCCGGGCGAAGTCAAGGTGGGACATCTGAAACATGACTGGGATACCATGATCCCGGTGGGGAAGGTGACCCATTATCTGGGCGATGCCATCTGCCTTGTCGTGGCAGAGGACCAGGACATCCTGGAGCAGGCGAAGCTGAAAGTAAAAGTCGATTACGAAGTGCTAGATCCGGTGCTGGATCCCTTTGAGGCGATGAAGCCGGACGCGCCCCTGGTCCACGGGGACGGGAATATCCTGGCGCACGAACATCTTGTGCGGGGGGATGCGGACAAAGTGATCGCGGAGTCAAAATATAAAGTGACCACGCATTATGAGACGCCATGGACGGAGCATGCCTTCCTGGAGCCGGAGTGCGCGGTGGCAATGCCCTTTGACGACGGTGTGTTCATCTATTCCTCGGATCAGGGGACCTATGACACGCAGCACGAGTGCTGCATCATGCTGGGGCTGCCGCCGGAGAAGGTCATCGTGGAAAATAAACTGGTGGGCGGCGGATTCGGCGGGAAGGAAGACGTGTCCGTACAGCACCACGCGGCGCTGCTCGCCTATCTGACGAAGCGGATCGTAAAGGTGAAGCTGTCCCGCCAGGAGAGTATCGTCGTGCATCCGAAACGCCACCCCATGTGGATGGACATCACCACGGCATGCGATGAGAACGGCTATCTGACCGCCATGAAGGCAGTGGTCGTATCCGACACAGGGGCATACGCTTCCCTGGGCGGGCCGGTCCTCCAGAGGGCCTGCACCCATGCCGCGGGGCCGTATAATTTCCAGGTCATTGACATTGACGGCAAGGCAGTGTATACAAACAACCCGCCTGCGGGGGCATTCCGCGGCTTCGGGGTGACACAGACCTGTTTCGGCTCAGAGAGGAACCTGGACCTGCTGGCGGAGAAGGTCGGCATCTCTCCGTGGGAGATCCGATACCGCAATGCCATCCGTCCGGGACAGGTGCTCCCCAACGGGCAGATCGCAGATCCGTCCACCGGGGTGGCGGAGACGCTGGAGGCAGTAAAAGAAGTCTATGAGAGTGAGCCTTACGCGGGCATCGCATGCTCCATGAAAAACGCAGGCGTGGGCGTAGGCCTTCCCGACTGGGGGCGATGCAGGCTTCTTGTAAAAGACGGAAAAGTGGAGATCCATGCAGGGGCATCCTGCATTGGGCAGGGACTTGGGACTGTGCTGACCCAGGTCGTGTCCGAAACGACCGGGTTCGGCATTGACAGGATCGTGTACTGCCGCCCCAACACGGCGAACTCCCCGGACTCGGGGACTACATCCGGTTCCAGGCAGACGCTGATCACAGGCGAGGCGGCAAAGCGCGCCTGCGAGAAGCTTATGGAGGATTTAAAAGAACGCAGCCTGGAGGAACTGGAAGGCAGGGATTATGTGGGAGAATATCTCGCTAAGACAGATAAGATGGGAAGCGATGTGCCGAATCCGGTATCCCATGTGGCTTACGGATACGCCACCCAGGTCTGTGTGCTCAATGAAGACGGGACAATCAAAAAGGTAGTCGCGGCGCATGACGTCGGGAAAGCGGTCAACCCGGTCAGCGTGGAGGGACAGATCGAGGGCGGCGTGGTCATGAGCCTTGGCTATGCGCTCACAGAGCAGTATGAGATCAAGGACGGGTATCCGGTGTCCCGCTACGGTACGCTGGGACTCTTTAAGGCGGATAAGACGCCGGATGTGGAGCCGATCATCGTAGAGAAGCCGGGCGTGGATGTGGGATACGGCGCCATCGGTATCGGGGAGATCACATCCATCCCCACAGCGCCCGCAGTTGCAGGAGCGTATTATAAGTGGAACGGGAAATTCCAGACAAAGCTTCCTCTGACAGATACGCCTTATGAGAGAAAGAAGAAAGCGGTGAAATAGCTCATGGCAGGACAGAACGGGACAGAAAAGAACATCCGACCCAGGCTCAAGGTACAGCTTGCGGGCACGGAGCCTTTCTTCGGACCGGGAGTAAAGACGCTTCTGGAGTGTATCCGCGAGGAGGGATCCGTCCGCGATGCCTGTGAGAAGATGGGGCTCTCTTACAGCAAAGGCAGGAAAATGCTGGAACGGGCGGAAAGAGAGCTGGGATATACTATCGTTGAGCGCAGCCCCGGGGGAAAGAACGGGGGCAGCGCCAGAGTCAGCGAGGACGGCATGAGGCTGCTCTCCAGGTATGAACGCTTTGAGAAAGAACTGACCGGGCTGGCAGAGGAAAAGTACAGAGAGATCTTTCTCTAGAACATTGTCCGGCAGATGACCGGATCATGTACCGGCTGGCTGACCGGGCCGGGGGCACAGTAAGATACAGATCCGCAGGACGGCTGTTATGGCACAGGAAAACAGGCAAAAACAGCCGTCTTTTCAGGATAAGCGATTGCTTTTTAAAAAGCAATCGAATATAATTTCTGTAAAGAACGGAAGGAGGAAGCGGAATGAAAAAGAAGTTTTTAGCGGTACTGACAGCATCGGCTATGCTATTTTCCATGGCAGGATGCGGGACCGGTGAAGGCAGCGGGGACGCTGACAGCAGTGGGGGTGCGCAGGCGGAAGACGCCGGAGCCGGAGAAGAAGGTACGGAGATCCAGGTATTTATCGCAGCGAGCCTGAATACCGTCATGACAGAACTGGCGGATCTGTACCATGAGGAGCATCCTGAGGTAAAGATCACATTTAACGCGGACAGCTCCGGCACTCTCCTGACACAGATCCGGGAGGGGTATGAGTGCGATATCTTCTTTTCCGCGGCACAGAAGCAGATGGACGACCTGGAGGCGGACGGCCTGATGGTCGAAGGGACGCGGGCAAATGTCGTGAACAATCAGGTTGTCGTCGTCACCTTGAAAGACAGCGGGACCCAGGTTACAGGACTGGAAGATATCGGGAAAGCGGAGAGCATCGCCCTGGCAGGCGGAAGCGTGCCGGTGGGCAGGTATACAAGACAGGCGCTCATTCACCTGGGGATGCTCCCTGCGACGGACGATCCGGCGTCCGTTACCACTCAGGAGATCTCAGAGGCTCTGGGCGGCGTGGAGATCAGCGAGCAGGATAATGTGAGCAAGGTGCTCACTGCGGTCGCGGAAGGATCCTGCGAGGTGGGAACAACGTATTATTCCGATACATACGGATATGAGGAGGACCTGGAGATCCTCCAGACAGTGAGCTATGACCTGACCGGAGATGTGATCTATCCGATCGCCCGCGTGGTAAATGAGGAAGCGGACGAGGCACAGACAAAAGCGGCAGAAGATTTTCTCGCTTTTGTTCTCTCGGATGAGGCGGCGGAAGTGTTTGAGTCTTACTATTTTGACACGGATGTGGAATAAAAGCAGGCGGAGGATACGGATACGATGGAAGAGATCATGGAAATTTTAAAAGACCTGGACTGGAGTCCTTTGTATATATCCATAAAAACCGGGATCGTGGCAACAGTGATCTCGTTCTTCCTGGGGATATTTGCAGCGCGCAAGGCTGTGAAGGCATCCCCGGGGAAAAAGGCGGTCATTGACGGGATCCTGACCCTTCCCATGGTGCTGCCGCCGACTGTGGCGGGCTTCTTTCTCCTGCTCTTATTCAGCAGGAGGAGGCCTTTCGGGGAATTCCTGTTCGATGAGTTCGGGTTCAAAGTAGTCCAGACCTGGCTCGGATGTGTCATCGCGGCGACCGTGATCGCCTTTCCCCTCATGTACAGGAACGCAAGGGCAGCCATGGAGCAGATCGATGTGAATCTCGTGTATGCGGGAAGGACGCTCGGAATGTCCGAGATAAAGATATTCTGGGAGATCATCATCCCCACGGCGGGACCGGGGATCGCGTCAGGGACGATCCTGACATTTGCAAGGGCGCTGGGAGAGTACGGCGCAACGTCCATGCTGGCAGGCAATATCCCGGGGAAGACAGGCACCATTTCCCAGAAGATCGCCATGGTCATACAGGATGGGGATTATCTGACCGCCGGGATCTGGGTGGCGGTGGTCATGGTCATCGCGTTTGCCGTGGTCGTTCTCATGAATCTGATCTCCGGCAGGAAAATGAAGAATATCAGGAGGTGGTAAGGCATGCCGGTCAGGGTAAAGATCCGGAAAAAGCTGGACAGTTTTCTGCTGGACATAGAGTTCCAGAGCGAGTCCCGGCGCATTGGCATCCTCGGCGCCTCCGGCTGCGGCAAGAGCATGACGCTGAAATGCATCGCCGGGATCGAGACGCCGGATGAGGGGCGCATTGAGGCGGGGGGCAGGCTGCTGTTTGACAAGGAAGAAAAAGTCAACCTCAGGCCCCAGAAACGCAATGTGGGATACCTGTTCCAGAATTATGCCCTGTTTCCCACAATGACAGTGGAGAAAAATATCGCGGCGGGGCTGAATGGGACCAGACGGGAAAAAGAGGTGCGTGTGCGTGAGATGATGATAAAATTTCAGCTCCAAGGGCTGGAAAAGCGTCTGCCCGGCCAGCTCTCGGGAGGGCAGCAGCAGAGGGTGGCGCTGGCGAGGATCATGGCGTATGAGCCGGATGTGATCCTGCTGGACGAGCCGTTCTCCGCTTTGGATATGTATCTGAGGGACCGGCTGCAGCAGGAACTGATGGAAATGCTGGCGGATTATAAAGGGACAGTGGTCATGGTGTCCCACAACCGGGATGAGCTCTATCGGTTCAGCGAAGAGATGGTCGTGATAGACGAAGGACATGTGGCGGCAGCAGGAGAGACAAAGGAGCTCTTCCAAAATCCGGTCAGCCGGGAGGCGGCGCGCCTGACCGGGTGCAAGAATTTCTCGCGGATCCATCGGATAGATGCTCATACGGCGGAAGCGGCAGACTGGGGAGTGACCCTGCATACAGAGAGGGAGATCCCGGAGGACGTCCGATGGTTCGGGTACCGTGCACACGACTTTGTGCCTGTCTGGGGGGAGCGGGGAGAGAATATGCTCCGGTTTGACCTGGAGAGTACCGCGCTCCTTCCGTTTGAGAGAAACTACTATCTCCGGCCGGAGAGACACGGGGATGGCGGGGAATGCGGCGGAGGGCAGCCCATCTGCTGGTTTGTCCAGAGGGAAAAGATCGAAGAGCTGGACAGCCGGGGCATGCCCGATCATGTCATGTTCCGGGAAGAGAAACTCCTGTTCCTGAAAGATCACTGTGAACAGGACAGCAGCCTGGAATGCTCCGGCAGGACCGGAATGAAATAAAACGGTAATTAATAAAAGAATAGTGTTTACAAGTGCAGAGTCCTGTTTTATAATAACCACTTGTGAAACCGATGGAGGGGATATGTCCGAGGAGTGGCATATCCCCTTTTACGGGGCGGAAACAGACAGTATAACAGAGTGTGAGAGGTAGGACAGATGAAAGCAGTACAGCAAGACATGACATCGGGAAGTCCGATGAAGATCATCCTGAGTTTTACATTTCCCATCTTTCTGGGAAATGTCTTTCAGCAGTTTTACAATATGGCGGACGCGGTGATCGTGGGGAAGTTCGTAGGCACCGGGGCGCTTGCCGCTGTGGGCAGCACCGGCACGATCATGTTTTTGATCTATGGGTTTGTCGTGGGGATGACCGCAGGATTTACGGTCCTCACGGCGCAGAAATTCGGCGCGGGGGACACGGACGCAATGCGGAAGACCGTGGCAGGGGCATCGGTACTGTCCCTGATCATAGGCGCGGTGCTCACGGCGGCGTTCATGCTCCTTATGAAGCCGTGGCTGGAACTGATGAACACGCCGGAGGATATCTTCAGGGACGCCTATTCCTATATCATGATCATTAGCGCGGGCATCCTTGCGCAGATGCTTTATAATCTGCTGGCAAGTATATTGAGGGCGCTTGGGAACAGCCGGGTGCCCCTGTACTTCCTGATCCTTTCCGCGCTGCTCAATATCGTGCTCGACCTGGTCCTCATCATTTTCTTCCACATGGGGACAGCGGGGGCGGCAGTGGCTACGGTCATCTCGCAGGGGGTGTCAGGGCTCCTCTGCCTGGGATACATAGTAAAAGCAGTGCCGGCTCTCCGCCTGCGCAGGGAGGACTGGCACCTGTCCGGCTCGCTCCTGGGGATCCAGCTTCGGATCGGGATCCCGATGGCGCTCCAGTATTCCATTACAGCGATCGGCACGATGATGGTCCAGTCGTCCCTCAACATCCTGGGATCTACGCTTGTGGCGGCGTTTACTGCGGCCAGCAAGATCGAGCAGGTGGTCACCTAGGCATACGTGGCCATGGGGACAACGATGGCTACTTACGGAGCCCAGAACATGGGGGCAGGGAATGTAGAGCGTATCCGCAGCGGCTTCAAGTCCTGCACGATCATCGGCGTGATCTATTCCTGCATCGCCGCGGCTCTGGTAATGACTGTGGGAAAATATATGACATACCTTTTTGTGTCGGAAGATGTGGCGCTGATCATGGACTCTGTGGATATTTATCTGAAGTGCGTGGGCGCGTTCTTTATCCCGCTTGCCGTTGTCAATATATATCGGAATGGGATCCAGGGACTTGGGTATGGCATCCTGCCCATGATGGCAGGCGTGGCGGAACTGGCGGGAAGAGGGATCGTCGCGGTGATCGCTGCAGGTCAGAAGAGTTATACAGGGGTCTGCCTGGCAAGCCCGGCGGCATGGGTGCTGGCCTCTGCGCTGCTGATCGGAATGTATTTTTACATTGTAAAGATCGATATCAAAAAAATATTCCGGGGCAAAAACCCGGAACCGAATGCTTTAGGCGAAGTCCAATGACCATGCATACCGACTGTATACACAGTCATTGTCTTCTTTATTTTATGTCTGTATCTTAACAGGGAATTGTGAATCGGCTGTGACAAGATATGGAAATAATTTTAAAGATTCTTAAAATTAGATAAAGAGAAATGAACAGTAATTTTTACGCGGCGCAGATCCTGCCCGGTCCTGTTGTGACCGGTCCCGGATGTGCGCCGCGTATGATTTTGAGCGCAGCCTCTGTTGTGAGAAATTTCGCTTGTGAGGAGCCTTTCCCGGTTGTGAGGAGTTTTACTGAGTTTCTCCGGGAGTGGATGGATGAGCGGTCAATGGGAGTGCCCTTCCCCCATATCGTAAGGAGTCTGCCGGACGGTGTGCATCATCTCTTTTGAAGATGCCGTCCAGCGCTCCTTTTCAGACTCAAACCGTTCGAAAAGCCATGCCACTGCCAGGTCCATCCCTTCCTCTGACAGAGGGAAGGTGCAGCTCTCTTTTTCATCTTCCGGAGTATCTTCAAAACACCATGGCTCCGGATAGATAAATACAGTGAATGTGGTGCTGCTTTTACCATCGTCACCCCGGAAAAGATAGCGCATGCCATTGTGGCTCCCGGAGAAGGGTTCTTTCTTCAGTCCCCCATAGGGGATCAGCCGTTTATCGATCATAGCCGGTACCTCTCTTTACTTTCTTTGGATCCTGGATCTCAGAGTACAGTATATCACTGTGCAGCGGCTGCCGCAAACTTTGTTGTCACCAGGTCATCATACGGAACTCTTTCCTCCAGCTCGCCTGCGCTCTCCAGGATATCCTGGAGCAGGTCAAAGCTGCTCTCCTCGAAAATGAGGTTGCTCTTCCAGGTATCCTGGTCGTAATAGCGCGTCACGATCGTTGTGATCGTCTCCAGGTCTGTCTCCGGGAACTGGGGCTCGATCACAGCGGCGATCTCTTCCGGGGTGTGGTCCTGGACATAGTCCATCCCTTTCTGGAGCGCATTGGTGAAGCCCTGGATCACGTCCGGATTCTCATCGATATAGCTCTGCTTCGCGCTGAACGCCGTGTAGGGGACGTAGCCGCTGTCCTCGCCGAGGGATGCGACAACATAACCCTTGCCCTCGGATTCCAGTGTGGTCGCGCCCGGTTCAAATTCTACGGTAAAATCTCCCTGCCCTTCCGAGAATGCAGCTGCTGTGGAACCGAAATCAATGTTCTGGTTGATCTCCAGATCGGTCTCGGGATCGATCCCGTTCTTCTTCAGGATATACTCAAAGACCATCTCCGGCATCCCGCCTTTGCGCCCGCCGAGGACAAGGTGTCCCTTTAAATCTTCCCATGTGAAATCCGGCATCTCTTCCCGTGCCACGAGAAAATTGCCCGCGCGCTGTGTGAGCTGCGCAAAGTTGACCACATGGTCCGTGGCGCCCTCGGCGTAGGTGTAGATGGAAGCCTCGGAGCCCATGAAGCCGATGTCCGCTTCGCCGGAGATGACCGCGGTCATCGTCTTATCTGCACCAAATCCGCACACAAGCGTCAGGTCGATCCCTTCCTCTTCAAAATACCCTTCTTCGATCGCTGCATACATCGGTGCGTAGAAGATCGAATGCGCGACCTCATTCAATGTGACCTCCGCAAGTTTTTTCTGCTCTGTTTCTTCTGAGGGAGTACTCTCCGCGTCCGCTGCCTTTTCGTCCGTCTCCCGCGCGCATCCGGCGAGGAGGGAAATTGAGAGGACGGCAGCGCCTAAGAGGGATAAAATACGCTTTTTCATAATACCTCCATATCTCTGTCTCATATTGATTCCCTAATAATATATGAGAAGAAAAACAGAAGGTTCATATAGAAAAACCTGCGGAAACAGTGCGCCGCATCCGGCGGCAGGGCGTTCCCGCCGGGAAATGGGGCTGTTTCAGCAGGTTTTAAACCAGTAAACAGTATTATGATCACCGTCTTTGATCAGTTTTTTTATTCGTCAGCGTAATCATCTTCAAAAGCATCGTCATAATCATCGTAATCATCCCCGCCTCTTGACGTGATCGCAAGGATCAGGGAGATCACTGCCAGTACCGCGGCAGCGACAGCGGCGATGAAGAGCTGCAGGTCATCCCCTCTCTTGAGGAACGCAAACACAGCGCTGCCAAGATAGAAGAGCATGGGCATCAGGAATGCGAAAATGTTGTTTGTCCTGATCGTAATAAAATACAGCAGTGCGGATACGAGCAGGCAGAGCGCAAGTATCGCGAATGTCATGCCTGTAACCCCGCTGTCTGTTGAAGACGAAAATCCTGTCGTGAATCCCATGTATAAAAAGTATCCGAATCCGAGAAGGGAGATGATACCGAGGATCACGCGCATTGCGCGGAAGCGGGGTGCGCTTTCATAGTCATCATCATACGCATCGTCTTCATAGTCATCATACTCTGGTTCAGCCGGCTTTGATACTGCTTTTGCAGCCCTCTTCCTGTCTGCCGGAACAGCGGGAGAATCCGCTGTCAGGCGTTCGTCTTCCTCTGCCAGCGCTCTTTTCTTTTTGACCGGTTTGCCGATCGTACCGGTGGCAAGCATATCTCCATAACTCTTGCGTGCAGCGGTTTCATGCTTGGTACGGATTTTTTCCGGTGGGATATTGCTGTAACGTTTTTCTTCCGGGCTCTCGGTATGCGCAGCCTGCGCCGGACGTTTTTTTACGGTTTTTTTGGCAGTAGGGGCCGTCTCCTTGCCGCCGTTTGCAGGGGCTGCCGCTTTTTGCGCCGCTCCCTTTGCCGCATCAGAAGCCGCTGCTTTCGCGGGTGCTTCATCTGAACTGCCTGTTTTCTTAACCGGGGGATTCTTTTCGGGAGCGCTGCTCTTTGCGGCCGCCTTTTTCGCGCGCTGCCTGTCAAGGTTCCACTGCTTGCGGCAGTCCCGGCAGATCGCATATTCGTTTAAGATCGGATCACCGTTTTCATCGGTGCCAATCTGTTTCTTCTTTAATTCAAGCTCTTTTCCACATATCGGACACTTCATAAGATCTATACTCCTCTCTCTGGCTGACAAATTTACAACACCGATATTATAACATTTTGAGGACGCAAGAACAATGAAAAAATGCAATCTCCGCTCGAAAAGTGCAAGATTTCCGCGAATCATGACGAAGCGCTGTATCCGGAGGAGCGGTGTTTTTCATCAGGGCGGACATCTTGTCCATCAGCTGCACTGCTCTTAGCTGCGGGAGACATATACTGGACAATGTCATTATAAGAATCCAGTTCATCTTCAGTCTGGGGAAGAGACGGGATCAGCCCCGTACAGTCTGTCGCAGACGCGGCATTTGCCAGATAGTCAAAGTTATCGGTCGGTTTTCTTTGAGCTTTTTCTTTCAAGATAATCTACCTCGGTTTCTCATTTTTCGGTTAGTATCCCCGGGAGAGAAAATTGTATTCCCGCGAAAATGTGATATACTGTTTTATGGCGCATGAGTGCGGCATACTGGAGCTGGTTTCAGTGGAGCTGGTTTCAGTGGAGCCGGTTTTACTGGAGCCGGCTTTGGCCGGCGGATATAAAATAAATGTAGTGCAAAGGAGAATGGAAATGAAGATCATCGCAGATACACACGCGCATACTCTGGCAAGCGGACATGCATACAGCACGATCAGGGAAATGGCAGCGGCAGCTAAGAAGCGGGGCCTCAAAGCGCTCGCCCTCACAGAACATGCCCCGGAAATGCCGGGCACATGCGGGTTGTTCTACTTTCAAAACCTGGATGTAGTCCCCAGAGAAGCGGATGGCGTACGGCTCCTGATGGGAGCGGAGCTCAATATCATGGATCCGGACGGGACAGTGGACCTTCCCGAAAAGACCTGCCGTGACCTGGACATTGTAGTGGCAAGCATCCATCCGCCATGTTATGGACTGGATCATACGCCGGAGGAAAACACCCGCGCCTATGTGGAGGTAATGAAAAAGCCTTATGTCAATATCATCGGGCACCCGGATGACGGCAGATTTCCTTTTGACTATGAAACGATCGTCCGCACAGCGAAAGAGACGGGAACGCTCCTTGAGATCAATAATTCCTCCATGCGTCCCCAGAGCAGCAGGAAAGGGACAAGAGAAAACATCCTGACTATGCTCGAACTGTGCAGGCAGTACGAGGTGCCTGTGACGACCGGAAGTGATGCCCATGTGGATGTGGATGCGGGAAATTTCACGAATGTCAGGGAAATGCTGGATTACTGCAATTTTCCGGAAGAGCTGGTCATAACGACGGATTGGGACCGGCTGAAGGAATTTCTTGGCATCCGATGAAAGAGAAGAAAAATGGTGGACTTTAAAAGTTTAGTGTGCTAAAATACAAGAGTGACCTGGAAAGGCAGGGGATGCGCTGTACATATCAGTTGCCTGCGTCCTGGTCAGATTTTTGCCGCGGGGCTTATAAAGGAGACGTATCTATGAGTAAGAAGATAAGGACAGAGGCAGTCGACTATCTTTTTAAAGCAATCCTCAGTCTGAAAAATAAAGAGGAATGCTATATATTTTTTGAGGACATCTGTACGATCAACGAGCTGCTCTCGTTATCCCAGAGATTTGAGGTCGCAAAAATGCTGAGAGAGCAGAAAACTTATCTGGAGATCGCGGAGCAGACAGGTGCTTCGACAGCAACGATCAGCCGTGTGAACCGTTCCCTGAACTACGGAAACGACGGCTATGACATGGTATTTGAGCGCATTGACAAGGAAGACAAGAAAAAAGAAGATTGAGTTTTGGAGACAATGTGGATACTGAAAGAGAAACACCGGAAACCGGCATGGGTGAATGTGCGGTTTCCGGTTTTCTTATGCAAAAATAAAAATGCAAAAAAATGAACCGATGGGGAACTGGCGGCGTATATAAGGTGAAAAGAGAACAGGGGGAATGGAGGTGAGGCTTTGGAGGCGAGGGAAATCGAGAGATGCATAGATGAATTCGGCGCAGACGTTTACAGGTTCTGCCTGAAGCTCTGCATGAACAGGGAGGATGCGGAAGACCTGTACCAGCAGACATTCCTGCGGGCGCTGGAGAGAGAGGCAGCCCTGGAATGGGAGAAAAATCCCCGGGCTTTTTTCTTTGCCATGGCACACAGCCAGTGGAAGAGCAATAGAAGAAAAGCAGCGCGGCGCAGAGGGATCGCGCAGTTCGCAAATATAGAAGAAGGGCAGGAACATACGGTCTGCTCAGGAGAAGATATAGAAGCAGACTATTTCCGCAGGGAGATGATATCAGAAGTCAGCCGTATCATCCAGGACCTCCCCGATAAATTTCGGGTCCCGCTGATCTTGTTTTACCTCTTTGAGTTCAAAGTCGAACAGATCGCAGAGATGACGGAGAAGCCGCCGGGGACAGTAAAAAGCCGCCTGTTTAAAGGCAGAAAGATGGTCAAAAAGAGATTGGAGGAAGCTGGTTATGGCGAAGAAAGATTTTAATACAGAGTTTGACGGATTGATCCGCGAAGCGCTTAAAACCACGAAGAAACCGGATGTCAGGCTGGATAACGGACTGAAAGCAGAGCTCTATGAGCGGGAACGCTTCCTGAGACATGGCAGGGCGGGCAGGAGTATCTCCCTCTGGTACCTGCCTATGGTATTGAATCTCATCCTGTTTCTTTTGCTGGGAGCAGCCCTTGTCCTTCTGATCGACAGTCTGTATCTTTCGGTACTGGCTGCTGCGGCCTGTGCCTATATGGGGATCGCAGGAGTGGTGATCACTCTGGTCGGAATAAAAAGAACGGACCTCAGAGAGGAAATCTCGATCCATATAAAAAAGGGGGAACAGAGATATGAAAAAGCATAGGGACATAAAATACCGAAACAACCGCGGCTTGATCTTAGCTGCCGCGATCCTCGTTTTGTTTATCCTTGTGAGATTTGGGATATTCTTTGCCGTGAGCGGCGGATTCAGCGGAATTGCGATGGCGATCCCTCTGTTTCTCCTGGGAGTTATCTTCTTCTGGCTGCTCATGTCCGCGTTCTTTGGCGCGTGGGTCTACCAGGACTGCCGGAAGCGGGGGGATGATCCAGTCCTGTGGGTCATCATCATTTTTCTCGCCACGCCTGTGATCGGGCTTCTGATCTATTTCCTGAGGCGTCGGGAGATCAAAAGACCCTGCCCCGCCTGCGGGCATCCCGTACCGCTGCGGGCAAAATACTGTGAGGAATGCGGGGCATATATCCAAAACAGGGAGGGAATGGAAAACAAAAAGGTGCATCACAAAAAATATATTGCCGGAGGCCTGGTCAGCCTGGCGCTTCTGATCGTATGCCTGACCGGAGTTATCGTGAGCGCGTCCGGAGCGGGAATGTGAATACCGATCCTTCATCTGATGAGAGAGTGTGGAACCTGGGCGTGATCCAGATGAGCGTGAGCAATTACTGGGATGGCGTCTGGAATTTCAGCTTTAAGCGGGCCAGCGACGGATTTGTGGAAGAAAGGAATATGAAGATTGAAGACGCAGAGACACAAAAGCTGTATGCAGACATATCCTGCGGCACCGTACCTGACGGGGCAAGCCTGATCCTCTGGCTCGTGCAGGGGGACAGGGCGGAATCCGTGGATGTGACGGATCTTTCAAAAACGCTGGAATATCCTCTGGAAGGATTCAAGGACGGGAAGATCCATGTCAGGCTCCAGATCAATGGGGTGGAGGACGTCACGTCAGAGATCACGATAGAGTAAATCTGTATTTGTGGGGGAGCCTTCCTTCAAATATACCGTCCGAAAACCGTCGGTTTGATGCAGACGTTTTCGCGGCGGACGGGGATATGGCTCAGGTTCCGGCTCCGTAATCTGGGAAAGACGTAAAAGGGAGAAAGCATGGCTAAAAGCAATTGTCCGGAGGAAGATTCGGCTCTGCCTCAGGCATCTGCCGGACAATTAACGCCACGCTTTCTCCCTTTAAGTCTTTCCGGCAGATTACTCCAAGTCACCGTCGCCATATCCCCGTCCGCCGCGAAAGGCGCGTCAAAGGGGACGGTTTTCTGCGCGCATCCGATCGGAAGGTCCCCGCAGGCAAATGCAGGATTTCAAAAGGTGGGTGAGAGGGGAGCTTCTGTCTTGAACAAAACCAGAAAACAGCGAAGCGTCTTTTCGAAAATCATTCAGCGCGGGGATATGGGTGGTTGAGGCGACTTCGGAATGAGACCTGGAAAAAGTAGAAATCCGGGACTATGCGTTGAAATC
>DWUV01000100.1 GCA_019120595.1 Candidatus Mediterraneibacter tabaqchaliae | reverse complement strand
TGTGAAGAACCGGGACTTGATCCTAGGATGTCAGTTGTCCGTGACTTATTTAAGAATTTTAAGGAGGTGTAACCTATGTCAATCTGTCCAAAGAATAAATCTTCAAAAGCAAGAAGAGATAAGAGAAGAGCAAACTGGAAGATGAGCGCTCCGAACCTTGTGAAATGCAGCAAGTGCGGCGAGCTCATGATGCCTCACCGTGTATGCAAGGCCTGCGGCTCATACAACAAGCGTGAGATCATTTCCGTTGACTAATTATCAATAAGGAAAAAGGACGTAAAAACTTTGTGTTTTGCGTCTTTTTTTTGTTGATTTTTATAATGTTTTCCAGTAGAATATTTTCAGTAGTGTTAGGAGGAAGGAAGATGTCTGATATTACGAGAGTGGCGCTCGATGCCATGGGCGGCGATAATGCTCCGGCAGAGATCGTAAAGGGCGCAGTGGAGGCGGTCCGGCAGAGAAAGGATATCCAGGTGCTGCTGACAGGCCGGGAAAACGTGATAAAGGAAGAGCTGGAAAAATATACTTATCCTGCCGAACAGATCCGTATCATAAACGCGACAGAGGTGATCGAGACAGCGGAGCCGCCGGTGAAGGCGATCCGCGGGAAGAAGGATTCTTCGATCGTAGTCGCGATGAAGCTCGTCAAAAACGGGGAGGCAGATGCTTTTGTTTCAGCCGGGAGCACGGGTGCGGTCCTCGTCGGAGGCCAGGTGCTCGTGGGCAGGATCAAAGGCGTGGAGAGACCCCCGCTCGCTCCGTTGTTCCCTACACTGAAAGGCGTGTCCCTGCTGATCGACTGCGGGGCAAACGTAGATGCGAGGCCTTCCCACCTTGTCCAGTTCGCCAAGATGGGTTCCATCTATATGGAGAGCGTTATGGGCAGGAAAAACCCTACGGTGGGCATCGTAAATATCGGCGCTGAGGAAGAGAAGGGCAATGCTCTTGTCAAAGAGACATTCCCGCTCCTGAAAGCGTGCAGGGACATCAATTTCATCGGAAGCGTGGAGGCAAGGGAAATCCCCTATGGAAATGTAGATGTGATCGTCTGTGAGGCTTTTGTTGGAAATGTGATCCTTAAACTCTACGAAGGCGTGGGCGGAGCCCTTATCAAGAAGATCAAATCAGGCATGATGTCAAGCATGCGCAGCAAGATCGGGGCGCTTCTCGTAAAGCCTGCCCTGAAAGCGACGATGAAGGACTTTGACGCAAGCGAATACGGCGGCGCGCCGATGCTTGGGCTCAAAGGGCTGGTCGTTAAGACACACGGAAGTTCCACTTCCAAAGAGGTGTGTAATTCTATTATCCAGTGCGTCACATTTAAAGAGCAGAAAATAAATGAAAAGATAAAAGCAGCTATACAGGAGACGCAGGACGAAGAAAAATAAGTGAATGAAGTCAAGGAGGAGTCAGTCATGGAATTTGAAAAACTTCAGGAGATCATTGCGGATGTTCTCAATGTACAGAAAGATGAGATCAGGCCGGAGACTACATTTGTAGATGATCTGGGCGCGGATTCACTGGACATTTTCCAGATCATCATGGGGATCGAGGAAGAGTTTGACATCGAGATCGACAATGAAGAGGCAGAGAAGATCGTAACAGTGCAGGATGCGGTAGACCAGATCAAAAAAGCAGTGGAATAACCAAAGGATCATTGAATGAAAAAGCCCCTGTGGGCTTTTTCGTTTTCATAGAGGGATTGACAGATGAATGCAAGATTAAAAGAACTGGAACAGAAGATCGGCTATAAATTCAACGATTTCTCTCTCCTTGAACGGGCTATGATGCACAGTTCCTATACAAATGAACGCCATCTTCCGAAATACCGGTGCAATGAGAGGCTGGAATTCCTGGGGGACGCGGTGCTGGAACTGGTATCGAGTGAGTTCCTTTTTAAGGGATCGCCGAAGATGCCGGAGGGAGAGCTTACAAAGACGAGGGCGAGTATGGTATGCGAGCCGTCCCTGGCGCTCTGTGCAAGAGATATTGACCTGGGGAGTTATCTTCTCCTGGGAAAGGGCGAGGAAGCGACAGGGGGAAGAATGAGGGATTCCGTTACCTCAGACGCTATGGAGGCGCTGATCGGAGCGGTGTACCTGGATGGTGGTTTTACTAGTGCAAAAGAGTTTATCCACAGATTTGTGCTGACAGACCTGGAAGATAAAAAACTCTTTTATGATAGTAAAACTATCCTCCAGGAGATGGTGCAGGCGAAAAAGCTGGGAGAGATCACCTACCGGCTTGTCGGGACTGAGGGGCCTGACCACAATAAGTCCTTCCACACGGAAGTCCTGATCGGGGACAAGGTGTCAGGAAAAGGCGCGGGCAGGAGCAAGAAAGCGTCAGAACAGCAGGCGGCGTATGAGGCGATCCTGCGCCTTCGGAGACAAAGATAGGGCAGGTGTTGTATGTATTTAAAAAATATAGAAGTACAGGGTTTTAAATCCTTTGCAAATAAGATAAGATTCGATTTCCACAACGGGATCACCGGCATCGTAGGCCCTAACGGAAGCGGGAAGAGCAATGTAGCTGACGCTGTGCGCTGGGTCCTGGGCGAGCAGAGAGTGAAGCAGCTGCGCGGAGGGAGCATGCAGGACGTGATCTTTTCCGGTACGGAGAACCGCAGGCCGTTAAGCTATGCATCCGTTGCGATCACCCTGGACAACTCGGACCACAAGCTTCCGGTTGATTACGAGGAAGTCACAGTGACCCGTAAGCTGTACCGGTCCGGTGAGAGCGAGTATCTGATCAACGGGGCGGCATGCCGCCTGAAGGATATCAACGAGATGTTCTACGACACCGGGATCGGAAAGGAAGGATATTCCATTATCGGCCAGGGACAGATCGATAAGATCTTAAGCGGAAAGCCGGAGGAAAGAAGAGAGCTCTTTGACGAGGCGGCAGGCATCGTTAAGTTTAAGCGAAGGAAGAATCTATCGGTCAAGAAGCTGGAAGAAGAGAGGATGAACCTGACCAGGGTCAATGACATCCTCCAGGAGCTGGAAAAACAGCTCGGGCCTCTGGAAAAGCAGTCTGAGACCGCAAAGGAATATCTTAAGAAAAAAGAAGAATTAAAAACATATGATATCAATATGTTCCTTCTCGAGGAAGAGCGGATCCGGGAGCGGATGAAAGAGGTGGAGGAGAAATACGGGATCGCCTCATCCGAGATGGAGGATTCCAACCGGCGCTACGAAGAGATGAAGGCCGAGTATGAGGCGATCGAGGAAGAGGTCGAGCAGATCGACCTTGCCATTGAGACGGCGAAAAACCAGCTCAATGAGACAAACCTTCTGAAACAGCAGCTCGAGGGACAGATCAATGTCTTAAAGGAACAGATCAATGCGGTACGCATGAATGACGAGCACTATGACAACCGTTCGAATGCAGTCCGCATCGAGATCGAGACAAGGCAGGAACAGAAAGCCTCTCTTGAACAGGAAAAACAGGAGGTACAGGAAAAGTTAGACCAGGCTTCCGCTCAGGACAGCGAGGCAAAGGAAAAGCTGATCGAAATCCAGAGCCGGATCGCGGAGCATACTGCGGAGATCGAGGGCAGGAAGCAGGAGATCATGGACATCCTCGGGAACCGGGCTTCCACAAAAGCGAAGATCCAGCATTATGACACGACGAGAGAGCAGATCGCCGCGCGCAGGGCAGCTCTGTCCAGAAGTATACTGGAAGTATCTTCGGAGCAGGAGAGACAGGCAGGGCTTCTCAGACAATATGAAGAAGAACTGAGCAGCGTACAGGAAACGATCGCCGGATATAATCAGAAAATCTCTGAGACTGAGCAGACGATCGCCAGGCTCCAGAAAGAGCTGAATGAAAAGCAGGAAAAACTGCGGATCGGCCAGACTGCTTATCACAGGGAATCTTCCCGCCTGGAATCGCTGAAAAATATTACAGAGCGCTATGACGGCTACGGCAACAGTATCCGCCGGGTAATGTCCAACAAGGACAGGGAAAGAGGACTCATCGGCGTTGTGGCGGATATCATCAAAGTGGATAAAGAATATGAGATTGCCATTGAGACCGCGCTGGGAGGAAGCATCCAGAATATTGTCACAGATAACGAGGATACGGCAAAGCGGATGATCGCATTCCTGAAGAAAAACAAGTACGGCCGCGCCACATTCCTTCCCCTTACCAGCATGAAGGGCAGCTATGGGCTTAAGAATGAAGAGGCGCTGCGGGAGAAGGGTGTGATCGGACTTGCCAATACCCTGGTCCATGTGGAGCCTCAGTTTGACGGGCTTGCGGCCCAGCTCCTGGGAAGGACGATCGTAGTGCGCACCATTGACGATGGGATCGCCATTGCGAGAAAATACCGGCAGACGCTGAGGCTTGTCACTCTGGAAGGAGAGCTGATCAATCCGGGCGGATCCATGACTGGAGGCGCGTTTAAGAATTCCAGCAACCTGTTGAGCAGGCGCAGGGAGATCGAGGAATTTGAGAAGACGGTGGCCATGCTCAAAGCAGATATGGACTCCATGGAAAAGGAAGTCGGCAGGGTAAAAGCAGAGCGCGGGACATGTTATAATTCCATTGATGAGATCCAGCAGGAGCTCAGAAAGGCATCAGTACTTGAGAATACTGCAAAGATGAATGTGGAGCAGACACGCATCCGCATGGAAGAAGGAAAGCAGCGTCTGGACGGGTACGCCTCTGAGCAGAAAAAATTAGAGCAGGAACTGCAGCAGATCCGGGACAACGAAGAGTCGATCCAGATGGAGCTGGAGACATCGGAGAACCTGGAACAGGACTTAAACGCAAGGATCGAAGAACTGCAGAGGATCCTGGATGAGGAAAAGCAGGCGGAAAGCCTGCGGTTGAAACAGTCGGAGGAAGTGCACCTCGCCCTTGCAGCACTGGAACAGCAGAATGTATTTATCCTGGAAAACATTTCCCGTATTGATGAGGAGACAGGGAAGTTTGAGGCGGAATTAAAGGAGCTGGATTCCAACAAGGACCATGCATCGGAAGAGATCCGGGAAAAAGAGGAGAAGATAAGTGAACTCAGGCGTACGATCGAGGATTCCAAAGAGCTGTTCGATGAGATCGGGAAAGAGATCAGGGAACAGACAGAGAAAAGGGAGAGCCTGAACCAGAAGCACAAAGAGTTCCTCAGGATGAGGGAAGAACTGGCAAAGCATATCTCCGCCCTGGATAAGGAATGTTTCCGCCTGAACAGCCAGAAAGAATCATACGAAGCGGCTTCAGAGAAGCAGATGAATTATATGTGGGAAGAATATGAGCTTACATATAATCATGCCATGGAGTTAAGGGATAAGAACCTGACAGACCTGGCGTATATGAAACGGCAGATCCAGACACTGAAAAATGAGATCCGCAAGCTCGGCACTGTGAATGTAAATGCCATTGAGGATTATAAAAATGTGTCTGAGAGATATGAGTTCCTGAAAGGACAGCATGACGACCTGGTCGAGGCGGAGGCAACGCTCGTGCAGATCATCGAGGAGCTGGACGCTGCCATGAGGAAGCAGTTCGCCGAACAGTTCGCCCGGATCGCCGAAGAGTTCAACAGTGTGTTTAAACAGCTCTTCGGCGGAGGAAAAGGGACGCTGGAGCTGATGGAGGACGAGGATATCCTGGAGGCGGGCATCCGCATCATCGCCCAGCCGCCGGGAAAGAAGCTGCAGAACATGATGCAGCTCTCGGGAGGAGAGAAGGCACTGACAGCGATTGCCCTTTTGTTTGCGATCCAGAACTTAAAGCCGTCTCCCTTCTGTCTGCTGGATGAGATCGAAGCGGCTCTGGATGACAATAATGTGACCAGGTTTGCGCAGTATCTGCATAAACTGACAGAGAATACCCAGTTCATCGTCATTACCCACAGAAGAGGGACAATGACAGCGGCGGACCGCCTGTACGGGATCACCATGCAGGAAAAAGGAGTGTCCACGCTCGTGTCTGTGGATCTGCTGGAAAACGAACTGGATAAATAAAAACTGGACAAATAAAAATCGGGAGAGAGATCAGAATGGGAGAAAAACAAGGTTTTTTTAAACGTCTTGTCGCAGGCCTGACCAAGACAAGGGACAATATCGTATCCGGGATGGACAGTATTTTCCACGGATTTTCCAAGATTGACGAGGACTTCTACGAGGAACTGGAAGAAACGCTGATCATGGGTGACCTGGGAGTCCACGCGACCATGGAGATCCTGGACGACCTGAGGGAAAAGGTACGCGCGCAGCATCTGAAAGAGCCCATTGAGTGCAGGCAGCTGCTGATCGACAGCATCAAAGAGCAGATGGATGTGGGCGAGACAGCGTATGAATTTGAAGACCGCACGTCAGTCGTATTCGTGATCGGCGTGAACGGAGTGGGTAAGACAACTACCATCGGAAAGCTTGCGGGCAAACTGAAAGACCAGGGGAAGAAAGTGGTGATCGCCGCTGCGGATACCTTCCGCGCCGCCGCAGGCGAACAGCTGAAGGAGTGGGCGAACCGCGCGGGCGTAGATATGATCGGCGGACAGGAAGGCGCAGATCCGGCATCCGTGATCTATGACGCTGTGGCTGCCGCAAAAGCGCGCAAAGCGGATGTCCTTCTGTGCGATACAGCCGGCCGGCTCCACAATAAGAAGAACCTGATGGAGGAGCTGAAAAAGATCAACCGGGTGATCGACAGGGAGTACCCGGAGGCATTCAGGGAGACTCTGGTCGTGCTGGACGCTACGACCGGGCAGAACGCGCTCGCACAGGCGAAAGAATTTAATGAGGCAACGGATATCACAGGCGTCATCCTGACGAAGATGGACGGAACGGCGAAGGGCGGTATTGCGGTTGCCATACAGGCGGAACTGGGGATCCCGGTAAAATATATCGGAGTGGGGGAGACCATTGACGACCTCCAGAAGTTCGACGCAGATGAATTCGTAAACGCACTGTTCTATCGGGAAGAAGACGTGCAGGAAACAGAGGAATAAAGGCTTGACCGGAAAGAAGGATGCGAAAATGATGACTTTGGAAAAATTTGAGGAAGCAAGTGAACTGGTGAAGAAAGTGACAAACCCCACGAAGCTGATATACAGCGATTATCTCAGCGAAGCCAGCGGGGAAAAGGTCTATCTGAAACCTGAGAATATGCAGCACACAGGCGCCTATAAGATCCGCGGCGCCTACTATAAGATCAGTACGCTGACCGAGGAAGAGAGAAAACGAGGGCTGATCACTGCGTCAGCGGGAAACCACGCCCAGGGAGTCGCATTCGCGGCGAAGCAGTTCGGATGCAAGGCTGTCATCGTCATGCCGACGGTCACGCCTCTGATCAAAGTGAACCGGACAAAGAGCTATGGCGCGGAAGTGGTGCTCTATGGAGATGTGTATGACGATGCCTATGAGTATGCCTGCCAGCTGGCGGAAAAAGAAGGGTATACGTTTGTCCATCCTTTTAATGACCTGGACGTGGCAACAGGACAGGGAACGATCGCCATGGAGATCGTCCAGGAGCTTCCCACAGTGGATTATATCCTGGTCCCGATCGGGGGCGGCGGCCTCATCTCCGGGGTATCGACCCTGGCGAAAATGCTCAATCCGAAGATCAAAGTGATCGGAGTGGAGCCCGCGGAGGCGGCCAGCATGACCGCAGCTGTGCACTCAGGAGAAGTGGTGGAGCTTGAGAGCGCAAATACGATCGCAGACGGGACCGCTGTCAAGGCAGTGGGAGATCTGGTGCTCCCGTATGTGCAGGAAAATGTAGACGATATCCTGTTGGTGGAGGATGACGAGCTGATCGGCGCGTTCCTGGATATGGTGGAAAACCATAAAATGATCGTGGAAAATTCCGGTCTCCTTTCCGTAGCAGCTCTGAAGCAGCTTGACTGCAAAGGGAAAAAAGTCGTCTGCATCTTAAGCGGAGGGAATATGGATGTGATCACAATGTCATCGATCGTTCAGCACGGACTGATCCAGAGAGACCGGATCTTCTCCGTATCCGTCCTTCTCCCGGATAAGCCGGGCGAGCTGGTGCAGGTCGCGAAGACCATTGCGGACGAGCAGGGCAATGTCATCAAGCTGGAGCATAACCAGTTCGTGAGCACAAACAGAAATGCAGCTGTGGAGCTGAGGATCACAATGGAAGCGTTCGGCACAGAACACAAGAACAGGATACTGGATGCACTGGAAAAGAAAGGATTCCGTCCGAAACTGATCAGTGCGAAGCTGTACTGATCCGGGAAATCCTCAGAGGAAAAAGATCCTCAGGGATGAAAACTTGTTCAATACAGGAAAGGAGCTGTGTATGGAAAGAAGGATTCCGAGGGCGGGGGATATTTACAGACATTTTAAAGGGAGGAAGTACAAGATCCTTCATATCGCGACTTGTACGGAGACAGGGGAAGATATGGTCATCTTCGAGACTGCGGAAGGGACGCATAAAGTGTACGCAAGCGCTCTGGAGGCTTTTTTGAGCCCTCTGGATACCGGGAGATATCCGCAGGCGGAACAGAAATACCGTTTTGAACTGTGCCGGGATCTCAGAGAGGGTCCTGCGGCAGAGCTGAGGCGCCAGGGGAGCACCACTGCCCTTATCCTGAAATTCCTGGAGCTGGAGGATAACGGAGACCGCCTGCAGTTCCTTCAGCGCCATCAGACCGAGATCGACGGGCGGTTCCTCACGGCAGCGGCGGAGAGCCTGGAATTTGCGGAGAACGGGGAATCTGTGGAAGAGAGGCTGGCAGCGCTGATGCGGTTCCTAAGGACAAAAATGAAATACGAAGGACGCAGATTACGGTAGAAATCTGTATTTGTGGGGGAACCTGTGGATTGGCTAAACGTCCGAAAACAGCGAAGCGCGTGGGTCGAAGACGTATTCAGCGCGGGGATATGGCTGGCATCGGCTCCGCTCCATGAGGCAGGAAAAACTACGAAATCAGGGAACACGCTAAAACCAGGGATCAGAAGAGAGGAACTCGGCTTCGCCTCAGACAC
>DWUV01000099.1 GCA_019120595.1 Candidatus Mediterraneibacter tabaqchaliae | reverse complement strand
TTCATAGTGTTCTCCTTTATTATAGAGAACGATATAGGCGGCAGTTCTTTTATTTCACTTCCGCCGCCGATGGAAGTTTAGCACTAAATCACATTAATCTATTCTATTTTGCTGTCTCCTCAAATTCCAACATATATTTATCAAAATCAGACATAAATAACCGATCCTGAATAATACGATATTTCTCATATTCACTTTCAGCATACAATTTAGCCTGTTCTGCACTGATTTTACCCGGTCCAGTTAATATTTCCGTCCCATTAAATTCCAAAAAACTATCTAATCTATTTGCCCAGTCTTCCATGCTCATTGGGATATGCCGCTCTGCCTGAAGTTCTGCATAATCAAGATACAGCGAAACAATACGCTCCAGATAAGACATTTCTTCTTCATTCAAATAGTTTTTTGCAACGGAAACATCTGTCTTGACAATTTTTCCATCAGGCGCATTTTCCCATGTTGTAAGTCCCATATGTTCTTTACCGGCATCTGCACGTTCTACAATCAATTCAGCCGCAGTATGGCGGTGAACTGCATAATGCAGTTTATTCTGCACTGTCTGGAAAAACAGCCTTGTTGTCTTGGCATTTTTATCATAATCAAAAGCCGTTGCGTATAAATCTGTAATTTTCTGGTAAAATTTACGTTCTGACAGTCTGATTTCACGAATATTTTCTAACTGACGTTCAAAATACTCATCCGTAAACATTGCGCCCTTTTTTAGACGCTCTTTGTCCATTGTCCAGCCCTGTATAGTATAATCCTTTACAATCTGCCCTGCCCATTTACGGAAACGTACTGCCCTTTCATTATTAACTTTAAACCCGACTGCTATGATCATCTGAAGATTATAATGAATAACATCTCGATTAACTTGACGCTCCCCTTCATTTTGAACTATTCGGAATTTCCGAATAGTTGCTCCTTCCATAAGTTCTGCGTCATTATAAATTTTTTTTATATGTTCATTTATAGTCGATATACTGACATCATACAAAACAGCCATCATCTTCTGCGTCAGCCAGATATTTTCATCTTCATAGCGCATCTCCACACTACTTTCCTCACCACCAACAGAAGCCACATATGTAAGGTATTCCGCCGCACTTGAACGAATTGTTATTTCATTTCTTTTCTTTTTGGGCATTGCTATATTCCTTTCTTCAAAATATAAACGATAATTTAGAGCGGCAAGTTCAGGCTTATTTCCAAGAGTTGTTCGTTGATAACGCTGATCCTGCATGGACTTTGGGAACCATTAGCGATCTCGGCACTGTCGTCGGCGGCAGTACACCTTCAAAATCCAATCCAGAATACTACACAGAGGACGGCATCGCATGGATAACTCCGAAAGACCTATCTATCAATAAAGCCAAGTTTATTTCTCACGGCGAAAATGACATTACAGAACTCGGCTTAAAGAATAGCAGTGCCTCTATCATGCCGGAAGGAACTGTTCTGTTTTCATCTCGTGCTCCGATAGGCTACATTGCGATTGCTTCCGATGAGGTGACAACCAATCAGGGTTTTAAGTCTGTTGTTCCAAAACCAGCGATAGGAACTGCTTATGTGTATTACTTCCTAAAGCACAATCTTCCGGTTATTGAAGGCATGGCATCCGGCTCTACTTTCAAGGAAGTGTCAGGGAGTACCATGAAAAATGTTCCTGCGGTAATTCCAGACACCGAAACACTGACTTGTTTTAATGATTTCTGCGCTCCTATCTTCGCTCATCAGAGAATACTGGAAGATCAGAATCAATCACTAGTAGCTTTAAGGGACAGCATACTTCCAAAACTTATGTCTGGTGAGATTGATGTCTCCGGCATCCAGTTCTAAGCCGCTAAATTATCGTTTATCTTTTTATTTAACATAATTTTATCGTCATATTCAGCGAGAATGCGCCCTATTTTTCTTTGTTTGGAGGTACGCATAATTCTAAATCTTCCACCACCTTTAACTGTACCCTCTGACGCCCTGAAGAACCAACCATTGATTTTATTGCTACATTCCGAAACTTTCGCCTTCATCTAAAATATCAATAAACGCTGTTTTCCCGTTTTCTAAACATGGAGTAATCCTAGCCATAATAGTATCTTCATTAGTGAACTTTACTCCACCAGCATAAATTGACTTTTCAGTTTCATAAATTTTCTTAGTATAAGGTTGCAGCTTGTCCATTGAAATCTTTGCAGCCTCACAGCCTTTAGGTAGGCTTAATCGTGGATTAAATTCAATAATATCCGCTGCACGGACACATTTCCACTCAGATTTCATATCCTATCGCTCCCAATTTTTTTTGATTTCTTTTTCCAACTCATGTGACTTGTCAAACAACTCCGACAACTCAGCAGTCAATTTCCCCATTTTTTCTTCAAATGGTTCTCCATCATCTGCCTGTTCTTCAACTCCCACATAACGTCCTGGCGTCAATATATAATCCTGTTTAGCAACTTCATCAAGATCAGCCGCCGCACAGAATCCCTTAACTTCTTCCAATGTTCCGTCTACAAATTCCTGATATGTTCCCGAGATTTTCTGAATATCTTCATCCGTCAGTTCACGCAGTTTACGGCTTACCATTGTTCCCATTTCCCGGGCATCAATAAAAAGGATCTTTCCGGACTGTTTTTTCTGTTTATTTATAAACCATAATGAAACCGGAATCTGAGTGGTATAAAACAACTGCGTCGGCATAGCTACAATACACTCTACTAAATCAGCATTGACTATATTTTTACGAATTTCTCCCTCTCCTCCAGACTGCGAAGATAGGGAGCCATTTGCCAGCACCATTCCTATCTTTCCTGCCGGAGCTAAATGATAAATCATATGCTGCAGCCAGGCAAAATTTGCATTTCCTGCCGGCGGCATACCATATTGCCAACGAACATCATCTTTTAACTTATCCGCCCCCCAGTTTGAAAGATTAAACGGAGGGTTTGCCATAATATAGTCTGCTCTCATGGTTGGATGCCGGTCATCAAGGAATGTATCCGCTGCATAGCCACCAAGATCAGGTTCAATTCCACGAATAGCAAGGTTCATCTGCGCCATTTTCTATGTAGTAGGATTAGAATCCTGTCCGTAAATCGCAATATTATTTATATTTCCACTATGACTTTCCACAAATTTTGCAGACTGAACAAGCATCCCCCCGCTTCCGCAGCATGGATCATAAACGCGGCCTTTAAACGGCTGAAGCACTTCGACCAACGTGCGTACAACACAAGACGGAGTAAAGAATTCCCCGCCTCGTTTTCCTTCCTGTTCCGCGAACATCGACAGACAATACTCATATGTACGCCCCAAAATATCCTTTTCATCGCCATGCTCAGCCATCTTTATATTAGTAAACAGATCGACTACATCACCCAAACGCTGTTTATTCAGTTCCTGGCGTGCGAAATTTTTAGGCAGGATATCTTTCAGGCGCTTGTTTTCTATAGCCCGCATAGCATTATCGATAACCATGCCTATTTCCTCAGTATGCGCCTTTTTGCTATTTCATTCCAACGTGCACAAGCCGGTACAAAGAATATGCCCTCCGAAGTATACTCATCTATATCTTCTTCAAAGCCCTCACCCTCTGCGCATAACTCTTCATATTTATCCTCAAATCTGTCTGATATGTATTTTAGAAATATTAGTCCAAGTACAACATTTTTATATTCCGATGCATCCATATTTCCTCGTAGCACGCAGACCGCATTCCATATCTGTTTTTCAAAGCCGATATCTGCAGTATTCGTATCAGCCATCCTTAAACCACCATTCCTTGGATACAATTATTTTCTCTATTAAATTTGCAACTCATTATCATAACTCATTTTACCTTAGTCTTCTTTTCACTTCAATCATTTAGACTATTTTCCTTATAATAAAAGCAGATACATGTCTATTTCATCATTTTATTATTTCTCATCCACCACCTGGAAGACATAAAACTTCAGATAATACGAATCCCCGGCTCCCCACAGGATCGGATGATCCGGCGCCTGTGTCCGGAACTCCACCTGCCGCAGCCGCTTATGCACATTCTGCGCTGCCTGCCCGATGGTCTTGGTGAAAAGCTCCTGGTCCATGAAATGCGAGCAGGAGCAGGTCGCCAGGTAACCGCCGTCTTTCACCAGCTTCATCCCCCTCAAGTTGATCTCCCGATATCCCTTTACCGCTTTCTTGATGGAGCTTCTGGACTTGGTAAACGCGGGCGGGTCCAGGATCACCACATCGAACTTCTCCCCCTGCTTCTCCAGTCTCGGGAGCAGGTCGAACACATCCTCGCAGATAAATTCCACCCGGTCGGAAAGGCCGTTCAGCGCCGCATTCTCCCGCGCCTGGGCCACGCCCAGCTCCGAAGCGTCCACGCCGAGCACATGCTCCGCCCCGGCCAGCCCGGCATTGAGGGCAAAAGAGCCGGTGTGGGTAAAGCAATCCAGCACCCGGGCGCCTCTGCACAGTTTCGCCGCTGCCCGGCGGTTATATTTCTGATCCAGGAAGAATCCCGTCTTCTGTCCGTCCTTCACATCCACGTAGTAGCGCACGCCGTTCTCCACGATCTCCACCTTCGTGTCAAATGGCTCTCCGATGAAGCCTTTAATCCGCTCCATGCCCTCCTGCTCGCGGACCTTTGCGTCGCTCCGCTCGTACACGCCGCGGATATGGATGCCGTCCGCCTCCATCAGCTCCTTCAGGATGTCAACGATCATTCCCTTGAACCGGTCGATCCCAAGCGCCAGGGATTCCACGACCAGCACATCCGCGAACTTATCCACCACAAGCCCGGGCAGGAAGTCCGCCTCCCCGAAGATCACGCGGCAGCTCGAGATATCGTCCATGACCTTCTTCCTGTACTCCCACGCATTCTTCACCCGCATGCGGAGAAAAGACTCGTCCACCTCGGTATCCCGGTCTCTTGTCATCATGCGGACGATCAGCTTCGAATTGCGGTTGATAAATCCCCGTCCCAGGGGATACCCGTCAAAATCATGGACGAGCACGATATCCCCGTCCGTAAAGCTCCCCATGATACTTTCCACTTCATTATCATAGATCCAGGGACCGCCCTGCTTTAATGTGCGCCCTGCGCCTTTCTTTAATGTAACAACTGCATTCGGCATAACTCTTCCTCCTGTCGATCCTCACTTTATTTTCTCTTCGTCAGTTTCCGAAAAATATCATACCACAGTTCTCCTGCCCCGTCACAGAAAAAATGCCTCACAGAGAGCTGCCGGGTACTGCCCTGTGAACCATGCCCATACAGGGAATGCCCCGGACCGCCTGCATATCTCCCGCAGCCGTCCGGGGCATTTTCTTCAGGACTCGCGCTTTCGCCGCAGTCCCCACTCACTCTCATTATTTCAGCAGCATTTCATAAGTAAAGCGCCGCACTGCCCGCTGGAGCAGCATCCATGCCAGCACCGCGCACAGCACGCCCAGTCCCAGCAGGATCCATACATTCAGGAGCATCACTCCCGTGAACTGACCCACCACCAGAAGGATCGCCGGTATGATGAGGAATACCGCGCTCTGCTGGGATTCTTCCACGCTCTGTGCCTTTGCGGAATTTCTCACGATCAGGGTCACCGCGATCAGCGAGACCGCCGGAGAGAGCAGGAACAGGACGATCGCCCAGCCCACCCCCGGGATAAGCGGATGTCCCATCAGGAAGACCGCTTCCAGTTCCAGGACCGCCAGCATCACCGCGAACGAAACAAGAGACACAAACATGCTCAGCAGAAAGGATGACAGCACCTTTGCCCGGAAGATTTCCTTCACGGACAGAGGGCAGTACAAAAGCGTCTCCAGCGTGTATTTTTCTTTCTCTCCCACAAATGCACTTGCCGCCATGATCGAAGCTGCCATGATCGGGATCATCAGGAAGAACGCGGGGAGGATATTGTTAAAGATTATCCCTGCAATGACCAGCTCAACGTTCCCTGTGCGGGCAGACTCCGGCAGAAGTTCCAGAAGGGACATAACATCCGGGTCGTCTGTGGCGAAATGCACCGCACAGATAAAAATGGATGGAAGGACCACTGTCATCATCAGGGGAACGATCCAGAGGGGGATAAAAAGTCTCTTGTTCGACGTAATTCCCCTGATATCTTTTTTGATGATTGCTTGTTCCGCATTTTTCATTGCAGTCTCTCCCTTCCCGGCGCAGTCAGCGCGAAATAAATTTCCTCCAGGTCCGGCTGTTTTGCCTCCACCTTATAAATGTCCCCTCCGGCTGCCGCGATGCGGCGGACGATCTCCGGTATCTCTTCTTCGGAGCGGATCGAAGTCTCGTATTCCAGAGCGCCGGTCCGGCGGAATCCCATTTCCGGCGGCATGCTGCCCGCGCGGATCTGAAGGGTGATCCTGGAAAATGTCTCCGCGCGCAGTTCATCCAGCGTCCCTGACGCCAGGAGCTGCCCCTCTTCTATCAGCCCGTAGCGGGTGCAGATTTCCTGTGCATACCGGAGCTGATGCGTGCAGAGGAACACAGTGATCCCGCTGTTCCTTGCCATCTCCCGGATCATGCGGTTGACATTCTGGGCGCTCTCCGGATCAAGCCCGGAAGTCGGCTCGTCGAGGAACAGGATCTTCGGACCGTGGATCAGGGCGCGGGCAAGGGAAAGCCTCTGCCGCATGCCCGTGGACCACGCCGCCAGCTTCCGGTCCTTCGCTTCCTCAAGCTCCATCTCCCGCAGCAGCGCTTCCGCGCGCCCTGCCGCCTCGTCCGCAGGGAGCCCGAAAAGTTCTGCATAGAAAATAAGGTTCTGCATCCCGGTCAGGTTATCATACATCCGGGCATGCTCCGTGACGACTCCTGAGACTGCATGTACCTTTTCCGGCTCCCGCGCCGGGTCCGCGCCCAGCACCCGGCAGGTCCCCTCTGTGGGCGTGAGCATCCCGTTCAGCAGTTTCACCGTCGTCGTCTTCCCCGCCCCGTTAGGTCCAAGGAATCCGAACACCTCCCCCGGCTCTAAAGACAGGCTGACGTCCCGGACCGCCTGCTTCCCGCCGGGATAAGTTTTTGATAGATTGTGTAATTCAACAGCGTTCATTTCTCTGTACTCCTTTGGATTTCTCTGTCCTTACCTGTTTTTCAATTTCCAACACTGTTCCTGAGTGCGAGCACAACTCGTAACCTGTTTTGTCGGAAGCATGTACTTTTGATGGTATTGTACGACGGCCGCCTGCGGATTACAATGGAGCCGCGCTTAATTTCGCCTGGGAAAAATCAACTTTCAGGAAACTTTCTGCTTTTTAGTCAACTCCGATCCGCCGCCTTTTTTGACTTCTCATCCGGCGCAGTATATAATATGGAAGGGCATCCTGCCCGAAGAATTTAAAATATGAAAAGAAGGGGTATTTCTCATGAAAAAACAAACAGCCAAAACAAGCACTAAAACTGCCGCTGCAAAAACAAAACGCACTCAGCCGAACTGCACGCTGTACCTTCAGTATCAGGACCGCGAATACAGCATGCCAGAGCTAAAGGAACTGATCCTGGAGAAATGCGAAGCAGAAGAGATGGACCCGAAGGATCTCCGCATCTATGTGAAGCCCGAGGAAAACAAAGCCTACTATACATGCGCCGGAGGGAGCAATTCCATCGCTCTGTGAAAGGACCGTATATGATCGATAAAATGCTGATCCGCGGCGCGCGGGTCCACAATCTGAAAAACATTGACGTGGACATCCCGCTCGGGAAGATCGTCGGCATCGCCGGTGTATCCGGCTCCGGCAAATCTTCCCTCGCCCTGGGTGTCCTCTACGCGGAAGGTTCCCGGAGATATCTGGACTCCCTCTCCACTTATACAAGGCGGCGCATGACCCAGGCGGCGAAGGCTGACGTGGACGACGTTCTGTATGTCCCCGCTGCCCTTGCCCTCCACCAGCGCCCGGGAGTCCCCGGGATCCGCAGCACATTCGGCACAGGGACCGAGCTCCTCAACAGTCTCCGCCTCATGTACTCCCGGCTTGCCAGCCACCGGTGCCCGAACGGACACTATCACGCGCCCACACTTGCTGTCGCGGCGGGTCAGGAGCTGTCCTGCCCGGAATGCGGCGCTCACTTTTATGCGCCGTCCGCAGAAGAACTCGCCTTCAACAGCCAGGGCGCCTGCCGCACCTGCGACGGCACGGGGACTGTCCGCACAGTGGACCGCTCTACCCTTGTGCCCGACGAATCGCTCACCATCGACGAGGGCGCCGTCGCTCCCTGGAACTCTCTGATGTGGTCCCTGATGACAGACGTCTGCCGGGCGATGGGCGTGCGCACAGATGTGCCCTTCCGCGAACTGACCGAAGAGGAAAAAGAGATCGTATACAATGGTCCCGCGGAGAAGAAGCATATCTTCTACAAAGCAAAAAAATCCAACCAGGCAGGTGAGCTTGATTTTACTTATTATAATGCCGTGTACACCGTAGAAAACGCTCTTGCCAAAGTAAAAGACGAAAAGGGCATGAAACGCGTCGAAAAATTTCTGAAAGAAGACGTCTGCCCGGACTGCGGCGGCTCCCGCCTGTCCGAGTCGGCGCGTGCGCCGAAGCTGATGGGCATCTCTCTGGATGAAGCATGCCGGATGACGCTCTCTGACCTGGCGGAATGGGTCCGCGGCGTCCCCGCTTCTCTCCCGGAAGAGATGCGCCCCATGGCGGAAAGCATCTGCGTCTCATTCCAGACCGCGACGAAGCGTCTCCTCGACCTGGGGCTGGGCTATCTGACCCTGGACCGGGCATCCTCCACACTCTCCACCGGCGAGAGGCAGAGAATGCAGCTTGCCCGCGCTGTCCGCAACCGGACGACCGGCGTCCTGTACGTGCTGGATGAGCCGTCTATCGGCCTGCATCCATCGAATATTGCAGGGCTGACCGGCGTTATGCAGGATCTGATCGCGGACGGCAACTCCGTGATCCTTGTGGACCATGACACTCAGATCCTCTCAGAGGCTGACTGGATCATTGAGATGGGCCCTGGAGCCGGCGCTGACGGCGGACATGTGATCGCAGAGGGCACGGTCGATGAGATCTGCAAGAATAAGGATTCCCGGATCGGCCCGTTTCTCTCCGGCTCTTCCAGGTCTTCCGAGAGTTCTTCCAAGATTTCTCCCGAGATCCGCGGGAGATGTAGGAGGCATCCGGATGTCGCGAAAAGAACATCGGAACAATTATTTTCCGAGGGCCGGATCTGTCTCTCCACCGGACCGATCCACACTGTAAAGCCATTAGACGCAGAGATCCCCAGGGGAAAGCTGACCGCAGTCACAGGCGTATCCGGCTCCGGCAAGACAACGCTGATCCTGGAGACCCTGATTCCCGGCCTGCAGGCTCTGATAAACGGGAAGAAGCTGCCGGAGCACGTCCGCTCCATCGAGGCGGAGGGAATCCGTCAGGTAAAGCTCATCGACGCCACTCCCATCGGCATCAATGTCCGCTCCACTGTCGCCACCTACGCCAATGTGCACGATGAGCTGAGGAAACTCTTTGCCCGGACGCAGGACGCAAAGAAGCTGGGCTTCAAAGCCGGAGACTTCTCCTACAATACCGGGAAGCTGCGCTGCCCGGTCTGCGACGGCACGGGCGTGATCAGCCTGGACGTACAGTTCCTGCCTGATGTAAAGATCACCTGCACCGAGTGCCGGGGTTCGCGTTACTCGAAAGACGCACAGCGGATCAAGTATGTCGATAAAAAGAACAAAGAAGGCTCCTCCTGGTCCCTGCCGGAACTGATGGCAATGGACATCAGCTCCGCGCTGAAAGCGTGCGCCCACCTGAAGACTGTCAGCCAGCGCCTGCAGGTCCTTCAGGATCTGGGACTGGGATACCTGACGCTTGGGGAAGAGACGCCCAGCCTCTCCGGCGGCGAGGCGCAGCGGCTGAAGCTGGCAAGCGAGATGGGAAAGGCACAGTCTGACTCTGTGTTTGTCTTCGACGAGCCCACCATCGGCCTGCACCCGCTGGATGTGCAGACACTCATGAGCGTATTCCGAACGCTGATCGGCAGCGGCGCTACAGTGATCGTTATCGAGCACGATCTGGATGTGATACGGAACGCTGACTATGTGATCGACATGGGCCCCGGCGGCGGGGAAGCCGGCGGAAAGATCATCGCGGCAGGGACGCCGGAAGAAATCCGGGAATCCCCCGAGAGTGTCACCGGAAAGTTTTTATAGCAATTTTATTCTTTCTTATCAGATTTTAATTTCCGCAAAGGCTCCGAAAAAATCTTGAAAAACTGCGTCCGCAACCGCCGGTTGACAGATTTTCAAGCCCGCTTGGTAGCGTGCGCCCACTGGTTCTGTTATGCTGAAATCACTGAAACGTACTGCGCATACGGACAGACCAATTACAAATGCAGGAGGAAAAATAAATGATCTTAGCAGATAAAATAGCAGAATTAAGAAAGAAGAACGGTTGGTCCCAGGAAGAACTTGCCGGACAGCTCGGCGTATCCAGGCAGTCCGTCTCCAAATGGGAGAGCGCATCCTCGATCCCGGATCTTGATAAGATCCTGAAAATGAGTGAAATTTTCGGCGTCAGCACGGATTATCTCCTTAAGGATTCCGACGGGCCGGACGAAGAAGCCATAACGCACGCCGCACCGGACACGATCCCGGATGCGGACAGCAGTGACGATATAAGGACAGTGTCTCTGGAAGAAGCAAATACATTTATGGATATCACACGGGATATGGCGGCGAAAGTCGCGGCCGGGGTTTCTCTCTGTATCCTTTCACCGATCCTCATGATCCTCCTCGGCGGGCTTTCCGACGAAGAGGGCGGATATATTCTCCCGGAGACTCTGGCTGTGGCAGCCGGCTTTACCGTACTGTTGGTAATGGTCGCTGCGGCAGTATCGATTTTCATCTGGTATGTAAGGAAGACGGAGCGCTTTGAATATCTGGAAAAAGAACCGATCGAACTCGCCTACGGTGTGACCGGTGTGGTAGAAAAGCGCAAAAAAGGATATGAGCCATCCCACGGCATCTCCCTTGTCATCGGCGTCGTGCTCTGCATCCTCAGTGCGGTTCCCGTATTTGTGCTGGGCGTCCTGGACGAAGAAGGGATGCTTGCGATCTTCGGGGTCATCTTCTGTCTGGTCATTGTATCAGCGGGCGTATTTTTTCTGGTCCGCACCTGCGTGATCTTCGGCTCCTTCCAGAAGCTCCTCGAAGAGGGTGATTACAGCCGTGACAAGAAATTAGCTGACAAAAGAAACGAAATCATTACCACAGTGTACTGGTGTATCGTCACAGCAGTTTACCTCGGCTGGAGTTTCCACACAATGGAATGGCACCGCACATGGATCATCTGGCCCTCCGCGGCAGTGCTGTTCGCCGCAGTGCTCGGCGTCAGTGAAGCGTTCCATAAGAAACGTAAATAGCGGCTTATCCTGTCCGCGCTGCGCCTGCAGATCCATGCAGTCAGGTAAACATAACATATACCTGCCGGGCAAAAAAGCGGTAAATCCGTTTTGGACTTACCGCTTTTTGCCTATTTTTTGTATTATCTTATAAAACTCTTCTCTGGCATACTTTTCCATGAACGGACTGTGACCGCATTGATCTAAAATATAAACTTCGCATTTAACATGGTTTTTCTCCAGGGGGCGTATGACTCCGTCTGCCGGATGCGGATCACATGCCCCTTGTATCAGGCAGATCCTGCTCCCTGCATTTCCTGCTTTTTTAAATGACTCCGGCAACTTCCCGTCAGCCCGGAGTTTTGCAGCTTCATTCCATACACTGTTATACATTTTTCCGTCTGTTTTTCCCATGCTGTATATGTTTTTCTTATCAATGCAGTAGTTATCTGCCTGCTCCAACACTACCGGAAGTCTCTTCATATCCTCGTCATCCGCTCTGTTATCCAACAGCCTTTGGAATACTTCCCGCGCCTCTCCCTGCAGGTTCTTAAGTCTGCGGGAGACGATCTCCGGGACATACTCCACTTCCAGAGGAGGGCAGCCAACCAGGATCATAGCTTCCACAGCTCCCGGGTACCGCTCAGCCGTCAGCACCGACAGCCACGCACCCCAGGAATGTCCGATCAGAAAAACCCTGTCCGTACAGTTTTCCCTGATCTGACAGTATAACTCTTCGATCAGTCCATCGATCGAGTATTTTGACTGGATTGCTTCCACAACGCCTTCCTTAGATGATCTGCTCAATTCTTCCGCAAATCCTCTCAGCGATCCAACAGCCCCGGGTCCGCCATGGACCAGGACGTATTTGTACGGAGCATTCCCGTGTAAACGCACCATGCTTCTTTCTCCTCATTCAATAAAACTGCTGTCGCTGAACCCTGCAGCGGGTTTATTTCCCAAATTATTATACTGATCTTTCTTTTATTTGCACAGGCATACTCAATATCAGCCGCAATTCTTTTTACAAACATCGAAAGATTTCAGACCTATTAATCCTCCCTTTTCTTCATATCCGGTCATCCATAAATCCCTGAGCAATAATGAATGCGACCTGCCATAAGTTGCGACTCTGATCCACATACCATCCGCTTTCTCTTCATAACCATAGCACAGAAACCAGTGCCACACAAAGTCTTTGAAATATTCATTTTTATGTTTCAGCAAAAGATACGGTACGGGATATCCGCTGTTAATATGCTGTCTGATAAATTCTTCCGCTGCCCGCAGGTCTTCTGATCCGGAAAATTCATCCATAGAGATATGTTGCTCACCCACATCAGACAGATAGTTTCCAAGCCCTTCCGTAAACATCCAAAGTTTATTCACCCCATTTACTCTGGGTTTTAGAAAGGGCTTCATTTTCATAGAAAAATTAATATAATCTTTTTTCGTCAGCTTATGAACATCATATGGGTAAAGCTTCGTCAGTCCCCGGTGCAGTGCCAGATAAATACAACAGTCACATGCTGTGGCAGCAGCGCATCCCCCAATATACATGACTACATTCCTGAACCATTCCTGACTGCCTCCTACGGCACCTTCTATTGAAAAGTAATCCAGAACTTTATTCATTCCCTTCCTCCCCCATGATCGGATTTCTTATAAATAAAATAAAACATAGTCAATAAATTTGTTATTGACATTACCTCTATTAATAATATTCTTAGCTGATGTGGCTTCTTCCCGATACATTATATCCTGCTTTCTGCTGAACACGCAACAGGGAGGCTCCTAATCTTTTGGATGGATCAAAGGGCTTCCCCGCTTTCTTAATTCCTCATGGTGTTTCTCCCGTTCCATGTTGAGAGAAACACTATCCTCAGATAAGCAAGCCCACGGGAAATTCTTCTGTTTCAATCCATGCTTTCATACAGAGAACAACAGACCCCAAATCATTTATTCTCATGCTTTTCCTAAAAATATGCGTAAAAATGCCACCAGCCATTTCTGATTGGTGGTATCAGTACCATACAATTGTATCTTTTTCCTGGGACTTCCCATTCCTTTGATATTCTTCTATCTGGCGAAGTGCATGTGCTGCCTAAATATTGCCATAACCTGCGAGAGATTCTTCTAAGATTCTCTACCCTGTATTCCTATTTAGCGCAACAATTCCACTACCATCAGAATTTTCTGGGTAATATTTATACCTTGCTGCCGAATCCGTCATCTCCAACTTTTCAATTCTTACCACACACTCACTTCCATTCTGCAATCCATTCTTCTTTTTGAATTTTTCCAGAGCCGTCTTATAATTATACTTACGCTGTGCCAGCTCATACGCTTCATCATATAGCATGTCTATCTTATTCATCAATCCGTATTTCAGGTGCTCATGCCTTAACAATATAATGTCCTGCTCCTATATCAGCTTCCCTTTACAAAGCCGGCGGAATGATGATGACATGCCATAATCTGATTCAAAACGCTTCGCCCCTCCATATAATTCTTTTTCATTTATGAACACATTCCTACACTTTCGATATGTATACCTCGGGAAGTCCACTATTCTTTGAAAAGAATTCACGATAAGGTCTTTTTTGCTATTACGTATCGATTCATAGTATATGGTTTCAATCCACACTCCAGCACTGGGAACGACAAAAGTAACGCTGGGCATCCCGGGGATGGCCAAGGCGTTTCAATCCACGCCCCCTATGCAGGGAGCGACGACCGAGGATCAGGACGGGCAGATGACATTAAGGGTTTCAATCCACGCCCCCTATGCAGGGAGCGACACGGACGCCCGCAGGAGGGAAAAATTCTCACAACGGTTTCAATCCACGCCCCCTATGCAGGGAGCGACCATGACGGGCATTTATAATGCGTATGGTCAGGGCATGTTTCAATCCACGCCCCCTATGCAGGGAGCGACATAAGGACCTTTCTTAAAAATTCTCCTTGTAATGCAGTTTCAATCCACGCCCCCTATGCAGGGAGCGACCCTGTCCTCCGAGCATTATAATCGGAGTAATAACGTTTCAATCCACGCCCCCTATGCAGGGAG
>DWUV01000098.1 GCA_019120595.1 Candidatus Mediterraneibacter tabaqchaliae | reverse complement strand
CTGATTGGGAGAAAATAAAATATTATATTTTACTGGATGAATTGTTTTAGTACCAAGACAGGAAAGATTGCGATTAAATAAGCAGGAGAAAATATAATTATGTCCAAGTATAAAAAAATGAAACAGCTCATGTGATCTCGGGAGCTGTGGACCCTGTAAGCGGTGTCATAGTCTGGGGTCTGTACCTGATCTTTTATATGATGGGAGCCGGGGCGGCGATGTGGAGGTTTGGAAGATTCAGTATTGCGGCTGTGTTGTCACACAGAGATTGAGAGGTATATATGGAACGGATCAAAGTAGAATCAGTAAGTTATTCCTATCAGAATAAATATCAGACTGTGGAAGCGGTAAAGGATGTTTCCTGTACATTTGAGTCAGGCAGACTGTATGTCATTACAGGAGAGTCGGGCAGCGGCAAGAGCACCTTTCTGTCCCTGCTGGCAGGGCTGGACTGCCCGGGCAGCGGAAGCATCATTGTGGACGGAGAGGATATAAGCCGCACGGACAGGGATGCATACCGCAGGGAAAAGGCAGCTGTGATCTACCAGGCATTTCATCTCTTCCCTCTGCTCACCGCTCTGGAAAATGTCATGTATCCTCTGGAAATCCGGGGGATACCGAGAAAAGAAGCGAGGAAGCAGGCGGAAGGCTGTCTGGAGGAAGCCGGAGTCAGCAGGAAATTGTTCGACCAGTATCCGAAGATGATGAGCGGGGGAGAGCAGCAGAGGACTGCAGTGGCGCGCGCAATGGCATCCGGAGGGAAGATCGTTCTGGCGGATGAACCTACCGGCAGCCTGGATTCGGAAAATGAGGAGAAAATCGTGGAGCTCCTCTTATCACTGGCGCATGAACGGGATTATGTGGTCATCATGGTCACGCATAACAGACAGATCGCAGAGAGGGCGGATGTGCGGCTGGTCATGAAGGACGGAAGGATGACAATGGAACAGTGAGGTGTTGAGGATGACATTCTATTACAGTATAAAACAGATGCGCCGGAGTCCGTTAAAGAGCCTGCTGTTCTTCCTCCTTATCGGATTGTGCGCGTTCTTTCTCGCACTTGGGGGAGCATTGTGGTATATGGGGAGCAGCGGTTTCCAGAACTTTGACGAGCTGTATACCACCATAGGGACAGTGGAGCAGAAATATGAGGGCACAAAAGTAGTATCAAGATGGGATCCGGAAAGGCAGAGTTACGAGTATTACAGCGGCGGATATTATGGGGAATGGCTTAAGGAGGATGTCTTGGATTTTGGCGGGGCAGACTATATTTTAAAGCCCAGGCAGCGGCCTTATTTCGGGGCATATATTGAAGATCTTTACAATGGGATCGGAAGCCCTGATATGGGAGTCGTGGAAGCTGCGCCGCTGGAGACCGGACCGATTTATCCATCGTTCCCCATGCGTGTTGTCCGTGTGCTGGAGGGGACGATGCAGGAAGGAGATATCTTTTATCTCTGCGACCATCAGAGCGAGGACCCGGCTATCCTTGAGGCGGGAAAGACTTATGTGATGCAGCTGTCTATGTTTGGAATGACGCACGGGCCTAATGCGCCTGACGGCGAACAGGTCCTGGAATACCAGCTTTCTTCAGGGATCGCATCTACACAGTACACGATTGACATGGAGCCTGTGTATGACCCTGTGACGGAAGAGGAACGCTGGTATGATGAAGTGACGGATGGATTTTACGAGACTGAGAGAGGGAAGCGCTGGCTTGCGCTCAGCAGCTATCAGGATTATTCTATGCGTACGATCCCTGTTCAGCCTGTGGATGGGACAGAACTGCTTATGCATTTTTATAACGGAGAAGCCCAGATTACGGAGGGACGTGATATTACGGAAAAAGAATACGCTGAAGGCGCAAAGGTCTGCCTGATCCCGGAGAAGCTGGCGATGCAGCTCGGGAAGAAAACCGGGGATACACTGACTTTGCCCCTCTATTATGCAGATTATTCCCGGCCGGTGGGGGATGCCTTTCTACTGGGCGTGGGCGGCTACATCTCAGTGAATATTCTGAATGCGGAAGGATCGGTATATCAGGTGTTTAACGAGCAGGAATATGAGATCGTCGGACTTTACACTGCGGAAGATGAGGGATCGGGGAGTTATACTGCAGGGGAAAATGAGGTGGTCATACCGTGGAAAGCGATTCCCGAAAACTGCTGGAAAGATAATATCGCAGGGGCAGGACCCATGAAGGGAGCGAATACGTCCTTCCAGATCCCCAACGGCACAGTGGAAGAATTTCAGGAAGCATGGGAAGCCCTTGGCATTGATGACCTGGAGATCCGCTTTTATGATATGGGCTACACCCAGCTTAAGGACAGTCTGGAGAACCGGCAGCTTATGTCTGTGATCTTTCTGTTCAGCGGAGGGGTGATGGCAGTCCTGATCCTGTGCTTTTTCTCAAGCCTGTTCATTACCGGACAGAAAGAACGTATCGCAGTGGAAAGGCTGATGGGACGCACGAAGCGTCAGTGTGCGGTTTCCATACTGGCGGGTATGCTGGTCTTAAGCGCAGCCGGGTGTGCCGCGGGAAGTGCGTTTGGATGGCTGGCTACAGGAAAAGCGGTCGAGGGAGTATCTGATACCTTGGAATTTGACAGGATGTACAGCGATAATGTGATCGCCAATACAAATCCCGAGGAGACAGGGGAACAGCCGGGCGTGGCCCTGCCCTGCGTTATGGGCGGCGTCCTGCTGGCGGTTTCAGCGGCGATCTCAGCAGGGTATATGGGGAAAGTGCTCCGGAAGGAGCCGTTGAGGATGCTGGGGGAGATAGAGGAATAATCAGATAAACGTGCAGCCAGGATACCGGCTCTTTCATGGTGAAATG
>DWUV01000097.1 GCA_019120595.1 Candidatus Mediterraneibacter tabaqchaliae | reverse complement strand
TAATACATCTGGCAGAACGTCTCTATGGAGTCTGCACCTCCCTTTGAGAGCTGGTCTGAGGGATATTCTTCCCCCGAGGAATTGAAGTAATCCACCATCTCCTGGACTGTCACCGGACTCTCGCCCATGATCGGATACTGCCCCTCCGCGATCGTTTCCTCCGCTGTCCCTGCGTTCCCCGCTTCCGCTTCTGCCTGGCTGGCGCCCTGCTCCGCCTGAGCGCTGTTCTCCTGCCCGGAGACTGCTTCTGCCAGCCTGCCGCTGTCGTCCGCAGAGGCAGACAGTCTCCCTGAAGCGCCGGCGAGCGCCAGTGTCAGCACGAGAAGAACAGCCAGTCCCGCTTCTATATATAATCGGATTCTCTTATCATTCCAGTCCATACGCACTGTCCTCCTGGGATATTCTATTCCTGCCATATATCAGATATGCCCCCTGGCCAATGAAAAGTACGATCAGAACTTTTCAAGCTACTGTCACAGCAGATCTCATCAGCAAAGCGCCCCACGCACGGTTACATCCGGCGTGGAGCGTCTCGTTTTTAATATCATTCCCAGTTTTTCTCAATCCAGATGGAACACCTCATGCAGGTCCACGGAAACAGGGCTGTTGTCCGGGTTTGTCTCCATGATGTCCGCCATGAAATCCCACCACTTGCGGTTGATGGCTGTATCCGCGCTTTCGTCCCATTTTGCCGGATCCTCCACCTCAATATACCCGTAGAGCACCAGCGTCTCCCTGTCAAGGAAGATCGTATAATTCTTTCCGCCATACTCGTGGATCATATCCTGCATCTCCGGCCACAGTTCATTGTGGCGCTTCTCATACTCTGCCTCCATGCCGGGGTAAAGTTTCATCTTAAATCCTTTTCTTACCATTGCTGCTGCCTCCTGTCTTAATGTTCGATCATCCTGCGGAACCGCGTTCCAGGCAAAACTATGCCCCGCACAGTCCGATCCCTCATCTATCATAGCATGCCCGCACAGAAAAAAACATGGAAAGAACAGACTAAAACAGCCCAAAAAACCGATCCCGCATTTTACTTTTTTAAGACTTGTGCTATAATCGAAAAGAAAATCACAACCCAGCCGCCGTCTGCGCGGCGCCGTGACGAATGAAAAGAGGGAAAATACTATGAGTTCACAGAATCTTACTCTGCTGACTGATCTCTATGAACTGACCATGATGCAGGGTTATTTCGAGACACAGGAAAATGAAACCGTTATCTTTGACATGTTTTTCAGAGAAAATCCGAACAAAGGCGGTTATTCCATCATGGCCGGACTGGAACAGGTCATAGAGTATATCAAGAATCTGAACTTTTCTTATGAGGATGTGGATTATCTGCGCGGGCTCGGGATCTTCAGCGAAGATTTCCTCCATTACCTGAGCGGATTCCACTTCAGCGGGGATATCTATGCGATCCCCGAGGGGAGCGTCATCTTCCCCCGCGAACCGCTGATCAAAGTAGTCGCGCCGATCATGGAGGCGCAGCTCGTGGAGACCGCGATCCTGACGATCATCAACCACCAGTGCCTGATCGCCACGAAGGCCTCCCGTGTCGTCCACGCAGCACAGGGGAACGGCGTCATGGAGTTTGGCCTCCGCCGCGCACAGGGACCGGACGCAGGGTTATACGGCGCGCGCGCGGCAATGATCGGCGGATGCGTCGGCACATCCAACGTACTCGCGGGAGAACTTTTTGACGTGCCGGTCCTGGGGACTCACGCCCACAGCTGGATCATGAGCTTTAAGGATGAATATACTGCCTTCAAAGAATATGCCCGTCTGTATCCGGACGCGTGCACCCTCCTCGTGGACACATACGACACGCTGAAATCCGGCGTGCCGAACGCGATCCGTGTGTTTCAGGAAATGCGCGACGCGGGCATCCATCCAAAGAGCTACGGGATCCGCCTGGATTCCGGCGACCTGGCATATCTGTCCAAAAAGGCGAGAAAGATGCTGGATGACGCCGGTTTCACGGACGCAGTCATCGCGGCTTCCAACGACCTGGACGAATTCCTCATTAATGACCTGAAGATCCAGGGCGCGCAGATCACTTCCTGGGGCGTGGGCACGAACCTCATTACATCCAAAGACTGCCCGTCCTTCGGCGGAGTGTATAAGCTGGCGGCGATCCAGGATGAGAACGGCGAATTCGTGCCGAAGATCAAGATCTCCGAGAACATCGAAAAGATCACAAATCCCGGGAACAAAACGATCTACCGGATCTACGACAAAGAGACCGGCAAGATGCGCGCGGACCTGATCTGCTTTGTCGGAGAGGAATATGATACCTCAAAGGACCTGCTCCTCTTTGACCCGAATGCCACCTGGAAGAAAACAAGGCTCGAGGGCGGCACCTATACAATGAAGGAGATCCTGAAACCGATCTTCATCCGTGGGGAATGCAAATACCAGTCCCCCACAGTAAAAGAGATCGCCGAATTCTGCCGGCAGGAAAAGGAAACGCTCTGGGACGAGACAAAGCGTCTCTTCAATCCGCACAAAGTATATGTGGATCTGTCCCAAAAGCTGTACAATACAAAAGCAGAACTTCTCAACAGCGTCAATGTATGACCAGCATATGAACAGACATATGATCCGGCACTGGATCCCAGTGCCGGTTCTCAGCGTTTAAAACGATAAATATAAAAATAAAACAGATCAAGGAGTATGAATCATCATGAAAATCATCGTACTTGCAGGCGGATTAAGCACAGAGCGGGACGTCTCCCTGGCGTCCGCAGCAGGAATATGCAGGACTCTCATAGAAAAAGGGCATGACGCGTTCCTTCTGGATGTTTTCCTCGGACTGGAAAATGCGCCGGAAAATCTGGAAGACGTATTTACCCTTCCCGGCCACGGGCTGGAGATCGCGGGCAATATCGGGACAGCCGAGCCGGATCTGGCGGCGGTAAAAGCTTCCCGCCCGGATCAGTCTGACTGCTTCCTGGGGCCAAATGTCATCGAGCTCTGCCGCCTGGCGGATATTACCTTCCTCGGCCTTCACGGCGGCGAGGGGGAGAACGGGAAACTCCAGGCAACCTTTGACCTGCTTGGCATCCGCTACACAGGCCCCGACTCACTGGGCTGCGCGGTGGCAATGGACAAAGGCTTTA
>DWUV01000096.1 GCA_019120595.1 Candidatus Mediterraneibacter tabaqchaliae | reverse complement strand
TAAAAAGAATGGGATACGGCTAAGGACAATTTCAAAGCGGAAGATTCGCCTGCGGCTCAGGCATCCGCTTTGAAATTAACGCCGCATCCCATTCTTTTAAGTCTTTCCATCAGATTACTCCAAGTCACCGTCGCCATATCCCCGCCCGCCGCGAAAGGTGCATCAAAGGGGAACGGTTTTCTGCGCGCATCCGATCGGAAGGTCCCCGCAGGCAAATACAGGATTTCAAAAGGTGGGTAAAAGGGGAACTTCTGCGGCGAAACGGAAATTTTTATCAGGTGGAAGGTGCTGCGGACTTCCGGGAGAAGGTTAGCCGTTCGATTTGGCGCAGCGAGCTGCGCCTCTCTGGCTATAGAATTCTGCCAGCAAGGGGGATTTTATCGTTTGGCGGAAAAGTTCGTCTCTTGTTGTATGTTTCTGTTGGCTGGAGAAGGGTTATCTTTTGCCGGAGAAGTTCCCCTCTCTCGCTGCGTTTTTAAACGCAGCATTTGTCGGGGGATCTTCCGGCTTGAGCAAAACTAGAAAACAGCGAAGCGCCTTTTCGAAAATCTTTCAGCGCGGGGATATGGGTGGTTGAGGCGACTTCGGAATGAGGCTTAGTATAACTGAAAATCCGGAACTATGCGTTGAAACTGGCAGGTGGATTGTCTGAGGCGAAGCCGAGTTGCCGCCTGCCAGTTTCTGCTTTTAGCATAGTTTCGGATTTTGTAGTTATACTTGCCTCGTGGAGCGGAGCCGATGCCAGCCATATTCCCGCGCTGAATACGTCTCCGATATCTGCGCTTCACTGTTTTCGGACGTTTTACTCTACCAGTGGCTCCCCGCACAAATACAGATTACCCACACTTATTCACCAGGATTTCTTCCAGTGCATTTTTACTGCTCGTGTGGCACCTTACCACATCTGCGTTGCACCTGCCTGCCTCTTCCACCGCGCAGCGGACCATTTTGTGGGATACGGTGTTCGTAAAAAGTACGATCAGGTCCGGGCTTCCGATCTGCTTGCCCAGGCTTGCGGACATCTGGGTGAATACTTTTGCCTTGCAGTTGAACCGTCTGCAGATCTGCTTATACTGACTTACCATTCTGTCATGGCCGCCTATGATTACAACACTCATATAGAACCTCCTGATGAAAATGAAGATAACTGTGCCTGTTTTTTGACTGCACCTAGTTTGTTAGTTATATCTAACTCTTTAAACATCATACACTACAAAGCGGAAAACAGCAAGTGTATTTTGATACTTATTCTCAAAATATATCTGTACGCCAAAGAATGTATCCCTTTGACCGGCGAGATTAGATTTTTAGATCTTTTTTGGCGCTTAACGCTTTCACTTATTGAAATGCCCGCTGTCATTCAGTAAAATAGAGACGTATTGTGCGTACTGCATTTTCTGGGGATGCAGAGGGTGCAGCACCGCAGCGCTCAGACAATAACAGCTACAGGAGATCTGACAATGGAAGAAAAACTGACAGTGACGGCCGCCGGCGGAAGGCCGATGCATTTTGAGGGGACGGAGCACGAGGTCCCGTTTCTTATGGGAATGCTTGCCGGTATACCCGGGCGGGAGGCTGAGGATGCCGGTTTTGTGGAACACAGCGGCGCCCTTTATGAAAAGATGACAGTGGATCAGTATCTGAAATTTTTTGCAGGACTTACCGGGACGATGGGATGTCTCGATTCTGCCATAGAGCAGATGCACCTGTCCGGGCTTCTGAAAAAGAAGATCAGCAGGTGCACAGACGGAGAGAAAAAGCGGATCCGCATTGCCAGGGAGATCGCCAAAGGGGCTGAGGACTATTTTGTTTTCAATCCCATTGCTTTTGAGGATGAGGAGTCGAAAAGGATCATCCTCGGCTGGATGGAGACATTCTGCGATAAAAATGCCTGCCTTGTCACGCTCTCACTCTCCCACCGGGATACGTGCATCTGTCCCGGGGACCACTATGAGATCACAGCGGACAGGATACAGTGCATCGATCCGGAGGAGAGCCCGGCGGAAAATTCGGAGAACCCGGAGCTCCCGCAGATCAGCAAGATTTCCGTCTCTTATCATGAGAAGAATTTTCTCTTCAATCCGGAGGAGATCGATTATGTGGAGGCGAATGAAGGGAGGGTCTTTGTCTACGTGAAAAATGAGCAGTATCATGGGGACTTCAGGATCAGCGACCTGGAGGAAAAACTCGCAAAGTTTGGTTTCTTCCGCTGCCACCGCTCCTATATCGTAAATATGCAGAAAGTCACAGAGCTGGTCAAATGGACCCGGAATTCCTATTCTCTCCGTCTGTCCGGCTATGACAAGACAGATGTGCCTTTGAGCAAGGCGAAGATCCAGGAGCTCCGCAGCATGTATGAATTTTAGGAGTTCCACAGCATGTATGCATTTTAGAGGAGGTAAGATAAGATGAAAAAGATGTGGACACTGCTGAAGAAGGACCTGTGGACGTCCTTCACTGACAAAACCATTGTCCTGATGCTTTTCACCCCTGTTATGCTGGGGATCATATTCAGGATCGTAACCTATGACACATGGATGATCCTGCTGACAATGTCGCTCTTTAACCTGGTCCTTGCGCCTCTGTGCAATTTTCCCCTTCTGATCACAGAGGAAAAGGACCGCGGGACCCTGCCTCTCCTGTTCCGCTCAAAGGTAACTGTGGGGCAGTTCACAGCGTCAAAGGCTGCGGCTTCTCTTCTCACAGGGGAGTGCATGTCTGCTGTCGTGTTCTTCATCGCCGGGGCAGATCCCGCGCTGCTGCCTCTGTATCTTCTGATCAACCTGGTGTGCATGGCTTCTTTCCTGCCTTATGGGTTCCTGACCGCCCTGTACGCCAGAGACCAGAACAGTGTAAATGTATACAGCACACTCAGTGTGATCCTGGCTTTTGTGATCCCGGTATTTTCTTACTGGAACCTGGCGTTTGGCAGTATCGCTGTATTTATCCCCACCAGTTTCATGGGAACTGTGCTCAACCAGGTAAATCCTGTGGAAGGTTTTCTCGACTCGTCCCCAGCGTGGTCCCTGGCTGTCTGCGTCATCTGGTTCGCGGCAGGGCTGGCCATCCTGTATGCAGTGCGGAAAAAAAGAGCCTTTTTCCCTGTATCTGCCGGTCAGATAAAATAGAAAATGCAACGGAAAAGTTTCTTCGGAGATGAGACCATGCAGGTTTCATCTCCTTTTTTACTCCGTTCATCCCCTTCTGTACTCCATTCGCCGGGAAAATAAGGCAGAAATCCTCCATACAGGTAAGATATAGGCTGTAAGGAGGATAAAAAACCATGACAAACATTTTAAAAGCAACACAGCTCACAAAAACCTTTGGAAATGTAAAAGCTCTGGACCACTGCGACCTGGAGATCAGGAAAGGAGAGATCTTCGGATATCTCGGACCATCCGGGGCAGGGAAGACGACCACCATCAAACTGCTGACCGGGCAGCTCCACAGCGACAGCGGACAGATCACGGTGCTGGGAGAGGATCCGTTTTCTCCTGATATCAGACAGCGGATCGGCATCATGAGTGATATGAGCGGTCTGTATGAAAAAATGACCGTCTACGAGAACCTGGATATTTTCGCTGACATTTACGGTATCAGGGATAAGAAAGATACGATCCGAAAGACACTCATGGCCGTGGATCTGCTGGACTCTGCGAAAAAGAAAGTGGAGAAGCTTTCCAGAGGCATGAAGCAGCGGCTCGTCTTTGCCAGGACGATCCTACACAGCCCTGACCTTCTCTTCCTTGACGAGCCCACAGCAAATCTCGACCCGGCGACAGCGGACGAGATTCGGGAACTGATCCGTGATCTGAACCGCAGCGGCGCGACCATCTTCCTCACTACCCATAATATGGAAGAAGCGGATGAACTGTGCCACAGGATCGCCCTGCTCAACAAAGGGCATATCGTAGAGAGCGGATCTCCGGAGGAACTGAAACTGAAATATGCAGGGAAAAAGGTTGTGATCACAACCGGCAAAAAAAGGACAGAAGTTCCCCTGGAAAAGAACTGCATTATCAAAGCGCTGGAACAGGCAGAGGACCTTCTTATGATCCACTCCGAGGAGCCCAGCCTCAGAGACGTATTTCTTACACTTACAAAGGAGGAAGCATGACTATGAACGCAAAGATCATCTGTACACTGTTAAAAAAGGACCTGAAAGGATGCCTGTCCAACAAAAACATCCTGGTCAGCTTTCTGATCCCGGTTGTATTCTGTTTTATTTATCAGTATATGTTCAGCGGCCTGGGGGAGGATGTGAATGTTTATGTCCTCAGTATGTGCGCGGTCTTCGCCATCTCCATCATCCCTTCCAGCATCCTGCCTGTAATGATCGCGGAGGAGAAAGAGAAATATACGCTCCGCTCTCTCATGCTGGCACGAGTCCGCGGGCAGGAATTCCTGGCTTCCAAGATGGCAGTCTGCCTCCTCATGGTGCTGGCCGATGCGGCAGCTGTATTTTTTATCTCCGGCGGAAGTACAGACGGATTTCCCATCTACATCACAGCTGCGCTCATCAGTGCGGCAGGTCTGTGCTTCCTCGGCGCTCTCGCAGGGCTGACCGCGAAAGACCAGTCGTCAGCCGGGACACTCTCCGCTCCCCTGATGCTGATCACGATGCTGCCCCCGTTCTTTTCCGGGCTGAACGATACTGTTGCAAAGCTGTCAGTCATCGTCCCCACCACTTCTTTCCAGACGCTTTACAGCGCTGCCGGCGCGGGAGAGGGGATTTTTACAGGCAGATGCCTGACCGCTCTCTCTGTGTGCGCGCTGTGGATCGTCGTGGGATATGTGTTATTCAACCTGTTTTACCGCAGGAAAGGGATCGACTGCTGACCTGCCGGCTTTGTGATTAAGTTACAGACCGCGTCATATCTTTTCCTGTATACTTTCCTCACAACATACAGGAGGATTATCTATGCCAAAACAACAAAGAAAAGCTAAGATCAACACTGAGCAATGCGTTGCCTGCGGGTGCTGCATCAAAATCTGCCCGCGGGGCGCTGTTGCGGTCCCCAGGGGGATATTTGCCGAAGTGGACAGAAAATTGTGCGTAGGCTGCGGGAAATGCGTAAAAGAATGCCCTGCCAGCGTCATCAGTCTGGAGGTGGTCAGCGTATGAGGACAAAAAAGAAATGGTATGACTATCTGTGGATCCTTTCCCTTACCTACCTGATCCTCGGATTTTTCAACATCCTGTTCGCCTGGCTGGGACTGCTGTGCTTTTTCATCCCGCTGATCATATCTGTCGTAAAAGGGAACAAGGCTTACTGCAACAAATACTGCGGCCGCGGGCAGCTCTTCTCCCTGATCGGCGGCAGGTTCGGGCTTTCGCGCAGGAAGGATGTCCCGGCGTGGATGCGGTCAAAGTATTTCCGTTACGGCTTCCTCGTATTTTTCTTCGCGATGTTCTTTGTCATGCTCTGGAACACGTGGCTTGTATTTTCCGGTGCCGGAGAACTGAAGGAGGCGGTCACTCTGCTGTGGACTTTCAGGCTGCCGTGGCACTGGGCATACCATGGGACCCTCTTCTCCCCCGGCGTCGCCCAGTTTGCCTTCGGGTTTTACAGTGTCATGCTTACTTCCACTGTGCTCGGCCTTGTGACAATGGTGCTGTTTAAGCCACGGTCATGGTGCGTTTACTGCCCCATGGGTACGATGACACAGCTCATATGCAAGGCCAAAGCGCCCCGTCCCTGATCTGCAAAATGACATTTTACTTTATTTTACTCGACTGAATCCGGCAAATGTGGTAAGATACTGACAGACAATATGAATGAGGAGGGACAATGATTATGAAAAATCTGATCCGAAAAATGTTACTTGTTATGTGTGTCGCAACGTTTGCACTTGCCTTCACTGCCTGCGGGAAGTCTGATAAGCCTGAGCCCGATGCTGTCGAGGAAGAGGATACAGCGAAAGATGAAGCGGAAGAGCCGGAAGAACCTGCGGCCGAAAATGAAGAGGATGCTTCTGACCTCCCTGCTTCCGGCAAATATGCAACCCTTGAGGATTTTATCAATTCTGATCTGATGCAGGAGCAGTTAGACAGCCAGATCGCTTCTCTGGAAGGCACAGGCCTGACTGCTGATATTACCGCTGAGGATAACAAGCTGGTATACAATTTTACTATCACCGACCCGAACGTAGCGGCAAGCCTTGATGCTGCTGCCCTCCAGTCAAGTCTCGACTCACAGGCATCCACCTTTGAGTCCATCGCTTCCACGATCCCGCTTGCAGTGGAGATCGACAATCCTGTCGTAGTAGTGCGCTACTTAGACAGTACAGGGGCAGTGATCGTATCCCAGGAGTTTGCTCCTTCGGCTGAATGATCATCTGTAAAATCGATTTTAAAAAATCAAATGCAAAAAATACCCGCGTTAGACCGCCCAACACCCGGAGCGCTCCCGCGGGTATTTTCTTTTTATTTCAGGATATTTTATTGCACGATATCTGGTACAGCGGCTGGATAAATCCCCGGCGCCCGGAACATACCGCCATACAGCTCTGTCACCCTGTCACTTACTGCTTCCGGCTCGAGGATCACAATGAAGTCGTACTCCCCGGCGGCAGTTCTTACCGTCTCTTCATCCAGGTGATCTGTAACGTCCACATCCGGGGCATACAGAAAATACCTGCTCACATACTCTGCCTCACCGTATGTCACCTGGCCGCCTTTGTCAGTCACCGCCACAAGGTATCTCCTCTGATCTTCCGTTCCGCCCGGATACCACCTGTCCCCCATGATCTTTTCTGCTTTTCCCGGCAGGGAATTTCCGTACTCCCTCTGCACTGCTGCCAGCCCGTTATATTCGGAAAATATGAAATTCAGCGCCACGACAAAGGTAACCAGCACTCCATACTGATAACGCCGCTTCGCAGCCGGAGAAGAATACGCCCGGTAAGCCCCCGCCTCATCGATATCCACGGCAAAGGAATGCTCCATATCGACGACCGCTCTCATAAACAGAAGCCCCGCAAACAACACCATGATGCTGCACGCATATCTCTCAAAACCGGCAAGGCGCAGCGCCTCTTCTTCCGGCATGGAAAACAGGTACAGCCCTAGGATTCCCGCATAGTATCCCACAGTCATCACATCCCCCAGGAGCAGCGTCCGCAAAAGCCCCCATCTCCGTTTCAGGTGCAGTCGCGCGAAAACCACTGCCCCTGCCGCAGCGAGATTACAAAGCAGGAAGACCTGGGCCGCGCGCCCCGAGAGATCCAGCGCCTCCCTCACAAAACGCCCTGCGATCACACCGTATATACCAGCGTCCGCGGTGACAGATCCGGGATTTCCGCCTGCCGCGCTAAGGCTGAATTTCCCCTCATATCCTGCGAGCGCGGTCTCTAAGTGGTACTGCCACAGGAGATACGGCAGGACAGCGGCAGCCGCCGTCAGGAGCGCTGCCGCCCATCCTGTCCCCTTTGACCCGGGCCGCGCGCCCTCTCCTTCACGTTCTCCCAGTGGTCTCCGTGTGAAACGGGAGAAGACATTCCTCAGATATGGGACAAAGGCAAACGCCGCGAAGATCAGTCCTGTATTCTTTATGATCCCCAGGTATCCCAGTATCACCCCGGACAGAAGGGACGCCTGCCATCTCTGCCGCCGGTACCGGTAGGAACAGGCAATGGAAGCCATGGCAAGGAGAGGGAGGAGAAAATCAACAAGCAGATTGTTGATCCGGATCGTCAGGTTCAGGTAAGACAGCATGGAGCACCCCATTGCGAGAAACGAATATAAAAGAAATCTCCTCCTCTCCTCCACGACGCCGAACACTGCCAGGAAACACGCAAAGATCAGGGCATTGTGCGCAAGCAGCATCACTCCCTGAGACCTGCCGAGAAACAGGCAGACATAATAGATGAACACACTGCTGCCCGGCGGGTAATCCAGGAATGTGACCATCTCTGTATCCAGTCCCGGAAAGCGGTGTGCTGACAGGAGATATTTCACCATGACCGCCCAGTGGGAGAAGTTATCATAGTGAAGAAGCTTCAGATGCAGGATCAGGCCTGCAAAGACGAGAGTCACAGCGCCGAAGCAGACGCCGAAAAATCCCGGCATGCGTATCCCTGTCTTTCTCCGGAGCAGAAGGCAGAAAAAATAGGCAGAGCCTGCCAGTCCGCCTGCCAGGACCAGGTAAGCCGCGGGCCTGAGCGCCCCGAAAAGCCCTCCTGCATAGAGTATGAGGCTGATCCCTGCCATTGTAAAAACAGGCGTAAAATAAGCATGGATCTTCAGGACTCTGTGTACGGCAAATCCACAGCCCCAGACAGACAGGACAAACACTGCTGCTTTCACGACTGATCTTATCTCTTCCAAACTCCTTCTCCTTTCCGCCTCAGGAAGATATTCTGGCGCACATCATCGTAGACGGTCCTCCACGGATCGAGCTCCCGGGGCAGGGAATGCTCTCTGTCATGGATGATCTGGAGCCAGTTCCTCTTATCCGCTTCAGTGAGCGGCATGACCGAAGCCGCATAGATCCTGCCTTTTTCATCCTGCTTCGAGTAGGCAAGCTCCGCGTCGAGCTCTGCCCTGTAATGTTCCGTCAGAACGCGGATGCGGAATTTTTCTCCGCCTTTAAACGCAGGAGAATGTTTCTCCTCTTCTGCCTCCACATTTTCTCCGCCTGATAAACGGAAGGCGATCCCCTCCTCTGACACATCCACTGTCAGTCCCTTCATTTCCTTCATTCCCGCCGTTTCCGTCTTTCCTGCCCGGATCCGGACCGGCACCTCTGCCCGGATCCGTTCACTTTTCCTCTTTGCCTCTCTTCCCAGCATAAAAAACACCGCGTAGACAAGCCCGGTCAGGTTATAGCACAGCCAGAACAGGATGACGCTGCTGTATACGAGCGCCATGCCGTATTTCCCGTAAGAGAACCTGATCAGCGATGCGAGCGTGAGCGCCAGAAGGATCCCGTGAGGGATCAGGAAACGCAGGGAAGCTGTCCTGCCCTTTCTCTTCTTTTTGTCCGTCACCCTAAATCTGTGCTGATGGATCCCGATGGACTCCAGAAGCACCGGGAGGACCAGGTAGGGCGCAAGGATCGTATCAATGATCTGGCTCCATCTCATATTCCTCACATTGGTGCTCAGATACCGCACGGAGATGCCATACAGCAGGTGAGAGGGAAGCCAGAAGGCCAGAAGCTCCCAGAACCCGCATTCCACCAGCCGGAAGTCAAACAGGGCAAACAGGACGGCCGACAGGATAAAGATCATCCGGCAGAGGAATGACCACCAGTACAGGTAAGCGTTCAGATAGGCAAGACGGCCTGCCGCGGGAAGTTCCCTTGTGAATATGGCGTTCGTATTCTGGATGCTCTGGATCACTCCGCGCGCCCAGCGGACCCGCTGCCGGATCATGCTTTCCACCGTCGTAGTGGAGAGCCCTGCCGCCAGGACCTCTGTGGATGCATAGGTGATATACCCCGCCTTCTGGAGCCGGAGGCTTGTCTCAAAGTCCTCTGTGACCGTCCCGTACGGGAAACCTCCGATCTCCTCAAGGGCGCTGCGCAGGATCACCGTATTGCTGCCGGTATACGCCGCGGAATTGGACGCATTCCGCATGACATTGACTTCCCTTGAAAAGAAATCCTGCTCATTGGGGATATCTTTTTCCGAGAAAAGGTTAAACTGGAACAGATCCTGGTTGTAAAAGCTCTGAGGCGTCTGCACCAGCCCCATCTTTACTTCGGGATCGAGAAAATACGGCACTGTCTTCATCAGGAACTCCCTCCTCGGTATCATATCCGCGTCAAACGTAGCGATCAGAGGGGAGGATGTATGGGCAAGCGCATTGTTATAATTGCCTGACTTTGCATGCCGGTTATCCGAAAGCCCCAGATAGCCCACCCCGAGCCGCTGAGCCAGCTCTTCTGCCTCCCGCCTGCAGCCGTCGTCGCAGAGATAAATGTGCACCTTTCCCTTATCCGGATATTCCAGGAATGTGCATGCATTCACAGTCTTGTACAAAAGCTCCGCAGGTTCATTATGCGTGGCGATCAGTACATCTACCTCCGGGTACTTCTCCTCAGGCACATCCGGCAGGCGGCGGAGAGTCTTCTTTGCCCTCATGCGGCTTATCATAAGCTCAAACATCCCAAGCGTAGTGACCATCTCGGCCACAGCCAGCAGGATCCCGGCTGCCGCCTGAAACACTCCATCTGTCCATGGGATCGTCCCGAACACTCTCCAGATCAGATAGACTGAGGAGAAACAGATCGTCAGGATAAAAATGCGGTTTCTCTTCTTATCAGGCTCCATCTCTCTCCTCCCTCTCCCTGTCCATACATCGGTCACTTTTATCTCCGGCGAACACCCAGATCTTCTGGATCCTGTATGACGCGAAGAACAGGGCTGTATCGCAGAAAATCTTCCACAGCGGCGTCACCGTGACAAAGCGGCTCAGCGCAAAGAGAAAAGCGCTTTGAGGACACTGGCACTGTCCCTGAACGGGCGGAAATGGGAGCCCATGTTTCCGTCTTCATAGATCGTCTGTATCGGGCTGTCCGCGATGGGCACTCCGTTTTTCGCGCAGGAGACCAGCATCTGTGTCTCGTACTCAAACCGCTCTCCCGGTATCTCCCGCATCAGATCCAGAAGACTCCCGTCAAACGCGCGGAGTCCTGTCTGGGTATCCCTGAGCCACTTCCCGCACACAAGCCAGAAAAGTAACGAGACGGCCCGGTTCCCGAAAAGGGAACGGAACGGCACTCCTTTTTCTGAAAAATCTCTCACTCCGAGAATAAGCGTCCCCGGTTCCACTGCTGCCAGTCCGAGGATATGCTCCACATCCTCCGGAGAGTGCTGCCCGTCACAGTCCACGCAGATGATACGGCTTTCCTTCCCTGCCTTCTCCGCCACATAGGCGAACGCAGTCTTCAGCGCCCTGCCCTTTCCGCGGTTCTGCTCATGCCGCAGGACGGTGCAGCCTTTCATCCCCCTGATCCTGTCAAATATCTGCCTGCTGGCCTCCCCGGACCCATCGTCCACCACCAGGACAGAAGCGCAGATTCTCTGCTGTAACTCCCTGATATATGCGCACAATCCGTCCCCCGGCTCCAGCGCCGGGATAATGATCCAGTTCTTCATGGTCTCACACTCTTT
>DWUV01000095.1 GCA_019120595.1 Candidatus Mediterraneibacter tabaqchaliae | reverse complement strand
GCTCAGGTTCCGGCTCCGTAATCTGGGAAAGACGTAAAAAGAATGGGATACGGCTAAGGACAATTTCAAAGCGGAAGATTCGCCTGCGGCTCAGGCATCCGCTTTGAAATTAACGCCGCATCCCATTCTTTTAAGTCTTTCCGGCAGATTACTCCAAGTCACCGTCGCCATATCCCCGCGCTGAATACGTCCCCGACGTCCGCGTTTCACTGTTTTCGTACGTTTTGCCAACAGGGTGGCTCCCCCGCAAATACAGATTTCAGTAGTATTTGGCAGTTACCGTCCTCCCCATTTTTTCTGCCGTGGCGATCAGCTGGTCCACAAGGTTCTGCCGCATGCTCAGGTCGAAGTTCAGCTCTGACTCTGCATGCGCCTCATTGACTGCCGTGCCGACGAAAAGGTTCAGCTCTGTGCAGTCTTCAATCAGCAGCTTTGCCAGGCGTGAGGCGCCGTTGTCTGCGTCCAGCTCGTCGAAGAACTCAGCGTCGAATTCGTCATTGACGTATTTTTTCAGGATCTTCAGGCATTTCCCGAGGGTCAGTACGCCCTCTGTGACCAGGTCTATGCCTTCCAGCGTCGCCATGGGCGGTACATCCGGGTTCCGGCTGTCCACCTTTGTTATGATCTCCCGCCCGAGGATACGCGCGGCGATATTGGCGCTCGTGCCGCCTGCCACGACCTTTTTCCCCTCGGTGTGCATGAACTCATGCATCAGCCGCTCGTCATCGTCTTTTGATCTGGGAGGGCCGGTGAAGATATTGACCACCCTGCGGTCGATCACCCGCGCCACTGCCACGGTTGTGTCATCGCCGGGCTTTTCTTCATACAGTTCATCGCATGCCTGGCTGAGCATCACCGCGAGCCTGGAGGCGGACATGGTCTTTTTCGTGCATTTCAGCGTATATTCTGCCATTGCCTCCCAGGTCCAGCCCTGGAGATTGAGGATGGATCCTGCCCCTGCATAGATGACCCCGTCGCTCATCAGCACAAAGCAGTCGTTCTTTTTTACCTGGAAGCGGTACTCGTGGATCTTTTTCCCGCCGATCTCCCGCGTCTCATAAGGATATTTCACGATCTTCCCGTCGCGGATGAATACGCAGGACGGATTATCGAATTCCGCCAGATACGCTTCCCCGCTGTGGAAGATCTGGAGGATGGAAAATGTGGCGTAAGCGACTTTCCGGACCTTGCAGATGGGGAGTGTCTTTGCGATCGTCTCCACGCAGGACTCAATGTCAGCCCCCTCGTAGAGCATGGTGCCCAGGATCTTGGATGTCAGCGTGGCGAGGATGTTTGCCTTCACCCCGCTGCCCATGCCGTCCGCCAGGATCATAATATCCGAATCCTGTGTCTTGATGATCTCAACCTTGTCTCCGCAGAGCTCTTCGTTCTGTTTGTTCAGGCTTTTCCAAGCCACATCGATACTTACGCTCATAGTCATTCCTCCTCGTTCAGGATCGAATCTCTGAGCCTGGTGAGGGTGACTTTCGTCTCTGCGGTCGTCTCGCCGAGGAGCCCTGCGATCTCCTGTGCTACCATCATCTGCTTCTCAATGACCTTCTGCGCCATTTCCACGGTCTCTACTTTCAGGTTATAGTGCTGTTCCCGGATCTTTTCATCTCTTGTCACGTCCTGGAATGTGACAAGGACAGCGTCCAGGTTTTCGATGTACACGATCGTCTCCTCGGCAACCATCCTGCCGTTTTCGAGCTGGATCTTCTTGTGCAGTACAGGCTCTCTTGTGAGAAGCGCTGTCTCGATATCTTCGGTCTCTATGAATTCAAATATGTATCTCTGGACCGCTTCTTCGCGCCCTACTCCCAGGAGTTCCTGTCCTTTTCGGTTGCAGTCCAGGATCCGCATGTCACTGCCGATCACAAAGATCATGTTCGGGGTCACATCCATGACTACATTGGACATGGACTCTGCCTGCGCCAGCGCGTACGGCATACACATGGACAGCTCCGCCTTGCCCTGGAAGACAGCGACCGCCTTTTCGCGGCAGGTGGAGTACCCGCACGCGCCGCAGTTCAGTTCGTCCTCCGGGGAATATTTCCCTGTGGACCGTAAGATCCTGCGGATCTGTTCTTCTGACGGCATGATATCAGACAGACTGTGATCGCCGAATTCTTTCGCCAGTTCTTCTGTGCTCATGTCTGGCAGATCCCGCGCCGCCTTGTAAGATACGACGTTCTCGATCTTTACTTTTGTCTTTACATAGGAAGTGTTCCAGTGCGCGGATGCCGGGCCTTTGGCGCAGCCGCCCTCACAGACGTTCGCCTCGATGAAGCAGTGGTCCAGCTCGCCTTTTCGGAGGCATTCCAGCATCTCCATACAGTTCTCCAGCCCGTCTACAAATACCTTGTGGTATCCGTCCGCATCCTCTTCTGTGATCACAGACTGGATCACGCCGCCGCTCACAGGATAGAGACGGTTGATCTGCGGATCCGGATTCCCCATGGGCTTATCCTCGCACGCGCGCAGGTAGATCCCTTCCTCTCGGAGCCAGTCCGCCAGCTCCTCAAACGTAAGGATCGCGTCTACCGCGCCGAAGACTCTCTCATCCCCGATGGCTTCCTGTTTTTTCGCGATACAGGGCCCGAGGAAGACGACCTTTACATCCGGTCCGTAGATCTTCTTGATATACCGGCCGTGAGCGATCATCGGGGATACAACGGGCGCCATCAGCTTCGCGCAGTCCGGGTAATACTTCTCGATCAGGTCGTTTACACTCGGGCAGCATGTGGTGATGATGTTCGGCATTTTGTTCTTCCGCACCAGTTTTTTGTATTCATCCGTTACAAGCGCAGCGCCCTCCGCGGTCTCGCGAACTTCCCGGAATCCCAGCCTCTGGAGGGCGTCCACCACCTGCCCCGGCGTGTCGAATTCCAGCACGCCCGCATAAGACGGGGCGATGGATATGACGGTCTGAAATCCCTGCCGCAGATAGTCTTTAACCCGTTCCATGTCGCTGGCAAATGTCTTCGCATTCTGAGGACAGACCTCCAGGCACCGGCCGCAGTTGATGCAGTGGTCCACCATGATCCGCGCCTGCTCATCCTTGACTGAGATCGCTTTTACCGCGCAGTTGCGCACACATTTGTAACAGTGACGGCATTTTGCATCTTTAAAGTCAATGACCTTCATCCCGCAAAACCTCCTTATTGATTTTTCGTTTTATCTATTGCCCCTATTTTACCAGAGCGGGGATGGAATATCCAGATACGTTTTTAACAAGGAGGGCTGACGCGGAGACCGTCCGGGCACGGGCTGCTTACGAATGGGCCTTCCTGTAAGCAGAGGGGGATGTGCCCTCGATTTTTTTAAACACTTTGCTGAAATAATACACATCGCTGAACCCCAGCATGTCTGAGATCTTCTGGAGCGGCAGCGAGGTGAACCGGACCAGCAGCTCCCGGGCGCGCTCGATCTTCATCCGGTTGAAGGAATCAATGGGGGTCATGTTCCTGTATTTTTTAAACACCCGGCAAAGGTGCACTTTTGATACGTTCATCTCGTCGGCCAGCAGCTGGAGCGTAAGGCTGTGGGAGAGGTTATTGCGGAAATAATCCTCGATCTTTTCGACCAGCTCCTCACCCCGCAGGGACTGCTCTTCCGCTGGATTCTGCGAGCCGAAAAGCTCGGTCAGGAGCAGGGAGAAGTTCGAGGCGAGCTCCTCAAAGGAGGAGGAGAAGCAGTAAATATTCTCCACATAGAATACGCTGTCTATGCGGCGGTCCCTGCGGTCATGGAAATTCTGGTTCAGCGCATTGAGGATAAAGATCAGATCCGCCTGGCTGGCGACGATCGTCCGCTGCTCTTTTTTCCATTTCATGCAGAGGCGGAGGAGATTCGAGAGGATCAGCTCCCGGTCATCCTGCCGGAGAAGGATTGTCAGAAGCTCGATCAGGTCTGTCATATTTTCCGCCGGCTCCGGGGATGGCAGGGTATGGCAGCACCGGCTCACTCCGAGGACAGTATTGCGCACGCAGTTCTGATGGGCGCTCTGGATGTTCGGGCCGATCACTTCTGACGGACTGGACATATAATAGCAGGTCACCGGGAACCCGAAGCGCTCCGTAAACTCGGCAGTGATCTCCTGGAGCATCCGGTCCGTCTCTTCGGGAGAGCCGACGAAGTCCAGGAGCACGACCTTTTCATTGCTGAATATCCCGTCAAAGGAAAGGACAGTATTGCCGGGCACGCGGCTGGTAAAACAGTCCTGGATCACGGTATTGGAGATATATCCGGCTACCGGGTGCAGGAGGCTCCCGGAATTGCTCAGCGGCGTGCAGAAGATGAAATAGCAGATCAGGATGCTGCCGCCGGAAGTGAAGGAGCTGATGTTTAAAGGCTCATTCCCTGAAAAGAAGGAGTAGATATTCTGGGGGGGTGTGTGTCTCCTTGAGCCTCTTGCGGCAGGATTCCAGGCATTCTTTGAGCTCATTCATCTCGATCGGCTTTAAGAGATAATCATTGACTCCGAGGTGGATCGCCTGTTTCGCGTATTCGAACTCCTGGTATCCGCTGAGGATCACAGGGATCGCAGACACGCCGGCCTCTTTCATTTCCCGGATCAGAGTGAGCCCGTCCATCCGGCTCATGCGGATGTCTGTGATCACAACCTCGGGGCGGGCTTCCAGTATGAGAGGGAGTGCCTCTACACCGTCAGAGGCTGTTCCCGCGATCTCATAATCCGGGCTCAGGTCGCGTACTTTTTTGCACAATGTCCTGAGGGCAAAAACTTCGTCTTCAACAAGAAATATTTTCATCTTTCTTCCACCTCCGGTATTTTTTTCGTGATCTCTATCTGTATATAAGCGCCCGGGCCGTCCGGGTTATTCCCGTAAGTAAAGCGGAAGCGGTCCCGGTAGAGGATCCTGCATCGGATATAAATATTGACGATCGCGAGATTTCCGATCTTGCGCTTGATGATCTCATTCTGGTCGGTCAGGCCCTTGTCTGCCTTTTGGAGCTGATTATGGATAAGAAGTTATTTCAGGAAGCATTTGAAAAAGGAATGCGCATTACAGAAAGGCATCTGGATGATTTTAAGGGGACAGAGTCCAAAGGCGGGTTCCCGGCTCCGGCCAGCGAGAACAACCGATATCCCATGATCGACAATAACGACTGGACAGCCGGATTTTATACGGGGATCCTCTGGATGTGCTATGAATATTCCGGCAGGGAAGTATTTAAAGACCGGGCGATGGAGCAGATCAAAAGCTTCCGCTACCGGATCGACCACCGCGTCGTTGTGGACCACCATGACATGGGATTTATTTACAGCCTTTCCTGCGTGGCGGCCTATACGCTCACAGGAGATGAGTTCGCAAAGGAGACAGCCCTTCTGGCAGCGGATAACCTGAAGTCCAGATTCCGCGAAAAAGGGCAGTTCATCCAGGCGTGGGGAGAACTGGACACAAAGGAGAACTACCGTCTTATCATAGACTGCCTGCTGAACCTCCCGATCCTTTACTGGGCGTCAGAGGTCACGGGGGACGCATCATACAGAGAGTGCGCTCTGAAGCATCTGGAGACGACCAGGAAGGTGATCTTCCGCCCGGATTATTCCACATATCACACGTATTACTTTGATATGGAGACCGGGGAGCCGGCTTACGGCGCGACAAAGCAGGGATACTCGGATGAATCCACATGGTCCAGGGGACAGTCCTGGGGCGTGTACGGGCTGATGCTGAACTATATGTACGAAAAAGCGGACGGGATCCCGGAAGAATGGAAAAAAGTGACGGATTATTTCCTCGCTCATCTTCCGGAAGACAAGGCCGCGTACTGGGACTTCTATTTTATGGACGGTCCGGAGCCGAGGGACAGCTCCGCGTCCGCCATCGCGGCGTGCGGGATGCTGGAAGCGTACAAACAGGGAGTCTGCGGTGAAGATTACCTGGACAAAGCGTATGAGATCCTGGCAAGCCTGGCGGAAAACTATGCCGCGCCCGAAAATGATGAGGTGAACGGGCTCCTCCTCCACTCCACCTACGGGCGCCTGCTGGGGGACGGGATCGACGAGTGCTGTCTGTGGGGAGATTACTTCTATATGGAAGCACTTATGAGAGTGATAAGACCAGAGTGGAAACCCTATTGGTGATAAATCTGGATTTGTGGGGGAGCCGACCTGTTGGCGAAACGTCCGAAAACCGTTGATGTGATGCGGGACGTTTTCGCGGCGGACGGGGATATGGCTCAGGTTCCGGCTCCGTAATCTGGGAAAGACGTAAAAGGGAGAAAACATGGCTAAAAGCAATTGTCCGGCGGAAGATTCGGCTCCGCCTCAGGC
>DWUV01000094.1 GCA_019120595.1 Candidatus Mediterraneibacter tabaqchaliae | reverse complement strand
ATCTTCCAATAGTTCTTTATTCTCAAACATCTGTACAAGCCCGGTTTTTCCTTCGTCTGTCTTCCTGTATATCCCAAATCCCAGCGCATGTGCTGTTACAAGCGCCGGTCTGGAATTTCTATAGCACTTTTCCAGGATAATATCCTGATTGGAATTTCCTGAATCATCGTAGGAAAACTCGACTCTGTTCCGTCCTCTTTCATCTTTTCCGAATATTTCTTCCGGCGCAGGCAGAGTCTGTGAGCTCAGGTTTTGTAACTCATCATATGCATATACAAGTCGTTTTGGCTCTTCCAGCATTTCATAACACATTTTAAGAAATGCCGGTGAAAAATCCTGCGCCTCATCCACAAGGATCGCGTCATAAACTGCGGACGGCTTCTTCATTGCCTTCACTGCCTCTTCACACACATGACTGAACACATTATCCCCGTACTTCCCATATTTTTCTTTTGCCCCGGCATAATCCAGGTATTCGAGTCCATGAATCCCACAGAACATATAGTATAAACCATTCTTTTCGCTGTCTCCAGGCGCTCCCCAGGCATGGATGATCTGCAGGTTCTCCCAGTCCGGCTCCTCCCCCATCTGTTCGATAGAAAAGTTATTGATCAGCTGCCGGAACTGTCCTTTCAACGCCCTTGTGTTAAACGTAACTGCAATCTTCCACTCCGGATGCTGGGCGTGCAGATAGGCTGCCTTTAACGCAAGAACGATCGTCTTTCCTGATCCTGCCAATCCTCTGATTCTCTGGACTCCCTCTACTGTCTCTATAACAGCCATCCCCTGCCTGTCATCCAGATTCGCGATCGAATCCTCGATCAGTTTTAGTTTTGCACCTCTGGAATCTGGTTTCCTTATCTCTCTTTTCCGTTTCCCTTTTCTTATATTCGAGACAGCCTGCAGGACAGAAACCAGGCATTCAAAATATTCCGGCTCCTCCCATTCAATCTCATCCAGACACTCTCCAAGATTTTTTTCATTACAGAGCGGATACTCATCGGAATAAAGCTCTCCTTTCAGGACAGGAGCAAAAGTAATAACAGAGATTGCTACACACAGCTTCCTCTTTTTTACAAGACTTCTGAAGCTTTTTAGTTTCGCTTCCATCTTATTGTAGCTGTCATCCTGTACGTCCTCATATCCATCTGTATCCTTGTTTTCTATCAGATTAAAAATAACAAGTCCCTTTTCTCTGGATATATACATAGCGTCAATAGGATACGGTCCATCTGCCGTACCTATGATCGGATAGCCAATATACAGATAGCCTTCAAGGTCCTCTCTTGCCCGGAAATAATTTACAAGCTCTTCACTGGCCATTGGCTTCTGCGTTGTTCCTCTGATTATGGATACCATACTTACTTATCCCCCTTTTCACGCAAGGTTATTTCTATCTGTAGATCCATTTTATCGGCCATTCGGATCAGCATGTCAAGAGACGGATTATAATTTCCGCTCTCAAATCTGCTGATATTCGGTCTCTTTATCCCCATTGAATCTGCAATATCCTGCTGTGTTATTCCCTTACGTTTTCTGTATTCTATATACTGTGCAATGACCGCCCGCCTGATTGCTTCTTCCTCCCTATCGGCGATCGATCTGCTGCTCTCTTCCATTTCCGACACACCTCCTGTAATAACCAATATTGTAACTTATATGTTACATTATGTCAATACAGATTCGGCAATTTGCATCCCTTGTAATATTTCCTTCAGCTGCTGTCAAAAATATTTCAGCACACGCAGTTCCATATCAATCGCCTTCGATCATATATTATTTCTCCCTTACTCCCGCCCTTTACTCCTTCGATCTCTACACTATTCTCCGTGATCTTTGATGCTTTTGTATTCATATACATATGTATATCGTAGTAGTCTGTATATAAACATCTGCATTCTGGTCTTCCAGCTCTCCTGCCATCATTTCATACTTCATGACAATCCGAACTCCGTTGTTGTTCATTTCAGTTTTGAACCACTCAACCAGTTCAAGAATATGATGTTTATAAAACGTAGCTCCTGCGCAGACAATTAACCAAACCGACAGCCCCTTCTATCTTTCTTCTTCCTACTACATATAAATTCTTCCTAATGTGTATAATCCAAAAACCGGATTCCCTCGCCGAGATCTTTTGCGATGATCTCCTTCATCTTCTTCGCAAACGGACAGGGATAGCCGATCGGAGTCCCCTTCTGGATGCAGCTTGCAAACGCAATAGTATCCGCCCCGCGGCGGACAAGTTCCCTTGCCCTTAAGACCGCTTTCTTCGCCGGACATCCGCCGCAATTGATAAAACCGATGATCTCGATCTCTTCTTCGATCCCGGCAAAAGCGCCGGTCCTCTCCCGGATGGATTTAAAATCCGTGGAACCCGGACAGTAGTCTTCGGTCTGCATGCATCTGATGATTCCCAGTTTCAATTTCTCCACGCTCCTTTTTCTTCCATTATATTATACTTATCCTATCACCCCGCAGCGCGGCGCGCAATTCCGGAGTGCTCAGCTCTTCTTCGCCTCTCCCTCGGGGAAGATGATCTTGAATACAAAGAAGAAGATTACCATGGACACGCCCCCTGTGATGATCGTCACGAGGATGTTGTAGACTGCCGGAGCCACATACGCCGCCGCGACCGGCATCCACAGGTTGTTGAACCCGTTGCAGATCAGGGAGATCACGATCCACGCGATAAAATACCACATTGCCTGATACGCAACATTGCCGTGACTCTTAAAGGTAATATTTCTCTGCAGCGGGAAGTTGATGCACTGTGCTACAAAGGAACCCACTTCATAGCTGATAAAGTATCCAAGACCGCCGCCGATCAGCACGGCTCCCGCTTCATCGTAAAGCACATTATATCCCAGCAGACTCCACGTAAATTCCACGCCAAAAATATCCATATGTACCTGCGGCCACATGAACTCCGTTCCCGCTAGCCCTTTTCCGAGAAGGCCCGGCATGAAGGTAAAGAAAAGGTACTGTATAACCGTCACGCCCATGCTGAACACGAAGAAATAGAAGATCTGGTACAGCCATTTCGCCAGCTTCGGGTGCTTCTTTTCAAAATTGCCCCACGCCTTCGCCCAGCCGTTCTTTTCCCCTGTGTCTGTTTTTTTCATATCTGCCATGTCCTTTCCCCTCCTGTCATTTCTTCTTTCCTGTGATCATTCTTACATATTTCCGGTTCTGTCTCTGGTTCCGGAAGAATCCGGCGATCGTATGCCCAAGCCCTCTGAACAGATGGCCGTTTACCATGGTCACGATTCCTTCCACCATCTCCATGCTCACCATGCCGCCTGTCATCTTCGCGATTGCGCGGAACGGCATGTTATAAATAAACAGGATGTTAAGGTCCGGCTTTCCGGCCTCCTCGCTCTTCTTTTTCATCTTTGTCAGCTTATTGTAGACAAATCTTGCGATCGGGCTTTTCGCATAATACATCTGACACATTGCGTCGTTGACTGTGAGCTCGCCGTTCCATTTTCCCGAGGGGATCGGAAAGCCCAGCAGTTCTTTGAACTCGCCGTCCTCCACCTGTCTGATCAGCCCGGAATAATATGACGGCATGCGGTTCGTATAATAAGGATAGGTTTCCGTTGTTCCCCGCACCTGTGTTTCTGCCGTCAGACGGATATCCAGACAGCTTGCTCCGACCATCACCGTGTAAGCGCCGCCCTCGATCTCCCAGCGTTTCGTCCGAACATTCCAGTAGCGGAAGGTCTTGTCATCAAAGGGGATCGTAACCGTCCTGCTCTCCCCTGCTTTTAAGAATACTTTCTGAAAGCCTTTCAGTTCTTTCTCCGGGCGGAAGACTTTTCCATCCGATTTCCCGATATAGAGCTGCGCCACTTCCGCGCCGTCTTGTCCGCCGGTATTTGTAAGGGTAAATTCCGCCCCGTCTTTGCCGACTTTCAGACCGCTGTACTCGAACTTCGTGTAGGAAAGCCCGAAGCCAAAGGGATAGAGCGCTTTCACCTTCGCCGTATCATAGTAACGGTATCCTACATACAGAGCCTCCCTGTACTCCGAGTTTCTCTGCTCACTGGGGAAATATTTAAACGCCGGCGTGTCCTCATAGCGCACCGGATAAGTCTCATTCAGCCTGCCTGACGGGTTGACTTTCCCGGTGATGATATCCAGCATTGCCCCGGCTCCTGCCTGCCCATACAGATATCCGTGGATCATTCCCTTCAGGCAGTGGTGCCACGGCATCTCCACCGCTGCGCCGGCGCTTAAGATGCCGACCACATTTTCATTGACCCGGGAGATTGCTTCCAACAGAGAAATCTGATTCTGCGGGATCCTCATATGTGTCCGGTCAATGCCCTCTGATTCACTCAGCTCGTCGAGGCCGAAGCAATAGATCACCACGTCCACTGACCGGGCAAGGTCTACCGCTTCCTTCATCAGCACCTCATCCGCTTCCCCGGATCTTAAGTATCCTCTCGACGCGCCGGAGAGGACCAGGTCATACTCTCCGATCAGATCGATCATTTTATCCAGCTTTGTCACATTGACCATAGACGATCCGGCGCCCTGATATCTCGGTTCAAAGGCAAAATCGCCGATCAGCGCCACATGGGTTCCGGGCTTTAACGGAAGGATATTCTCCCGGTTCTTTAAGAGCACCGCGCTCTGTGACGCCGCCTTTCTCGCCAGCGCATGGTGCGCTTCTTTATCAAAATCATCCGGATTTGTACTGCTGCCGCTGTCACCAGCCGTCAGTGTCAGTACCGCTGTCAGCATCCGGTCCACGCAGGCGTCAACCGCCGCCTCGGACAGCTTTCCTTCCTGCACCGCTTTTACGATCTGGCGGGCAGAGTCCATCCCCGGCGTGGGCATTTCCAGATCAGAACCCGCCGCCACGCCTTTAATATGGTCGTTGGAGCCGCCCCAGTCCGTGATGACGATCCCATCGTATCCCCATTCGTCTCTGAGGATGTCTTTCAATAGATGCGTGTTCTCATTGGAGTAGGTGCCGTTCACCTGATTGTAGCTTGTCATCAGCGCTTTCGCGCCGCCCTCTTTTATGGCGATCTCAAAGCCTGTCAGATAGATCTCCCTCAGCGTTCTCTCGTCCACCACCGCGTTCATCGCCATGCGCCGCAGTTCCTGGCTGTTCACCGCGAAATGCTTCGGACAGGCGTATCTGCCCTGTCTCTGGATCCCCCTGACATATCCGGCAGCCATCTTTCCCGACAGATATGGATCTTCGGAAAAATACTCAAAGTTCCTTCCGCACAGCGGGCTTCTCTTGATATTGAGCCCCGGTCCCAGAACCACATGGACTCCCTGCACTGCCGCTTCCTCTCCCAAGGCTCTCCCGATCTCTTCTCCCAGTTCCGGGTCCCAGCTGTTCGCCATGGTCGCCGCAGTAGGGAAACAAGTCGCAGGCAGAGAGGGGTTCAGGCCCAGATGGTCACCCGCCCCAGCCTGCTTGCGGATACCATGGGGCCCGTCCGAACAGTACATGGACGGAATCCCCAGGCGGTCAAAGTTCCATGTCTGCCACTCCCCTTTTCCGGAAAGAAGGGCAGCCTTTTCTTCCAGCGTCATCTTCTCGATCAATTCTTTATTTTTCATATCCTGCTCCCTCGTTTTTCAAGACCCGTCTGCGGGTCCTGACCTGTCTGATAAATCAGGCTCCCAGTATTGTACTGCCGGGAGCCTGTTGTCATCTTGTACAGCGCCTGTTACGCATTTCTGCCCCAAAAGCGCCTTTCTTCTCTGTGTCCTTTATTCCCGCGAGCAACGAGCCAAGCGGACATGCTTGCATGTCCATTTGGCGGTGCTGTGTGCCGGTGGCACACGTTTAGCACCGACCGCAGTGGAACGTAGACCTGCCGCGAGGGTCTAATCCCTCGATGCCCGCATCGGGGGATTTGACTTTGTCTCGATCTTAATCCCTGCTGCGCTGTCTTTTCTGTATTTCCAATACACCAAGACGCACAGCCCGAGGACGATCACTCCGACCGCCACGTCAGCGCCGATGACAGCCTTGTGCCATGTGGGAAGACCGGTATCTACGCCGTCCTCTTCGTATACCCAGCTGTTGACTACGGTATACATTACGTTCTTGCACGCCTGCCGCATATATTTCACAGAGGAAGCCGCCTCTGTATCCTGTACCACATTCGGTCCGCCTGCGTATGTGGAGAGCATTGCGTCCACTCCGTTTGCCAGCGCCGCGTCCGCGTTCAT
>DWUV01000009.1 GCA_019120595.1 Candidatus Mediterraneibacter tabaqchaliae | reverse complement strand
GCCAGCCACTGGATGCAGAGGAATCCCCCAAACAGAAGTCCCGCCCTCACGGTCACGGTGCGCGCGCGGAACACCCGTTCCGAAAACCGGATCACTGCCAGAAGGAGACTTCCCTTCCAGAGAATTTTCGCCTTGATCCTCCTGACCAGGCTCGTATAGCCCCAGAAGAAACACAGGAAGGTAAATGCTCCGTACAAGAAGACCGTAAACACATCCGCCATCCCCAGATCCCGGGTAAACATTGCAGAATAAACCTGCGGCTCTGTCCCTGTCGCCAGGTTATAATAGCTGTAGGCATAGTATGGTTCTCCCCAGTTTCCGCCTACATATTCTCCGCCTACAGCGAGCCATGTCACACAGGCCCAGGCAAGGACCACGGCCGCAGCCCCCAGCTCGGTCTTCCACCGGTCAAACGCATTCAGGTGGACCTCCTCATCCTCGGGCCGCTTCCCCGCCGCTGCGGTGAGCCACACCGCAGAGATGAGCAGAAGGATCCCCCCCGCGAAAAATCCTGCCACAGAGTACCGCAGGAAAGGAACATTCTGATCGTAGATCTCCCTGCCTTCATAGAACTGATCCCGGACCGGATAGGACGTGTCCACCGAAGCCGCGAAGATAATGCCCGAATCCCGGCCTGTCTCCTGGCTTTTCACCGCTTCCCATTCTCCCGATGCGGATACATTCATATTGGTCTCAAAATCTTTCAGCTTCGGATAGACAAACATATACTTCACATAGTCCCCGGATTTCATCGCTTCCAGATTTTTCTCCGCATCCTCATATTCCCTGTACTCACTCCTGTTTGTCTCCACTCTTTTCGTATCCGTATTGATATACAGATAAGTAAGGTTTGTATTTCCTTCTTCCAGATGGTCCCAGCCGTACTGATACGTGGAAAATTCATCATAGATCGTGCCCAGGGTCATTTCCAGAGCATCATACACAGCGGACAGCTTTCCGTTCAGATCCTCCGACCCATTGACCAGCTGGAGCAGGTTTTCCGCCCCCACAGGAGCGAACTGCTCGCGCAGGCTCTGGCCGAAGTTCCAGCAGTCTGTGTACACCGTGCTCCCGTCGCTTCCCAGGATCTTCATCCCACCGGAAGCCCCGGAAGACTCGTACATGCCATTCTCCAGTCCCTGGAGATAGATCTCCTGGTTCATGTACGCGTCAGCGAATTCCATCCTCAGTTCTCCCGCTCCGAAGAGTGCCAGGAACTCCTCCAGATAATAATAGTGATACTGTCCATCCGGCTTCTGGCAGACGATCACGCCGTTTTCTGTATAGTCATCGCCCGCGTCAGAGGAATAATCCTCTCCCCACTCCAGCAGGTCGCCCAGGGTATAGGCAACCCCTGCCGCATATTCGCCGTCCGCCCTGCCGTCCCGGTAATATTCCACTACGTCTACCGGCTTCTCCGGGTTGTACGCGCCGTCCATCTCAAAAAGATCTTCCAGCCGGAACATATGGAAGACCTGCGACATAGAATCGCTGACCGCTGCCTTAAAGTCCGCGGACTCTTCATAAGGCTGGTTTGTCATGCTCAGGATCTTCGCCGGATCCGCCGTCCCCGCGAATGTGGTCCCCACAGCAAAAGACGTCACAAATACCGCGCCGCTCAAGACCCCCGCGATCAAAACAGCTGCCTTGACGGCAGCCTTTCTGTACCATTTTCCCATAAAACTCCCTTCTTCACTTTCCTGCCTTACATCTTCTCGATCTTGTAGCCCACGCCCCAGACGACCTTCAGGTACCGGGGATCTTTCGGGTTGATCTCGATCTTCTCTCTGATGTGGCGGATATGCACTGCCACCGTATTGTCCGCCCCGATCGCCTCCTCATTCCAAATCGACTCATAGATCTGGCTGATGGAGAATACGCGCCCCTGGTTCTTCATCAGCAGGAGAAGGATATTGTACTCAATAGGCGTCAGCTTCACAGGTTCGCCGTCCACGGTGACTTCTTTTAGATCGTCATTGATCCGCAGTCCGCCCACCTCGTAGACCTCATCCTGGTCTTCCTTCACAGAACCGCCCAGCTGATTGTACCTGCGGAGCTGGGATTTCACCCTCGCCACGAGCTCCAGCGGGTTAAACGGCTTCGTCACATAATCGTCCGCCCCCACATTCAGCCCGAGGATCTTATCCGCGTCCTCGGACTTCGCCGAGAGGATGATGATGGGGATGCTGTTCTTCTCCCTGATCTTTAATGTGGCGCGGATCCCGTCCATCCGCGGCATCATCACGTCCAGGATCAGAAGGCTGATCTCTTCCCGCTCCAGGATATCAAGCGCTTCCAGGCCGTCGTAGGCTTTCAGGACATGGTAGCCCTCCTGGGTCAGATAGATATCGATTGCTTCCACAATCTCTTTGTCGTCGTCACATACGAGTATATTGTACATTGTCATCACCTCCCTTACAGTATACATGATAGGGGAGATTTTTTAAAAGGAGAGGGGGAAATTCTTATGAATTTATTAATTCGCAATAACACTGTGTTCCTATATTTTTGATAGAACATTACAATTTATACACGATTTTGCTATTATTTGTTTGGGAGATGATGAAATGCCTAATATATCTGGTAGAATTAAATCATTAAGAAAATCCAGGCACGTTACCCAGAAAGAGCTCGGCGCCTACCTGGGGGTCAGCCAAAATGCGGTATTTAACTGGGAAAGCGGAAAAACCGAGCCATCAGCAGAAACCATAGAAAAAATAGCAGCGTTTTTCAAAGTAAATCCTGCTTATTTGATGGGATGGACTGTAAGTGATGAAAAGACAGAGGATATCATTTGTAACTCTGTGAAAGATGACGCAGAAACACAAGCGCCTGAAGAGTCTGCTGCCATTGCCGCATACTTTGATGGTGAAGGATACACAGACAAAGAATTAAAACAAATCGAACGTTTTGCTCATTATATTAAATCTCTGAGAGATAAAAACACCGAATAAGCCGTCCAAAATCGGACACAGCGCACATTGAGAATATTATACTTACCAAGGCAGCCGGTAGAGCGGCTGTGGTTCTCCGCCTGAGTCTTGCACAGGAGGGGATGTCTATGAGTACTTATGAAGAATTGCAGATAATCATATCCATAGCGTTACTGATCATTGCGATCCTGACATACACACATAGAAAATAGCCGCCCTGCTCTCTGGTAAAGAATGGACGGCTATTAGCTAAACATTATTTGCCAGGCGGGGAGCCTTGACCTCCCTTACTGGCTGTCTTGTTAAGTATATTATAGTCAATATTTCTATATGTGTCAAATATCACTCATTCCCCGTTACATACCGTATCGTATCATTCCATCCAGCGAGGTGCACCCATGGACCATCCTTTTACCTACGAGATCATATACAGTACGCGCAGGACCACTGCCCTCCAGGTCACGCCTGACGGCAGGGTCATCGTCCGCGCGCCGAAGCGCTGTCCCCGCAGCTTTATCGAAGCTTTTGTCCGGCAGAAGGAAGACTGGGTCATGCGGCAGCTCGCACGTTTCGAAAAACAGAGGAAAGAGCATCCCGCCCCGGAGCGTCCCCCGCTGTCTGACAAAGACCGCGCCAGATACATTTCCATCGCAAGGGATATCTTCACCCGCAAAACTGCTTATTATGCCCGTATCATGGGTGTATCCTACGGGCGGATCGCGATCCGCGAGCAGAAAACGCGGTGGGGGAGCTGCAGCAGCAAAGGGAACCTGAACTTTAACTGGCGGCTGATCCTGGCGCCGGAAGAGGTCCTGGATTATGTTGTAGTCCATGAGCTTGCCCACCGCAGGGAGATGAACCACTCAAAAGCATTCTATGCCATCGTGGAATCTGTCCTGCCCGATTACCGGCAGGCGCGCAGATGGCTGCGGGAGCACGGCGATTCTCTGTGGACAGCAGTGTGAAAAGCTGTGCAGAAACAGGATACGGACTGTGATCCTGTTTTCACTTCCGTCTCTGTATCACAGCGCCCCGATTTCTTTCAGCGTCTGATATACAAAGGAGACCGGCAGCCCCACTACATTATAGTAGTCCCCGTCAATGCGGTCGATATATTTTGCAAAAGCCCCCTGTATGCCATAGCCGCCTGCCTTATCTGAGGGCTCCCCTGTAGCGATATAGCCACGGATCTCATCCTCCGTCATCTCATGTACATACACCGCTGTCTTTACCGCATGGCTGCGCACAGTCTGCATCTTTCCCTCTTTGCAGCACAGCACGGCCACTCCGGTATATACTTCATGCGCCCTGCCCTGGAGAGACTTCAGCATCCGGAAGGCATCCTCCCCGTCCGCCGGTTTCCCCAGTATCTTCTGATCCAGCACCACGACCGTATCCGCGCCGATGACCACAAAGTCCGCCTCTTCCCGGACCAATTGAGCCTGTTGTTCTTCAAAGATTTCTGTGGCGACATTTTCCGCTTTCATGAGTGCCAGCTCTTTTACGATCTCTTCCGGGATCTCACTGTGATAGACTTCCTCCTTATCGCTGACCCTGACTGTGAATCCGATGCCGATCTGGCTTAAAAGCTCCCGCCTGCGCGGTGAGGCAGACCCGAGGATGATTTTTGTTCCCATATGTGTAAATTCTCCTTTTCTCTTTTTCTTCTTTTCTCTTTTTCTTTGTTCTCCTTTTCCCGTCTTCTGTGGTATACTCGTCCCATACACAAAAAACCGGAAAGGAATCACTCATGCTGAAGATCATCATTTCACCCGCCAAAAAAATGAACATTACAGAGGACGCTCCCCGGGAGCTTACAGTCCCGGTATTTCTTGACCGGGCGTTGGAACTGCATTCCATACTGAAAGGGAAAAGCCTCGCCGAACTGAAATCGCTCTGGAAATGCAGCGACCGTCTCGCCGAACTGAACCGGGAGCGGCTCCACACGTATTCTCCGGTGCTCGCGCTCACCCCTGCGCTCCTCTCCTACGAGGGCATCCAGTACCAGCACATAGCTCCCGGAGTCTTCACGGACTCCCAGTGGGATTATGCGGTCTCCCATCTGCGCATCCTCTCCGGCTTCTACGGTATCCTGTCCCCCACGGACAAAGTGATCCCGTACCGCCTGGAAATGCAGGCAAAGCTGCCGACGGACAGAGGGACAGACCTGTACGGATGGTGGGGAGACACTTTGTACAGAGAACTACTGCGCGAAGGCACGACCGAGCTTGTCAATCTCGCTTCCGCCGAGTACAGCAAGGCCGTCCTGCCCTGGCTGGAACAGCATCGCAGTACAGTCTCTCTTTCATCCGGGGAGCCTGCCTTCCCGGGCAGCGCCCCTGCCTGTATCACCTGTATCTTCGGAGAACTGTCGGACGGCAGGGTCAAAGTCAAGGGGACACAGGCAAAGGCCGCACGCGGTGAGATGGTGCGCTGGATGGCGGAAAACCAGATCACCCGCGCGGCTGACGTCCGGGATTTCGACAGTCCCGGCTGGCATTACCGGGAAGATTTATCCACTGACCGTGAATATGTGTTTGTCAGATAACCGCGACGGTTCAGATCAGACCGGAGCACCTGCATAAATACACGCTGCGGCGCATCAAACCGGACCGCATCAAAAAGGTCACATCTCCTGCCATGCCTTCCTGATCAGTTCCGGCTCCTTCACAAGCCGGTATGCTCCTCTGTACATGCATTCCGCCGCATAGAGCATGCCCTTCTGTCCGATGCTCATCCCCGCCTGGGCTGTCGCCGCCCAGTGATGGAGAGGCGTGTCCCTGCACATGCACGCGGCGCTGAGCATGACAGTGGGCACTGTGTGGCTTACATCCGACACATCCGTGCCGATCGCCAGTGGGACCGGCTCGTCCTCCAGCGGCTCCAGCCCGGAAAACATCCCGGCATCTTTCTCCCTGTCTCTGACCAGCCCGGCATTCTCTGTGATCCTCTCCGCGAACCTGATCTCGTCTTCTGTATATTCCGGAAGAGGGACTCCCTTCATCTCCTCATAAAACACCTCTGCCAGTGTGCGGTTCGGCTTCATTTCTTTATTGCATGTCACCCGCTCGATCTCCACCCTTGTCCCGGTCATGAGGGCAGCTCCCCTCGCACAGTTATCCACTCTCTCTGAGGCATCCAGCGTCCGCTCCCATTTGCAGGAACGGATAAAGTAATTCGTCTCCGCATAGGGCGGCACTATATTTGCCGGTCCGTCTGTATTCGTATAGGTATAATGCATCCCCACATCATCCGCCACATGCTCCCTGAGGTAATTAACGCCCACGTTCATGAGCTCCGCCGCGTCCAGGGCGCTGCGCCCCATCTCAGGATGCTTTGACGCGTGCGCTGCCTTTCCGTAAAATTTATAGTTCTTGATATCCTGGGCCTGCCAGATATCATAGCTGACCCTGTTCCGGTCAAAAGGATGCCATGTCACAGCAGCGGACAGGCCGTCAAAGACCCCCTGCTCATTCATCCGGATCTTCCCGACCACGATCTCCTCAGCCGGACATCCGTACACGCGCACCGTTCCCGCCAGGCCTTCCTCTTCCATCCTGTCCTTCAGCGCGCACGCCGCACCCGCGCAGGCGCTCCCGAGGAGATTGTGCCCGCACCCGTGCCCCGGACCGCCGCTGCCCTTCTGCTCGGGCACACACTCCTGCCCCAGCCCGGGGAGCGCATCGTATTCCGCCAGGAACCCGATGACCGGTCTGCCGCTGCCCCACTCCGCGGTAAATGCGGTTTCAAAGCCCGCAGTCCCCCAGCTTACTTCAAAGCCTTCGCTTTCCAGGAATCGTGCCAGCCTGCGGGAAGAATAGGTTTCCCGCAGGGACAGCTCCGGGTGGCAGAAGATGTCATCCGCCGTCTCCTTCATCTTTCTAATGATCTCATCTCTCATGATCTTCTCTCCGTTCTCCTCCGCGGCAGTCTCTCATACAACAGCCGCCTGCATCCGCCGTGCCGCAGAATATCCGGGCAGGCGCTTAATCCATTATAACATCTGCCGCCGCCATGTCCACACCCTCTGCCCGCCCGCTTCTGTTTTCCCGACTGATTCCCCGCCTGTTTTCCTGCCGCTTCCCCATCTGCCCGTTTCCTGTCAGTTATGTTCTCCCCATTGAGATACCGCTGCTCAAAATGTGGTTTTGTGTGGTTTTCTGTTTTATTTCCTGTGGTTTTTTGTCATATTTCTCGATTCTTATGTTGCTATTCTCCTGTGATTATAGTATAATTACCTTTAGAAATGTCTGCCGTACATATCTGGCGGCAGGCGGACGAGATCATACCAATATATAGTTTTCCGCAGGGAGAGTAAGACACTATGAAACGTTCAAAAAGAATTGAAACACTGGATGCCCGCCCGGTCAATCTGGACGGCTACATCAATGAATGGCCGGAGATGGGCTTTGTGGCGATGAGCAGCCCGTATGACCCGGAGCCTTCCGTCAGGGTAGAGGACGGCAGGATCGTGGAACTGGACGGAAAGTACCGCGAGGATTTTGACTTTATCGATCAGTTCATCGCTGATTACGCGATCAATATCGAGAGGACGGAGAAGTCCATGTCCGTATCCTCTCTGGATATCGCCAGGATGATCGTGGATATCAATGTCTCCAGAAAGGAGATCCTGGAGCTGATCTCCGGCATCACGCCGGCGAAGATGGCAGAAGTCATGAACCACCTGAATGTGGTGGAGCTCATGATGGGAATGCAGAAGATCCGCGCGAGAAGAACGCCGGGAAACCAGGCGCATATCACGAACTTAAAGGACGACCCTGTTCAGATCGCAGCGGACGCCGCGGAGGGAGCCCTCAGAGGATTCGCAGAGGAAGAGACGACCATGGGTGTGGCGCGCTATGCACCGTTGAGCGCGATGGCGCTCCTGATCGGATCCCAGGTGGGACGCCCGGGCGTGCTCACACAGTGTTCCGCGGAGGAAGCGACCGAGCTGGAGCTTGGCATCCGCGGTCTGACGACTTACGCTGAGACACTTTCC
>DWUV01000093.1 GCA_019120595.1 Candidatus Mediterraneibacter tabaqchaliae | reverse complement strand
ACACCGTTCTTCAACAACTACCGTCCGCAGTTCTACTTCAGAACAACAGACGTTACAGGCGTTTGCGAGCTTCCGGAAGGCACAGAGATGTGCATGCCTGGAGATCACGTTACAATGACAGTTGAACTGATCCATCCGGTAGCTATGGAGGAAGGTCTGAGATTCGCTATCCGTGAGGGTGGACGTACAGTAGGATCAGGAACTGTTGCTTCCATCATCGAGTAAATTACGCGTAAGGCTACAAGCCGTGCGCCGAAATAAAAGAAGAGCCAAGGGAAAGTGCTTGCATTTTCCCTTGGCTCTTCTTTTATTTCGGCATAGGGCGCCAGCCCGTGAGCGAGATGGAGCGAAGCGGAATCGAGCTGCGCACGGCGGAGTGCGCACGGCAAAAATGTAAATTCAGATCTCCTGTGTCATAAAATAAAAAAACAGAAGGAATCGCAAAATAAAGCTGCCTACTTCTGTTTTTTCTTTAGAAGAAATGTATCTGACGATTATATTATCTTATGGACAAATAGAATATTGTGCAAAATATACAAAAATAATATTTATATAATAGAATATTGAATAATATGCATAAATTTGATAGTATAACTATCAGAAATAAAAATTATATAAAAAGCATAGGGTACAGGTGACAGCAGTGAGAGGATCTGAAGCAAGACAGAGGCAGATACAATACCGTTCGGAAAGAATTCTGGAAAGTGCATTAGAACTTTTCTGCGAAAAAGGGATACAGGAGACATCTGTCGAGGAAATCGCGGGAAAAGCAGGAGTAGGAAGCGCTACGATCTATCGATACTATTCGACGAAGGCAGAGCTGGCAATACAGAGCGGCGTTGCCTACTGGGAGAAGATTGCCGGTACATATCTGAATGTGGCGGACAGGAAAGGCTATACAGATCTGACGGGAAAAAAGCAGTTAGAATGCATAATGGACGGCCTTAAACAGATATTTGAGCACGAGCAGGCCTTCCTTAAGTATCTTCAGGAATTTGATGTTTTTGTCAGAAAGTATGGACTTACGGTGGAAAGACTGAAAGAGTATGAAGATTGCATAATGAGCCTGAAGCCGAGAGTAATAGACGCCTTGGATAAAGGAAAGAAAGATGGGACGCTGTCTTTCGAATGGTCTTCCGAGGAAGTCTGTTACTCTCTGGCGCACAGTGTATTCGGCCTGATGAAAAAGCTTTCCTGGAATGGAAGCCTGCTAGCCCTTAACGAACAGAATGGACTGGCTCTTCAGGTTGAGATCGCAGTCGACCTGCTTGTGAGAGGGCTGACGTATAAGAATTAGGATAGGAGGAAAGAGTATGGCGTGCTTTATAGTTACGACAGTAGAAGCGGCAGTGGTGACAGCAGCAGTAAAAAGAGAGGAGAAGTGCGGGACAAAAGAGCGTGAGGAGGGAAAAAGGATCCCGCTGAGAAAAGTTAAATGGCTTTCAAATCTGTTGTGGGGAGGATCTGCGATCCTTGCTTTTGAACATTTGTGGCATGGGGAACTTGTTCCGTATTTCCCGTTCCTTACAGCAATGTATAATGCGCAGGATACTGCGGCGATGCTCAGGGAAATGATGACGACAGGAACTGCCATGGCAGCGTGTATTACCATTGTATGGGCTGCTATGGTAAAAGTAAGCGCGGTTTTAGAAAAAAGAAGCGCTGTGGCCTGCCAGGAAAACAGGATAGGAGAATGAGGTATGACTTTATTGATCATGACAGCTGCGGCTGTCACAGTGACTGTTTTGTGGTATAGGAGTCTGGGGAAGGGGGCTTTGGATTTATCAGCGCTGTGCTATATGTACTGGGGAGCGTCGCTGATGTGGATGGTAGATGCAGTATTTGAGTATGCAGAGCTTGGAGCAGAGTATTTCAGACCTGAGGCGGGAGATATGCTTAATGACGCATTTCTCGGAGCGGCGGCTGTGGTATTTGGACTGGTAATCTGGATGGTGATCCTCCTGGTCAAAGATCCAGCGGGGAGGTTCAGGGGCATGGAGGAGCCGGAAGATAAAAAATAATCTGCGGAAGAGCAGAGAGAAAGAATAAAAAAGCTGACAGGAGAATCGCAATGTATAAAGTATATGAGATAAAACAGAGAGTATTCGCGGACAACGACAGAGAGGCAGAAAAAGTAAGAGAAGAGTTAAAAAAAGAAAAGACATTTCTCCTCAATCTGATGTCATCTCCGGGCAGTGGGAAGACAACTGTGCTCGGACGCACGATCAGCAGGCTGAAAGAAGATCTGAAGATCGGAGTTATGGAAGCTGATATTGACAGTGCAGTAGACGCAGATACGATCAGCAGGACAGGGGTGAAAGTAATACAGCTGCACACCGGTGGTATGTGCCATTTGGATGCAGATATGACACGGCAGGGACTCCAGGAACTCGGAACAGAAGATGTGGATCTGGCAATCCTTGAGAATGTGGGAAATCTTGTCTGCCCGGCTGAGTTTGATACCGGGGCCGTGAAAAACGCGATGATCTTAAGCGTTCCGGAGGGAGATGATAAGCCTCTGAAATATCCGCTGATGTTTAAGGTATGCCACTGCCTGTTGATCAATAAGACAGATGTGCTGCCGTATTTTGATTTTGATATTGATGCCTGCATAGAAAGAGCACTGAGACTTAATCCTGAAATGAAGATCATCCCTGTTTCCGCAAAGACAGGAGAGGGGATGGAAGAATGGTACAGATGGCTCAGGGAGCAGACAGAACAATGGATCGGAAAGAAGGAGAACTTGTAAAAACTGATAAGACCTGTATGGAAGGAGGAGAGAGATGAGTGAGGAAAGAACGCTGATCCTGAAACTGGGGCAGATGATCACGGACCGGATCGGGCACAAGGTAACTGTTGATGATCCGGAATACTGGGGATTAGCGGAAGTGCTGACGGATGAGATGGCAGAGGTGTGTCTTGCGATGAAGGTCAGGAAACCCATGACGCTTGAAGAAATTGCCAAAAAGGCAAAGAAAGATAAGCAGAGGGTACAGGAACTGCTGGATGAGATGTCAGTGATCGGCATGATCGAGTATAACTGGGAGAATGAGGACCGCCATAAGCAGTATGTACTGCCTATGTTCGTGCCGGGATGCGCGGAATTTATGATGATGAATAAGAAGCAGACAGAGGAGCATCCTGTGATCGCTGATTTCTTCGAAAATATGTCTAGGCTTCCGCTCGAGAAAGTGACTCCCATGGTGCCGCCGGGAGGATCAGGGATAGGGATGCATGTGATCCCGGTGGAGAAAGCGATACCGGCCCATCAGGAATCTGCCAGTGTGGAACATATTTCGCATTGGCTTAAAAAGTATCAGGATAAATATGCAGTAGGCGCCTGTTCATGCCGGAGACAGCAGAGGATGCGCGGTGAAGGATGCGGCGAGATAGAAGGAGATCTGTGCATAGGCGTAGGAGATATGGCAGATTATCTTGTGGAGACAGGGAAGGGACGTTATATTGATCTGGATGAAGTCATGGAGATCCTTGAGAGGGCGGAAAAGAACGGGTTCGTACATCAGATCACTAATATTGACGGCGAGGAGAAGATCTTTGCGATATGTAACTGTGCTCCCGGCGTATGTAACGGGCTGAGGACTTCACAACTTTTTAATACGCCTAACATGTCAAGGTCTGCTTACAGAGCGCATGTGGAGAGCGCAAAGTGCGTAGCGTGCGGGCAGTGCGTTGAAGTCTGTCCGGTAGGAGCGGCAAAGCTGGGACAGAAGCTTTGCACAAAACACGGCGAGATTAAATACCCGAAATCGCTGCTTCCTGATAATGTGAAATGGGGCAGGGATAAGTGGGATCCGGATTACAGAGACCATGCAAAGATAAACTGCTATGAGACGGGGACATCTCCATGTAAAGCAGCGTGCCCGGCACACCTTCCTGTTCAGGGATATATTAAGATGGCTGCGGATGGCCGGTATATGGATGCCCTGAAACTGATCAAACATGAAAATCCGTTTCCGGCTGTATGCGGAGCGATCTGTAACCGGCGGTGCGAGGACGAATGTACAAGAGGGACGATTGATCAGGCAGTAGCGATCGATGAGATCAAAAAATTCATTGCCGAGCAGGAGCTGAAAGAGGAAAACAGGTACATTCCTGTATGTGAAAATCATGAAGGCAGACAGTTTGAAGAAAAGATTGCTGTGATAGGAGCCGGGCCGGCGGGAATGTCAGCGGCATATTACCTCAGGACAAAAGGGTATCCGGTCACTATATTTGAAAAGGAAGAACGACCAGGGGGAATGCTCCTGAACGGGATCCCGTCATTTAGACTGGAAAAATCTGTGATCGAGGCAGAAATCAGTGTTCTCAGAAAGATGGGGATCGAGTTTTGCTGCGGCGTAAATGTCGGCACCGATATTACGATACAGGAATTGAGGGACCGGGGGTACAAAGCGTTTTATGTAGCAGTAGGCGCCCAGGGCGGAAGGATGGCAGGAGTACCGGGGGAAGACGCACAGGGGGTTCTTACCGGCGTGGAGTTCCTCAGGCAGGTCAACCTGGATGAAAAAAATGTGAAACTTACCGGCAGGACGGTGGTCATAGGAGGGGGGAATGTTGCTGTTGATGTGGCGCGGACCGCAGTGCGTGCCGGATCGGATACTGTTACTATGTTCTGTCTGGAAACGGAAAAAGAAATGCCGGCTGCTGCAGATGAGGTAAGAGAGGCGAAAGAAGAGGAGATTACGATCAACTGTGGCTGGGGACCGAAAGAAATCCTGCAGAAAGAAGGAAAAGTCTGCGGGATCGTACTGAAAAAGTGTGTATCAGTATTTGACAGAGACGGAAGATTTTCACCCCAATACGATGAAGAAGACTGCCTGGAAGTGAGCTGTGAAAATGTGATACTCTCAATCGGTCAGTCTGTTTTGTGGGGAGGACTGCTGGACGGTACTGCAGTAGAATTAAACAGAAACGGGACAGCAGTTGCGGATCCTGTTACATATCAGACAAAAGAGCCGGATATTTTTGTCGGCGGAGATGTGTATACAGGACCTAAATTTGCTATTGATGCCATAGCAGCAGGCAAGCAGGGATGTGAGTCTATCCATCGTTTTGTACATGAAGGACATTCGCTTACACTGGGCAGGGATTTAAGGCGGTTTACTGAGCTGGATAAGGAAGATATTGTCATAGAAGAATTTGACAGTGCTAAGAGGCAGGTGCCGGGCAGAAAAGCTGGTAATGCAAAAGAAACATTCCGGGATCTGAGGTCTTCTTTTACGGAGGAACAGGTTAAAAAGGAAGCCGCGCGCTGTCTGGGCAGCGGCGCGACTGTGGTGGATGAGAACAAATGTATCGGATGCGGGCTTTGTACAACAAAATGTGAGTTCGAAGCAATCCATCTGAGCAGGGACCTTCCGGAAGCAAGTATAATGCGCCCGGCGGAGGATAAGCTGAAAGGGATCCTTCCCTATGCGCTTAAGAGAGCGATCCGGATTAAATTTAAGAAATAGAAGGTGTCGGGATGCATGAATTGGGGATCATCGTACATATTACAAAGACTCTGACAGGAGTGGCAGAAGAGAACAGGCTGAGCGAGATAGCATCTGTTACACTGGAAGTGGGTGAAGTCAGCTCGATCGTTCCGGAATATATGACAGACTGCTGGAAGTATTACAGAGAAAAATTTCCTCTCATTAAAAATGCAGAGCTCAGGATTGAAATGATGCCTGCTGTCACATACTGCGAGTCCTGCGGGAAGACATATCCTACCGTGGAGTACGGAAGGCAATGTCCGCATTGCAGGAGCTGGGAGACATATCTGCTTACGGGAAATGAGTGCAGTATCAGAGAAATAGAGGCAAAGTAATATAATGACAGGGGCCCCGCCCGGCAGAACAGCTTTAAAGCGGAAGGATCTGAATAAAAAGCAGACAGGACGGGATATTTATAAAGACAGATTGACTCAGAGAAAAGGGGGAACTAAATTATGTTATTTCATGTTTATGGTTCGGACGCGATACCGCAATGGATCGCCATGCTCGGCGTGCTGGCGGCGCTGATTCTTCTCAACGAATTTGCCCGCAGGACAAAGGCTGGAGGGATTTTGATGTTTGTTGCCGTGCCGGCGGTTTTGACAGTGTATTTCATTGTGGTCGCGGTTGGGGCTGCTATGGGTGCGCAGTGGGCGCTGGAAAACCAGACCTATATTTACATGAACGGCTGGTTTCACTATGCAAAGCTGTACGCGTCCCTGGCGGGCTGTATCGGCTTTATGATGATCAAATATGGATGGGGCATTGGAAAGTCACATTGGTTTAAAGCGTATCCGTTCGTAATTGTGGCGATCAATATACTGATCGCGGTTGCAAGTGATTTTGAATCCGCCATTAATGGATGGTATTCGTGGTGGCTGTCATCTGAGGATGTATGGCTGTACGGAGGATGGCACAATGTATTTAACGGTCTTGCAGGAATCATCAATATTTTCTGTATGACGGGCTGGTGGGCTGTTTATTCTTCTAAAGATAAGAAAGATATGATCTGGCCTGATATGATCTGGGTATATATCATCGTATATGATATCTGGAATTTCGCATATACATATAATTGTCTGCCGACGCATTCCTGGTTCTGCGGTGTGGCGCTCCTTCTGGCTCCGACTATCGCGGCGCTTTTGTGGAACAAAGGGGGATGGATCATGAACCGTGCCAATACGCTCTGCATCTGGTGTATGTTCGCGCAGGTGTTCCCGCTGTTCCAGGAAACGCTCTCAGACGGTACGCAGATATTTCCATGGGCAACGCTCCCGAAGCTGTACGCGGATGGTACATTAAACGGCATTGCCGCAGGTGGGAATGCAAATGCTGATCCCACGATGATGACAGTGGTCAGCGCGCTTGCTCTGGTGACCAATATAGCGGCACTGGCTTATATAATCTACGCGTCTAAGAAGCGTAAGATTAATCCGTACAAGAACGAAGTGTTTACAGGATTTAAGTATTATAAAGACGCGGCTGCAAGGGCGGAGATCAAATAACAGTAGAGAAAATGAATTTTTTCCTGTGAAATGCGCATCCTGACTATATTAAAGTACAGGAGCAGTCAAATGAAAAGTAAAAAAGAAACAAAGGCAGCGGAGATCCTGTGGGACTTCCTCTACAATATCGCCGGCAGCATCCTGTATGCTGCCGGTATTTATACTTTTGCGGGAAACGCAGGCTTCGCCCCGGGCGGCGTCTCCGGGCTTGCGCTGATCATGGACTATCTGTGGGGACTGCCTGTAGGGACGGTGACACTCCTGCTGAATATCCCCCTGGTCATCATCAGTTACCGTGCAGTGGGGAAGCGCCTGCTTTTAAAGAGCGCAACCACCATGGTGATCTCCTCCTTATTTCTGGATCTGGTGTTCCCGCTCTTTCCCATGTACAGCGGCGACCGGCTGATCGCGTCAGTGTGTTCGGGAGCGCTCCTGGGAGCCGGGATGGCGTTGTTCTATATTCGCGGATCCTCATCAGGCGGCATTGATTTTCTGGTGCTTGCGGTCAAGAAAAAGAAGCCGCATATGACCATCGGGGTGATCACCATGCTGATCGACCTGGCGGTGATCCTGCTCGGCTGGCCCGTGTTCGGGGATGTTGACGCCGTGCTGTACGGTGTGCTTGCCACATTTACAGCAGCGGCGGTCGTTGACAAGATCCTCTATGGCGTGGGCGCGGGAACACTGGCTGTCATCATAACCGGGAATGGAAAAGCGGTGGCGGAACGGCTCGGAGAGCGGGCGGCACGGGGCGTTACGTCCCTGCGGGCAGTCGGCGCTTATACGGGGAAAGACAGAGAGGTCCTCCTGTGCGCCTGCTCAAAAGCAGAGGCATACCTGGTAAAAGAAGCAGTGCAGGAGGCGGATGAAAAAGCGTTTTTCATGTTTACGGAGATCAGCGAAGTATACGGGGAAGGATTTAAGAGATATACGGACGGGGAGTGATACAGGGTTGTTTCATGAAAGATTTTTAAAAGTATAAGAAGATTGGATTTTATCGGGGGTTATACGTGTTATACAAATACGCGTATAACTCTCGACTTTTTATTCCTGTAGAGGTACAATGTCTATATAGTAT
>DWUV01000008.1 GCA_019120595.1 Candidatus Mediterraneibacter tabaqchaliae | reverse complement strand
CCAAAGGGGTCAGACCCCTGTTAACAGGGGTCTGACCCCTTTTCCTCAAATATTCAGAATATTATCACAAATCTCATCTGAGATCAGATACACAATCCGTGAATCATTGATCATTACATACCGATTCCCGTCTCCGTCTTCTCCCCCGATAAACAGGGTCAGTGTTTTTTCTTCATCGTCCTCTGTATAAACTGCTTCCACAGTAATCCTGGATGCCTCATCGAGCCCGAATCCGACCAGGTCTTCATCTGCCACAGAGTAGTCCGCTGCTTCGGATAATTCCACCGCGCCGAGACCGCCTACCACTGCTGTGATATCTTCTTCCTGATCTTCGTTCGCACTGTCGTATACTGTGGTCTCTCCATTCTGTATGATCGTCTCTTTTACGAGATTGCCGCTGCCGATATTCGGATACTCATCGAGCTGGGCCATATCATCCAGTGTATGATTGAAGGGATCAATGACTATGGATGCCACTGTGTACACAATTCCGGCATCACCCACGGTGACATAGTAATCTTCCCCGGTCATATTTCCGAAATACAGATCTGTTCTATTTCCGTCCGCATCTGTAAAACTCAGCGTGTACACCGGTTCCTCCAGACCGTAGTCAGCAAGGCTGTCTCCATCCTCCAGCTCCCGGTCTGCTGTGATATCCCCCAGTGCTGCCGCCATATCTTCCGGATAACTCTGCGCCAGCGGAAAGTCTTCATCCGGCGTATAATGCCAGATGCCGTCTGTCCTGTCGAACGCCATCTCACCATTTCCCACATCAAAGCTCATAGAAACGATCTCATCTGCCTTTGTGTCTGTCACATGGATCTCTGCGGCTTTGTCGGCTTCTTCCCGGCTCTTCTCTTCGCTCCTGTTCCATGCCCGCAGCCCGAAATAGACTGCGAGCAGGAGTATCAGAGCCGCTGCCAGGATGAAAAGTCCCTTATGCTTTCGGATCCCGCCTTTTTGCTCTTTTTGTTTCTCTGTCATGCTCTTCTCCTCCTGAACCATACGACAAATCCGCCGATCAGCACCACAGCCGGGATGCCGAATATCATCAGCATGCTGAACAGCCCTGCGTGCTGGACTGTATTATATTCCACGCCCAGGCTCTTTGCCTCAATAGACAGATTCTGCACGCCGTCGAAATTAGCCGCGACTGCGTTCATGAAAATCTGTGTATTCTCAAGCTGCGGGAAGGTATCTGTGATCGACTGGTCGATCAGGCTTGCGGCTGATATTACAGTAAGCCGGCTCTCTAAGGTCTCCCCGCCATCCTCTGAACCAGTGTCTGTATCCTCTGTATTCTCCGCATCAGTGTCAGCATCCGAGTTCTCCGTTTCGTCTGTTCCGGATCCGTCATCTTCCGGATCATCGTCCCCCGTGCTGACCGACTCTGACGCTGTTGCACCCAGGACATAGGAACCCTGCTGCTGCGCGTCTTCCGTAACCGCATAGGACTGGTCAGATGACGACATAAACACGGATGTCGTGATCGTATCACGTTCCGGGTCAGTAAGAGTCATTCCATGCGTATTGGTCAGCAGCACCATCTGCGACTCGATTCCCTCTGCCATATCCCCATACACAGGAAGTTCCGGGAAAATATAATACGGATTATTCTGATAGCATCTTGCCGGATCTGCGATATAGCCGTCCGCCGCCTGGATACCGTATGTTTTCAGGATGCCCGCCAGGTTTGGAAGATCCAGGGCACTCGTATCCCCCAGCAGGATCATAAGCTTCCCGCCCGCTCCCAGATAATCTGTAAGCATCTGCGCTTCATCCTCTGATAAGTCTGAGACCGGCGCATACATGAGCAGAAGATCGCAGTCGTCAGGGATAGAAGTTGTCATGAGCAGATTCAGCTCCGAGAGCGTATAACTGTTCTTTTCCATCAGATCTGTCACAGTAGCAGAAAGTGTACCTTCCCCGTGCCCTGTTGTCTGATAAATGGTCCTCTCCACATCATTGCTTACGTAATTGACCGCGCTCGTCAGCTGGCCCTCGCCGTCAAACTCCGTATAAGATGCAGTCCCGTAATAATAGTAGGAATACTCATCCATCACAAGGATATCTCCGAAAGAGACTGTCGTCGTCTTCCCCGTATCCTCACAGGAAACGACAATCGTATTTTCCGTTGTCTCATAATCCGTCAGTGCTGACGGATGAAGCACGGGGTCGATCCATTCCACATGGATCTTATCCGAAAGTGCTGCATATTTGCTCAGAAAAGTAGTGATCCTCTCGTCTGTCTCGTCTTTGACTGCAAGCACTTTCATATCCACATCTTTGTCCAGGCCGTCCAGCAGATCTCTGGACGTATCGGATATCTCGTAAATCTTTGTACTGCTCACATCAATATTTCGGAACGCCTTCGGTATCTGCCCCACGACCAGGTTAAATACGATCACCACGGCAAGCACCAGGACAGTCAGCCCTACACTGTACGCGCCCCGCCTTGTCCCTGTTGTATGAAATAGATTTTTGATATTCTTTTTATTTTTCACAGTCCGGCCCTCCTAACTCCAACGTCTCTTCTGGATTGCCTGCACGGTCAGAAATACGAATACCGCTATGACCGACAGGTACAGTGCGATCCCCGTCACATCCACAATATTGTTGGACGTAATACCGGTGAAAACATTGGCAAGCGCCAGCCTTCCCAGCAGGTTTGAGAGAAGATTTTCATAGACCTCCGAACGGAGCACATAGACTGCGATGCTCACAACAGCGCCCACAATCTCCACCCCGCCGGACAGGACAGGATTCTCTGTCATATGCCAGACATAAAATGCCGCCACCGTGATAAGGATAAGCACACCCACCAGGCCGCTCACCGCAGAAGTCGGCAGCAAGGACAGGATCCCGTCCCAGAGATACAGTACCAGGAGAATGCCGAATGTACTGATAAACGCGATGATCTGGCTCTCTGTCAGAGCCGAGAGGAACATCCCGATCGCAGCATATACGCATCCAAGCAGGAAAAATACCCCAATAGAAATGTAATCCACCGTAAGATAAGCTGTCCCCTGAGAGCGGATGATCAGCGGGAAGATACAGAAGATTACATTTGGTATGGCAATGACCGTTGCCATTGCCAGATATTTTCCGAGCACAACTTTAGGCAGGCTCACCGGCGCTGTCAGCAGGAGCTGGTCCGTCTTATTCTTTCGCTCTTCTGAAAAGCTCCTCATCGTGATCAGCGGGATCCCCACGATAAATACAATCAGCGATCCGGATAATGTATAGGAAAAATACGGGTATCCGGACATCATATTGTACGCCATGAAATAAATCCCTGTAAAAGCGATCAGGAACGCCACAAACACAGGACCTGTCATGGACTGAAAACAGGATCTCAATTCTCTTTTATAAATTGCCAGCATCTTACTCTTCCCCCTTTCCCGCCATTATTTTCCGAATGTCAGCTTCTGCTGTCTCCACTTCTTCTGCATCCGCTTCTGCACTCACTGCATCTGCTCCCGCACTCGCTGTTTCCGCTTCTTCCGGCACAACTTCTTCCCAGCCGGTATTCTTTGCAAATGCTGCCGGAAGCGTCTCTTTCTGTGTCAGCTCCATGAAAACATCCTCCAGACTGGTCCCGGAGGTTTTCAGCGTCAGCAGCGGCTGGCCGGCTGACGCAAACGCGCGGAACACGCTTTCCCGGATATCCGCTCCTTTTTTCTCACAGATGCTGCCCTTTGTGATGCCGTTCCCTGTTGACTGCGCCTCGATCGTCTCAATGCCCGGCACGTTTTTCAGGATCCTGCGCACCTCTGCCGTTGTTGTCCTTGCCTCGATCTCCACGATATTATTCTGCCCGAGCATGCGCTCCAGATTTTCCGGCGTATCGCTTGCCACCAGCTTCCCTTTGGATATGATCATGATATAGTCGCATACTTCTCTTACTTCCGCGAGAATGTGCGAACTGAGGATCACTGTGTGGTTCTTTGCCAGCTTCCGGATCAGCTCCCGGATCTCTATGATCTGCTTCGGATCCAGCCCCACGCTCGGCTCATCCAGGATGATGATCTCCGGGAAGCCGAGGACAGCCTGTGCCAGCCCCACCCTCTGCCTGTATCCCTTTGACAGATTTTTGATCAGACGGTGTTCCACGTCTTTGATCTTTACCAGCTTCTCTACCTCTTCGATCCCGTCGGAGCGCTGCTTCTTCTTAAGCCCTTTCAGCTCCGCCGCAAATTCCAGATACTCGCGGACAGTCATGTCCATATACAGCGGCGGCTGCTCCGGCAGATAGCCGATATGCCGCTTCGCCTCTTCAGGCTCCTTCAAAATATCATGCCCGTCTATGAGCACCTCGCCTTCTGTCGCGCCGAGATAACCGGTCATGATATTCATGGTCGTAGACTTTCCCGCTCCGTTTGGTCCCAGGAAGCCGTAGATCCGCCCCGCTTCGATCTGAAAGCTCAGATGGTCCACAGCCAGATGGTCCCCGTACTTCTTTACCAGATTCCTTACTTCGATCAAGGCAATACCCTCCTAAAACATATCGTTGCCCCTGCGGCCTTTCCATAAGAAAAAGACGCGCCCGCCTGCTCTCATTCTATGAGACTGACAGGCATTTAAGCACGTCTTAAAGGTTAACAATATTGTGTGAAAGTTATGTGTTATAAATGTGACAGAGTTTTGTGCTTGTCCCTCGCTATACGCGCACCAGACACTCGTGCAGTCCTTCCGGGCCGATCCCCTGCTCTTCCATGACCGTGCAGAGCTTCTCCCGATCTGTAAGCGGCGCGCACCATGCCAGGCCGCACCCTGCGGAAACCGATCGCGGGACAGGGATGAGCCTGCCCGGGACATCCTGTTCCCGGCAGGCCTTTTCCATTGCCATCGCGTCTGCTGTCGTGTGAAATGTCACCACAAGTCTCAGCTCTTTTTCCCTCATGTCCGCTCTTCCCTTACCCGATCACAACCGCAAATCCGTCTTCCGTCTCCTCTGAGACAGCTTTCCGGCCGTGGTCTTTTGCATATTTTTCTACATTCATTCTCTGATGAGGCTCTGTCACCAGCACTTTTACCGGTCCTCCGCCTTCCTTTAACGCCGCTTCCGTGAGCATCACCGGCTCCGGGCAGGACAGCCCTCTTGCATCTACGATCTTCATTTCCATTTCCCTACTTTCCTTCGTTCCTCTTATTCAAAAATGCGATCAAAAAGCAGACCGCGATACAGATGATGACAGCCACTTTCCCGTAAAGCGGCACACTGCCCGCGGCCACTTCCTTTGTCTCGGCGTTCACTGCCGTGGCGCTTGCTGCCAGCCCGAAATTGTGGGCCAGGGCAGCTCCCGCAAACATACCCAGCACAGTCACCGCGGAATCCGAAGACCCCTGTCCTGCAAGGATCAGCTGGCGCAGAGGACAGCCGCCCGCAAGGACAGCGGCGAATCCCACCGCATACATCCCGAGGATATTCCAGAGATGTTCTGAGTGGGCGATAACTCCCGGCGTATCAAACGCAGCGTCAAATCTGCCTGTCGCGATGTGAAACGCCAGCATGACCACAAAGAAGCTTCCGATGATAGTCAGCAGATCAAAATTTTTCATCAGGATCACATCGCGGATGCTCCCCGCGAAACACATCCTGGATTTCTGGGCCACAGCTCCGAATACAAGTCCTCCGATCAGAGACATCCATATCGGTGCGTGCATGCTCCCCGGGCCGCTCTCACTGCTCTTGAGCAGCGTTGTCGCCAGCGCCAGTACGAGGATGCCTGCCAGCAGCACAGGCAGCACATACCCGTTCATCCGGTTTGCCACATGGGCCCTTCCCAGGCTGAATCCTTTCTTTAATGCGACGACTCCCGTTCCCACGCCGAGGACAAACCCGATCAGCGCCACCCAGGCGTTCAGGTCTCCCGCTGACATGCGGATGATCATCCTGAGCGGACAGCCCAGGAATACAAGTGAGCCGACCGCCAGGATCATCCCCAGGACAAAGCGCACCATGGGCGACGATCCTGCCATAGAGCGGTACTCCTTTGTCGCCATGGAGATAATGAATGCTCCCAGTACAAGGCCGATGATCTCCGGCCGCGCATACTGTACGGTCGCTGTGGAATGCATTCCAAGCGCTCCGGCTGTATCCCTGATAAAGCACGCGATACAGAATGCCATATTTGCCGGGTTCCCAAAAGCCGCAAGGCATGCTGCCGCAACGCCGCAGATGATCCCGGCCAGGGCGAGTTTTTTCTTCGAATCTGACAGATCCATGTTCGTTTCCCTCCTGCTTTTTCCGAGGCGCGCACTCTCATTCACGCGCCAGTTCTCTCACGGCATCTATCGCAAGATCCACTTCCTCTTCGGTATTAAAGAAGGAAAAACTGAACCGCACAGCTCCCTGCTCCACCGTCCCCAGCGCCCTGTGCATCAGAGGCGCACAGTGCGCGCCGGGACGCGTAACGATCCCGTACACAGTGCTGAGCTCGTCGCTTACCTCGGAAGAGTCGTAATCCAGGATATTCAGGGATACGACCGGAGCCCTCTTTTCTGTCTCAAAATCCCCGTACACCGTGACTCCCGGTATCCGGAAGACTCCGTCGTAAAATCTTCTCATCAGGGACAGTTCCCTCCGCCTGATCCGGTCCATACCGGTCTTTTCGATCCAGGACAGGGCAGCGCCCAGCCCGGCGATCCCGTGACCGTTCAGAGTCCCCGCCTCCAGCGCAGTGGGCATCTCTGCGGGATGCTTTTCATTGTAAGTATCGATTCCGCTCCCGCCTGAGAGCAGCGGACGGATATGCACGCCTTCCCGGACATACATCCCGCCTGTCCCCTGGGGACCGAGCAGGCTCTTATGGCCGGTAAAACAGAGCACATCGATCTGCATTTTCTCCACATCGATGGGCCAGACTCCTGCGGTCTGGGACGCGTCCACGACAAAAAGAAGCCCATGCCGTTTTGCCATAGTTCCCACTCTTTCCAGATCAGTCATATTCCCGGTCAGGTTGGACGCATGGGTGCAGACGACTGCTTTTGTATCCGCCTGTACCGCTGCCTCCATCTCCTCATAAGAGATCCTTCCCTTCCCGTCGCATCCCAGGATTGTAAGCTCCACGCCATTCTCCCGGCATTCATAGAGCGGCCGCAGCACGGAGTTGTGCTCCAGCACTGTGGTAATTACATGATCCCCTCCGGAAAACAGGCCCTTCAGCGCGATGTTCAGGCTCTCTGTGGAGTTCGCCGTAAATACGATCCGCCTCGGATCTCCTGCATGAAACAAACGCGCCAGCTTTTCTCTGGTGCCATAGATGATCCTGGAAGCGTCCAGCGCGGGGACAGACGCCCCTCTTCCCGCATTTCCCATCGTATCAAAGGCGGCCATTACAGCCGCCCTGACTTCTTCCGGTTTATGTATCGTAGTTGCCGCATTGTCCATGTAGATCATAGTATCTTTTCCGCTTCCTTCCGCTCTTCCGCCGGTTCCCCGCGCCTTTTTCCCGCGGGTCCTTTTTCTGCGATAGTTCCGCTGATATCAGTATAAACTGCGCTGCCGCACCCGTCTAATCGAAAACCGCGATAACTCTTTTTCACTTATAGATAATATCTATAAATCAGTGAGCTTATCCCCGGCGTGACAGCTCTCATTTATCTTACAGCTCTCTTTTATCTTACAGGTCTCTTTTCCTTATAGATTTCTTTTACCTTATAGATCTCTTTTACCTTTCGGATCAGCTTATCCGCTGCCGGGAGCACCGGATAGGCCGCGTCAAATACAAGGTTGACCGACCGGCTTCCCCCTTCCGCTCCCAGAGGGAATTCCAGGAGCTTTCCCGCGCGCACGTCATCCTCAGCCGCAAGCCCGGACAGGATAGAGATCCCCATCCCGCTCCTGACAGAACGTTTGATCGTCTCCTGATTCTCCATGACAGCCGCAATACAGAACTCTGCCATATCGATCCCCATCTGGGACAGGAGCCTTGCAGTCTCCTTTCTCGTGCCCGATCCTTCTTCCCTTAAGATCAGCGGCTCTTCTCTGATCCATGCCGCCACATCCTCCCCTTGCCTGCTGAGGAAACGCTCTGCGGCAGGAGTGATGATCACCAGTTCATCCTGATAAAACGGCAGGTAAGTACAGCCGCCTTTTTCCAGGACCGTCCCCGTGAATCCCACATCCGCTTTATGGGTCAGGATCATATCCACCACACCTGCGCTGTCCGTCTCGAACACTTTGAGCTGTTCTCCTGGATATTGCTCCCGAAAAGCTGACAGGATATCCGGGAGCAGATACTGGGACGGGACAGTAGACGCCGCGATCCGCAGAACACTCCCTCTCCCGCCTGTGCCCAGCCCGAACCGTTCCCGGATCTTCTGCTCCAGCTCCAGCATCTGCTCCGCATAGGCATAGAGTTCCTTGCCCGCCTCTGAGAGCGCGGCCCCCTTTGTGCTCCTCACCAGGAGGCAGGCATTAAGTTCCTTCTCAAGCGAAGCGATATGCGCGCTCACCGTGGGCTGGGTAAGATAAAGCAGCTTCGCGGCAGCGGAAAAGCTCTTCGTCTCCGCCACCTTCACAAATGCTTCCAGCTGTTTCAGATTCATGTCATTTACCCTTTCTAAGGCAGATCCTGCCCCTCTCGCACCCGCTCTTTAATACTCTGCCTACGACGGAAACCTTTGTCTCCATCCCAGCCCGGTCAAATTCCTCCAGCATGCTCCCCGCCTCTTCTTCCGGCACGGCAATGAGGAGTCCTCCCGAAGTCTGGGGATCGCAGAGAAGGTCCAGCCACATCTCATCCGGGCCACCTGCATCTGTGCCGCCCGATCCCGGGTTTCCCGCATCCGGGCCGCTCACTTCCAGATCCCCCGTATCCAGCATCGGCGCCACATGCTTCCGGTTCCGGTACGCCCCTCCCGGGATCAGCCCAATCTGTGCGTATTCTTTCACTCCGTGCATGTAAGCCACATCTTCCACATTGATCCGGATCACAGCGCCGCTGGCCTCCGCCATCTCTGAACAATGGCCGAGGAGCCCGAATCCGGTCACATCCGTACACGCATGGACCGTGAATTTCCGCGCCGTCTCTTTTGCCTTTTTGTTCAGTGAAGTCATGACCCGGATTACTTCCCGGGCAGACTCCTCAGACGCCAGCTGCGCCTTTACCGCTGTATTCACAATGCCGCTCCCGAGCTGCTTCGTCAGGATCAGAACATCTCCTTCCCGGCAGCCGTAATTCTTATAGATCTGATCCGGATGGACAAAACCTGTGACCGCAAGGCCGTATTTCGGCACATCGTCCTGGATCGAATGCCCGCCTACGAGCACTGCCCCTGCCTCGCGCACTTTATCCGCACCGCCCCGGAGGATCTCCCCTAAGATATCCGGATCCAGTTCTCCCGGGAATTCCACGATATTCAGGGCGATCTTCGGCTCACCGCCCATGGCGTAGACATCACTGAGTGCATTTGCCGCCGCCACCTGGCCGAATGTATACGGATCATCCACCACCGGCGGGAAGAAGTCCAGCGTCTGTATCACCGCCGTATCCTCCGATACTTGATAGACCGCCGCATCGTCCGATGTCTCAAATCCCACAAGCAGGTCCGGATCGCTGAACTTCGGCAGCCGCTCCAGCACCCGGGATAACGTGTCCGGACCGATCTTTGCCGCGCATCCCCCGTGCTTCACAAACTGTGTCAGCCGGACATTTCCCGGCTGAAAAAATTTTCCTGACTGAGGAGATTTTCCGCTCATATCTGTTCCTCCTCTCTCTACGGACGGATCACGCTCATCGCTCCCTGCAGTGTTTCTGCTATGCTGTACATATTCGTCACGCTTCCGACCGCCAGCTTATCCTTGATCCCATAGAAATCCAGGCATGTCCCGCAGGTCATGATCTCCACACCCTGCTCTTCCAGGGTTTTCAGGTCTGCCAGGCACTCTGAGCCCTCGACTGTCAGTTTCGCGCCCCCATTGTAAAAAAGCATCTTATCCGGCAGGGTGTCGAGCTGTGTGACCGCGAAGAGAAAGCTCTTCATCAGGATATGGCCCAGCTCATCGCTGCCCTCTCCCATCCGGTCAGAGCCGATGGCCGCCACTGTGCCGATGCAGGAAGCACAGCCCGGCGCTCCCTGGCTTCCTGCCGCCGCTGCCGGATCTGCTGCGCTGCCGCCGTCTGCTGCCGCCTTCCCTTTCGATGCTGCTTTTCCGTCCGCTGCTGTCTTCCCATCCGATGCTGCCGGCGCGCTGTGCTTCCCTGCGTTTTCTCCCACTGTGATCAGCACCCGGTACTCTCTCTGCGCGAGCTGTTCCTGTTCCGCCCGGGCGCCGGAGCTTTTCGCCAGCTTCATGACATTGCGCACCGCTGTCTCATTGTCCACCAGGACTTCGATCTGTTCCGGACCGGTGAGCGCGTCCATTGCTTTCTTTGTCTTTACGACAGGGATCGGGCAGATATCGCCCATTGCATTTACTGTGATCATATGTTTTTCCTCCTTTATTTCCTGACCGGCTCATCTTCACCGCCGGTCCTGCTGATGATCCGAACTATATATAATGTAATACACTCCCCACGTTTTATCAACAAAATAAACTGTGCGGAAAAATCCTGGTATATTTTCAGCTTTTGTCAGCATACTACTGAATAAAAAGGAGGATCTGCCATGTCTGTTCATTTTTCTGAAAGCAGGACAAAAGAAAACCTGATGCGCGCTTTTGCAGGAGAGAGCCAGGCCCGCAGCCGCTATACGATCGCGGCGGAGCGTGCCGAAGAGGAAGGAATGCTCACGATCGCCGATATATTCCGATATACCGCGGACCAGGAGCGCGCCCATGCCGGAAGATTTTACGACCTTTTAAAGGAGCTTTCCGGGGAGACCGTGCACATTGACGGCTCTTATCCGATCGACCGGCAGGATACGCTTCCGGAGCTCCTGCGGGCCGCGGAGCACAATGAACACGAAGAATACGCCGATGTATACCAGGCGTTTGGAGATACCGCGAAGGAGGAAGGATTTTTAGAAGCCGCATCCGCCTTCTATCAGATCGCTGAGATCGAGCACGTCCATGAAAAAAGGTTCGGCGCGCTGGCGGATATGCTGGGATCAAATAGGTATTATCATACTGAACAGGTATCCATGTGGATGTGCACAAACTGCGGCTATATACACGAAGGTCAGGCTGCACCGAAAGTATGCCCTGTGTGCCGGCATGAACAGGGATATTTTCTCCCATACGCAATGGCCTGCTACAAAATGCCGTAAACAGGAGGCCATCTGGATACAGGACAGGATCTGACGCGCTGATCACGGCCAGGCTGTTACGAAAACAGCCGGAAATCAGCCTTGCGATAGGGCAATCGCAAAGTCATAATTAGAAGAGAGAGTGGCGGAAAAGCAACATTTTTCTGCTGCTCTCTTACTTTTTGCTTGCATTGTATTATATATTATGATAATACATAGGTATGAAATATCCAGATTAT
>DWUV01000092.1 GCA_019120595.1 Candidatus Mediterraneibacter tabaqchaliae | reverse complement strand
CAGCGCGGGGATATGGGTGGCTGAGGTGACTTCGGAATGAGGCTTGGAAAAAGTAGAAATCAGGGGACACGCGTTGGGGTCAGAAGAGAGGGTGTCTGAGGCGGAGCCGAGTTCCTCTCTTCTGATCCCTGGGTTTAGCGTGTTCCCTGATTTCGTAGTTTTTCCTGCCTCATGGAGCGGAGCCGATGCCAGCCATATCCCCGCGCTGAATACGTCTTCTATAACCTCGCTTCGCTGTTTTCGGACGGTTTACTCTGACAGAAGCCCTCCACAAATACAGATTTAAACCCCTTTTTTGAAGAGCCAGAACGAATATCCCATCGGTACTACCGCGCACGCTATGGTTATCGTGAGCACGATGACGATCCATGAGGTCTCGCCGAGCAGGGGGGAAAGGATGCCGCTGACCGCTGTCAAAACGCCTCCGGCTATGAAAAGCTTCCCGCCGAAACGATGCGTGCGGTTCCAGTTTTCGACGCTGTTCAGCGTCCAGGGGAGCTTAATGCCTACAGTATAGTTCTGCTGGAGTTTGGGCATATAATTCCCCAGAATGATGAACAGGATCCCCATCATTATAGAAACAATAAGGCGGATATCTATATCGGAGCCCAGGGCGGCCATATAGGTGAAGCCGCTGGTCACCAAGGAGACCACGGGCACGATCCAAAATACCAGGGCAAGCGGTTTCTTATGGATGTTTTTCCTCTTAGGGTCATTGAGAGTCACACAGACGGAAAAAAGGTGGATCGCAGCGAGGATACAGGGCATGCCAAATACCGCGAAAGCTTTGTTTGACCAGCCGTTCGCCTGACCGTCTGCTCCCCAGTGAGTGGCGATACTGTCCGGGAGCTTCTCCCAGAGAATGATTCCGAGAAGGATTGGGAGCAGTGTGACCAGTGTTGTGATGATGATCATTTTTTTATATTTTTTCATAGATTAGGATTCTCCTTTCAGCTCTGACAGCCACATCATGATTTCTTCCAAAACTGTCAGGTTCAGTTCATAGAATATAAAATTTTTTTCCCGTGTCTCGCGGATCAGATCCGCCTGTTTCAGAACTTTCAGGTGATAGGATACAGTGGCCTGGGTCATGTCAAAGTGTCCGGCGATATCACCGGCCGAAAGCCTGCCGTTTTTCAGCAGTTCCAGTATCTGCCTTCTTACAGGGTCAGATAATGCTTTAAAAGTTTCCGCAAAGCCCAATATATCACTCCTCTCTAAAAATTACCATGGTGAGCAGATAGTATTTAGAAATATTTCTAAATACTATATACAGCGCAAAAAACGAAATGTCAATAAGTATTTAGAAAAATATCTAAATACTAAAACATGCGGACGCTTGCATGAAAAAATCAGGAATGATAATATATGCCGTGAAAAATATCATTGAGTAAGAATGAATAAAAACAGGAGAATAAAGCCTATGAAACAGCAGGAAGTGAAAATGATAAAAGCAGTGTTTTTTGACGTGGACGGAACGATTGTTTCTCATACAAGAGGAGAAGTCTCTGCAAGTACCCGGGAGGCTGTCAGCCGGTTAAAAGCAAAAGGGATCCGGTGTGTCGTTGCGACAGGGCGGCATATGAGTGAACTGAGAAAGCTTCCTGTCAAAGATATCGGATTTGACGCATATATCACACTGAACGGGCAGCTGTGCCTGGGCAGAGACCATACAGTCATAAGCAGTTCCGAGATCACGGGCGTTGACAAAGACCGGATCATCCGGCTCTTTGAGGAAAAGGAAATACCCATCATTCTGGTGGAGAAAGATAGGATGTATATTAATTTTGTAAACAGAGAGGTGGAACAGACACAGAAAGACATTTCTTCCGATATGCCTGAGCGGAGAGAATACACAGGCGGGGAGATTTACCAGGCGATCGCTTATGTGGGAAAAGACAGGGAAGATTGGCTGAAAAACATATTGCCTGGCAGCAGGATCACGCGATGGAATGATCGGGCCGTAGATATTATTTCCCGGAATGGCGGCAAGGTAACAGGCATAAAACAATACTTAAAAGAAAATCATATCTCAGCGCAGGAGAGTATGGCATTCGGGGACGGAGAAAATGATATGGAAATGCTGGAATTCGCCGGTGTAGGAATTGCAATGGGAAATGCGGAAGACATGGTGAAAAAAAGCGCGGACTATGTCACTGACAGCGTGGACAACAGAGGGATAGAGAACGCATTGAGGTACTTCTCTGTCATTTGATCAATCTGTATTTGTGGGGGAGCCGACCTGTTGGCGAAACGTCCGAAAACAGTGAAGCGCGGATGTCGAGGACGTATTCATCGCGGGGATATGGCTGGCATCGGCTCCGCTCCATGAGGCAGGAAAAACTACGAAATCAGGGGACACGCTAAAAGCAGGGATCAGAAGAGAGGAACTCGGCTCCGCCTCAGACACCCTCTCTTCTGACCCCAACGCGTGTCCCCTGATTTCTACTTTTTCCAGACCTCATTCCGAAGTCGCCTCAACCACCCATATCCCCGCGCTGAAAGGAAGTTTCGAAAAGGCGCTTCGCTGTTTTCTGGTTTCCTCAAGCCGGAAGGTCCCCCGACAAATGCAGCGTTTAAAGAACGTAACGAAAAGGGAACTTCTCCGACAAAAGAGACCCCCTCCCCAGCCGACAGAAACACACAACGCTAAAGAAACTTCTTCGGTAAACGATAAAATCCACTTTGCTGGCAGAATTCTATAACTAGAGAGGCCCAGCTTGCTGGGCCAAATCGAACGGCTAACCCTCTCCCGGAAATCCAGTCTGAACTGCCGCTTGGTTTTGATTTCTGCTTCGCCGCTGAAGCTCCCCTTTCACCCCCGTTTCGAAATCCTGCATTTGCCTGCGGGTACCTTCCGATCGGATGCGCGCAGAAAACCGCCCCCCCCTTTGATGCGCCTTTCGCGGCGGACGGGGATATGGCGACGGTGACTTGGAGTAATCT
>DWUV01000091.1 GCA_019120595.1 Candidatus Mediterraneibacter tabaqchaliae | reverse complement strand
CCTCTTGTCCCCGTAGAGAGAGGTGTATGCTTTTTCGAGAGCCTTTGTCACCTTATGGTCCTTCGGGATCGCCCAGGTCGGGAAGTAGCACTCGATCTCATAGACGCATCCAGTGTAGGACGGGCGGTCGTAGTTGTACATGGAAACCACCACGTCATCGCCGTATTTCTTTACGCTCGGGAGCGCGCGGATCTCATCCAGGCAGCTCTCCCATGTCTCGCCGAATGTCATGCGGCGGTCAAGGGATACCGCGCAGGAGTCAGCGACCGCGCAGCGGCTCGGCGATGTATAGAAGATCTGTGACACTGTGACAGTACCGCGTCCGAGGAATCTTGCTTCCTCCCAGTCCGGGTTGTATTTCGGGTTGAGCATTTTGACAAGGCCTTTGATCTCTGTCCCGTCTGCGTCATCGTTTTCGTTGAGCGCGCGCACGTCCTGAAGGATGTCAGCCATTTTGTAGATCGCGTTGTCCCCGCGCTCCGGGGCGGAGCCGTGGCAGGAGACGCCTTTGACGTCGATGCGGATCTCCATGCGTCCTCTCTGTCCGCGGTAGATACCGCCGTCCGTGGGCTCTGTGGATACGACGAATTCCGGGCGGATCTTGTCTTCGTTGATGATGTACTGCCAGCACAGGCCGTCGCAGTCTTCCTCCTGGACGGTTCCCACGACCATGATCTTGCATCCTTCGGGGATCAGGTCCATATCCTTCATGATCTTTGCTCCGTATACTGCGGACACCAGGCCGCCGCACTGGTCGGACACGCCGCGCCCGCCGATCTCGGTCTCGTTCTCATATCCTTCGTATGGATCAAAGGTCCAGTTGTCGATATTGCCGATGCCTACGGTGTCAATATGCGCATCGTATGCGATGATCCTGTCGCCTGTGCCCATATAGCCGATCACATTCCCCTGGGGATCGATGACGACCTCATCGAAGTCCAGCTTTTTCATTTCTGCGGCGATCGTGTCGATGTGTGCTTTTTCATCGCAGCTCTCGCCCGGGTTTTTGACGATGGCGCGCAGGAACGCGGTCATGTCCGCCTGATAACTCTGCGCTGCTTCTTTGATCTTGTTGAAATCCATAGTGTTCTCTCTCCTTTTCTGATCTGAAAATATGATGAAAGTCTCTTTGTCAGGCGCCGTGCCGCGGAGGGTGCGGCACCGGGCTGCCTGAACGGATAAAAGTTGGATGGTTTCCTTAATTTATGCCGGGAAAAGACAGCTATCTGTCATTTCCGCCCCAGACGATGGATTCGTATCTCTCCGGGTCCGTGTCGCCCTCTGTGGAGAAGAGCAGGACTCTGGAGTTTTCGTCCAGTCCCAGGTGATCCCTGAGCGGCTGATACTCGTCCATTGTCATGATGCACGCCAGTGTCCCGAAGGGAGCGGCTCCGGATTCGCCGGAAGTGACCGGCTGGTCGCCTTTGACCGGAGCTGCCAGCATACGCATGCCCCGCGCCGCCACCCAGTCGGGGGCTGCGATAAATGTATCCACATGGTTCTTGAGGATGTCCCAGGAGATCGTGTTGGGCTCGCCGCAGGCAAGGCCTGCCATGATGGTGACCATGTCGCCGTCTACGATGCGGATGTCCCCGTCTCCCGCGCAGGCTCCTTTGTACAGGCATGCAGCGGCCTCTGCCTCCACGACGATGACTTTCGGCGGGTTTTCAGGATACCGGTTGGCGAAATATCCCTGGACCGCCCCGGCGAGAGAGCCAACGCCGGCCTGTATGAATACATGGGTCGGGCGCTCGCATCCGTAATCGTGGAGCTGATCGTCCGCTTCCATTGCCATGGTGCCGTACCCCTGCATGATCCAGGACGGGATCTCCTCGTAGCCGTCCCACGCGGTATCCTGCACCATGACGCCGTTCTCCGTCTTTTCTGCCATGGCGTTTGCCATGCGCACACATTCATCGTAATTGTAATCTTCGATCGTTGCCTGAGCTCCCTCAGCGAGGATGTTGTTCAGCCTTGTCTGCGTAGTGCCCTTCGGCATGAGGACAACCGCTTTCTGTCCCAGCTTGTTTGCCGCCCAGGCGACTCCGCGCCCGTGGTTGCCGTCTGTCGCGGTGAAAAAGGTCGCCTGGCCGAATTCCTTTCTGAGCTCTTCCGAGGTGAGTACATTATATGGAAGCTCTGACACGTCTTTTCCGGTCTGCTTTGCTATGTAACGCGCCATGGCGCAAGATCCGCCCAGCACTTTGAAGGCGTTGAGCCCGAAACGGTAGGACTCATCTTTGACGTAAATTTCTTTCAGGCCGAGGCGCTCCGCCATGCGGTCCAGCTTTGCCAGGGGCGTGATGCTGTACTGGGGAAAACTCTCGTGAAAGGCGCGCGCCTTCCGGACTTCGTCAAGTCCCATGATGGGGAGATTGGAATCTTCGGTTTTCGGCATTTTGTTGACTGCCCATTTGATCGTATCCATTGAGGAACCTCCTTAAAAATGATTGCTTTGTTATGTTTTTATGAACATGCGCTGATATGAACCTGCTCCAGCCCGGATCCGCCAGCATGTGTATTTGGAAGATCCTCCTCGCTGTACTCGGAGTATCTGCTTTCGCACAAGGCTCGAAAGTACCTCGCCAAGTGCTCAATGCATCGCTGTATGGCGTCCGCCATATGCCGGAGCCACCATATCCTGCCGCCTGTGAGCCGGCTCACGCGTCAGGATATGCTGTCCCCGGCGCATGTTCATCCTTTGTCCATGTAGCTGTACAGTGTAAATTTTGATATTCCCAGCAGGGACGATACCTTATCGCCGGATTTGGTGATGAGGAATGCTCCGGCGTTGTTCAGGTACTGCACCACAGCTGTTTTGTCATCTTTATTCATAAGCGCTACCGGCTTGCCTACTTTCGCGATGGCCTGCTCGATGAGCAGATCCAAAAGCTCGGTCACATTGTGGGTGATCGTCTGAGGCGCATCTGCGGAGCTGCCTTCCCCGCTGTCTTCCGGTCCTGTCTGCACAAGCCCGTGCACTGCGTTCTCCACAGCGAGGAGAGCAGTGATATCATAATTGATGGAAAAGATGTAAGCGATCTTCCCATTGTCGTCCCGGATGTAAAGAGTGCTGGATTTTAAGATCCGTCCGTCCTCTGTCCGGGTGAGATAGGCGAGCCTGTCTTTGACCTTCGCGGGATCGGAGCGGAGCGTCTCCAGTACGATCCCGGACGGCCCGTCGCCGGCATGCCGGTTGGACACATGCCCGTTCTCGATATAGACGATGGATTTATCCAGGTTTTTCTTTGTCAGATCGTGGATGACCACTTCGCAGGAACTGCCGAACTGGGCTGTGAGCCCGTGCGCGAGCTGTTTTAAAAATCCGAGTTTCTGAACCATGTTTTCACCTGCCTTTTTCATTGTGTGAACCAGCGGGAAAATGTGTTTGTGATGTGTGTTTCTAAACCCATCATAGCATAAAAAAAACGAGAGTCAATAGTTTTTCTAAAAAATTTTTAGGTAACCTAAAAAATAATTAGGATTCTTGTTGCAATTATATATATTTGATGGTATTCTATAATAAGAAAAGCGTATTTATATGCGAAGTGCACAGAAAATGGAGAGAGTGTGCCGGTACAGATGTGTGTAAAATGAATAAATAAGGAGGAGATATGATGCTGGTTTTAGGTAATGGAAGAGTAGTTACAAGAGACGCCTCATGTCCGTTCATCGAAGACGGCGCGGTCGCGGTCGAAGACACAAAGATCCGCCGGGTCGGGAAGACGCAGGATATCAGGTCAGCATACCCTGACGCTGAGTATATCGATGCAAAAGGCGGCCTGATCATGCCTGCTTTTATCAATGTACATGAGCATATCTACAGTTCGTTTGCAAGAGGGCTTTCCATAAAGGGCTACGATCCGAAGGGATTCCTTGATATCCTGGACGGGATGTGGTGGACCATCGACCGAAACCTGACGCTCCACGATACATATTTAAGCGCCATGGCGACTTATGTGGACTGTATCAAAAACGGGGTGACCACGGTCTTTGACCATCACGCAAGTTTCGGCTCGGTCGGAGGCTCTCTTTTTGAGATCGAAAAGGCGGCGAAAGAGACGGGAGTCAGGTCCTGTCTGTGCTATGAGATCTCAGACCGGGACGGCATGGACAAGGCGCGGGCGTCCGTGATGGAGAACGCGGAATTTATCCGGCACGCGCTCAAAGATGAGAGCGGGATGATCGCGGGCATGATGGGCATGCACGCGCAGTTTACGATCTCGGATGAGACCTTTGAGCTTGCGGCGGCGAACAAGCCCGATGAAGTGGGATACCACATCCATGTGGCGGAGGGGATCGAGGATCTCCACCACTGCCTGAAGCGTTACGGGAAACGGATCGTGGACCGGCTGATGGATCACGGGATCCTGGGAGAGAAGACACTGCTCGGACACTGCATCTACATCAATCCCCACGAGATGGACCTGATCAAAGAGACAGGCACCATGGTCGTACATAACCCGGAGTCCAATATGGGCAATGCGTGCGGCTGCCCGCCTACCATGGAACTGGTGCACAGAGGGATCCTGACCGGGCTGGGGACAGACGGATATACCCATGACATGATGGAGTCCTTTAAGGTGGCGAACGTACTGCACAAACACCATCTCTGCGATCCCAACGCGGCATGGTCGGAAGTCCCGCAGATGCTCTTTGAGAATAACGCAAAGATCGCGGGCAGGTACTTTGAGCCGGAGCTGGGCGTGCTGAAAGAGGGCGCGGCAGGAGATGTGATCATCGTGGCGTATGACCCGCTGACCCCCATGAACGAGAACAATATCAACGGCCATCTCGTCTTCGGGGTGACAGGGCATGATGTCGTGACGACCGTTGCCAACGGCAGGGTCCTGATGAAAGACCGGAGGCTGACGCAGATCGATGAGGCGAAGGTCATGGCGGACTGCCGGCAGGCAGCGGCGGAGCTGGCGTCCAGGATCAACAGCAGATAAGGCCGGAAAGAAGGGAAAAGGGCAGGAAGAAGGGACCAGGTCTGGATCAAAGACACAAATAATAAAAGGAAGGGCCCGGCAGTGTATCAGCCGGGGGCAATACAGGGTGAATAAAAATGAGTGATACAAAACTGAAACGTGACAATTCGCAGTTATTTAAATGGGACGGGAAACCGTCAATGGGACAGGTGCTCCCCCTGGCGGCGCAGCATGTGCTGGCAGCGGTCGTGGGATGTGTAACGCCGGCGATCCTGGTCGCCAATGCGGCGAACAACGCGGGAGGCAATGTGGACATGGGGCTGCTGATCCAGGTGTCCCTTGTGTTTGCGGCGCTCTCTACACTTCTGCAGCTGTATGCGCAGAAGATCAAACTGGGAAGCGGCCTGCCGGTCATCATCGGCGTGAGCTTTGCCTATGTGCCGACCATGACAGCCATCGCCGCCCAGGCGAAAGACGTCAATACCATATTCGGCGCCATGATCATCGGCGGCGTTGTGGCAATCCTGGTGGGCCTGTTCATCCGTCAGATAAGAAGGGTATTCCCGCCGCTTGTGATCGGAACCGTGATCCTGGCGATCGGTCTTTCCCTTTACAGCACAGCGATCAACTATATGGCAGGAAACTCTTCCAATACATACGAACTGATCGTGGAGCAGCAGGGGAAAACAGCGGCCCTTGTATACGGCTCCTGGCAGAACTGGCTGGTAGCGTTCATCACACTGGGCATTGTAGTCCTTCTGAACCATTACGGCAAAGGGCTCTTTAAACTGGCGTCGATCCTGATCGGTCTGCTCTGCGGGTATGTGGTGGCGCTCTGCTTCGGGATGGTGGATTTCTCTGCCCTCTCATCCGCGGGATGGTTCCAGGTGCCGATGCCGCTGGCATTCGGTCTGAAATTCGACATCTCGGCGATCCTCCCCCTGGCCATCCTGTTCCTTGTCAACTCGATCCAGGCCATGGGCGATTTCTCCGCCACGACCACAGGCGGCATGGACCGTCTCCCCACGGACGATGAGCTGAACGGCGGCATCATCGGGTACGGCATCAGTAATATCGTGGGCGCGCTGTTCGGCTGCCCGCCGACGGCCACATACAGCCAGAACGTAGGTATTGTCGGATCCACGAGAGTTGTGGCGAGAAAAGTCTTCTCCGTGGCGGCAGTGATCCTTCTCGTAGCGGGGCTGATCCCGAAATTTTCCGCACTGCTGCGGACGATCCCGCAGTGTGTGCTCGGCGGCGCGGTCGCTTCCGTGTTCGCGTCCATCGCCATGACCGGCATCAAGCTGCTCGTGACAGAGAAGCTGACTTACCGCAATACGACAGTGGCAGGGCTTTCCATCGCCATCGGAATGGGCGTATCCTTAAACGACGGGTGCTTAAACCAGATGACACAGAGCATCCACAGCGCCCTGAACATGGGCATGAGCCTGGAGAGCTTCCAGTCCATCATCAACAATACCTTCGCGTCCTCGCCGGTAGTGCTGGCAACGATCTTCGCTGTGATCCTGAACCTGATCCTGCCCAAGGACAAACCGGACGCGGCGGCATAACCTGATTTTCTGATACAGGAGGAACGATATGAGTGATATTATGAGACCAATGTCATTTGCCCAGCTGCTTGACTGGACACTGACAGAACATAAAAAATACGGGACCGTCTTCGGAGCCCGCCACGCGTACCGCGCAGATGAGAAATACGCAAGGAGCATCTTCGGACGGACGCTTGAGACGCCCATCGGCCCCGCAGCGGGACCACACACCCAGCTCGCCCAGAATCTCGTGGCGGCATATTACACGGGCAGCCGTTTCTTTGAGCTGAAGACCGTTCAGGTCATGGATGGCGCGGAGCTGTCCGCCTGCGTGAACAAGCCGTGCATCAAAGCGGACGACGAGTGCTATAACTGCGAGTGGTCCACCGAGCTGTACGTGCCTCAGGCGATGGAAGAATACATCAAGGCATGGTTCCTCTGCAAGATCGCGGCAAAGGAATTCGGCCTGGGGAGCATGGACGGATTCCAGTTCAACATCAGCGTGGGCTACGATCTGGCAGGCATCCAGTCCGAAAAGATCGACAACTTCTTAAATACGATGAAACACGCCCAGGATTCCGACATATTCCGGTCATGCAGGGCATATCTTCTGGAGCATACGGATCTGTTCGAGCATGTGACAAAAGAGGATATCGAGGGTATTTCCGGCGACATCTGCAACTCCGTGACCATCTCCACGCTCCATGGATGTCCGCCCCAGGAGATCGAGCGGATCGCCATGTACCTGATCACGGAGAAAGGATTCCACACGTTTATCAAGTGCAATCCGACCCTTCTGGGATATGAGTTTGCGAGAAAGACCATGGACGACATGGGTTATGATTATGTGGCGTTCGGGGATTTCCACTTTAAGGATGACCTGCAGTGGGAGGACGCTGTCCCCATGCTGAACAGGCTGATGAAAGTCTGCCAGGAGAGAAACCTGGAGTTCGGCGTAAAGATCACGAATACCTTCCCCGTGGATGTGAAGCAGAACGAGCTTCCCAGCGAGGAAATGTATATGTCAGGGAAGTCCCTGTATCCGCTGTCCATCTCCCTGGCGGCGAAACTGGCGGAAGAGTTTGACGGAAAGCTGCGCATCTCCTACTCGGGCGGCGCGGATTACCACAATATCAAAGGCATCGTGGACGCCGGCATCTGGCCGGTCACCGTTGCCACCACACTGCTCAAACCCGGCGGATACGACAGGACCGCGCAGATGGCGGCGCTCCTGGAGAAGGAGAAGGATGTATTTACCGTGGTCAGCGCGGAAAAGACGGCGAAGCTTGCGGCGGACGCGAAGGTGAGCCCTTATCATGTGAAGGCAGTGAAGCCCCTGCCGTCGAGAAAGATGAAAAAACAGGTGCCGCTCCTGGACTGCTTCACCGCTCCGTGCAAAGAGGGATGTCCCATCCATCAGGACATCCCGGCGTACCTGCAGCTTGTGAAGGCAGGAAAATACGAAGAGGCGCTGACAGTGATCACAGAGAAGAACCCGCTCCCGTTCATCACGGGAACGATCTGCGCCCACCCGTGCATGGGAAAATGCACCCGCAATTTCTATGAGGATTCTGTACATATCCGCGAGATGAAAAAGATCGCGGCTGAGAACGGCTATGACGCCCTGATCGGAAAGATCGCGGCTCCGGCTGTGACAAGACCCGGAAAGACCGCAGTCATCGGCGGCGGACCTGCGGGAATGGCGGCGGCGTACTTCCTGAGAAGAGCGGGCATGGATGTGACGCTGTTTGAGAAGCGCGGCGCTCTGGGCGGCGTGGTGCGCCATGTGATCCCGGGCTTCCGTATCCCGGAGAGCGCCATTGACAAGGACGCGGCGCTCCTTGAGAAGCTGGGAGTAAACATTTATCTGAATTCCGAGATCACGGATATCAGTATGCTGAAAAATGCCGGGTACACGGCAGTGATCCTTGCAGTGGGAGCTTCTGAGCCGGGCAGGCTGAAGCTGGAAAAAGGCGATCCGGTCAATGCGCTGGAGTTCCTCGCTGACTTTAAGGAAAAGGACGGAGACCTGGATATCGGCAAAAATGTCGTCGTCATCGGCGGAGGAAACACGGCCATGGATACCGCAAGGGCTGCGAAGCGGACGAAAGGCGTGGAACATGTGTACCTTGTATACAGAAGGACAAAGAGATACATGCCGGCGGACGAGGAAGAGCTGGAGATGGCTGTGGAAGACGGCGTGGAGTTCATGGAGCTGCTCGCCCCGGTGAAGTTAGAGGACGGAAAGCTTCTCTGCAGAGTGATGAAGCTGGGCGATCATGACGCGTCCGGCAGGAGAGGCGTCGTTGAGACAGATGAAGAAAAAGAAATCCCGGCGGACACAGTCATCGCTGCAGTGGGCGAGAAAGTGCCCACAGAGTTCTACGAGGCAAACGGTATCCATGTAAACGACAGGGGCCGTGCCCTTGTAAACGAAGAAACATGCGAGACTAATCTTGAAGGCGTCTATGTAGTGGGCGACGGGCTCGGCGGCCCGGCCACTGTCGTGGAAGGGATCCGGGACGGGCGCAGAGCGGCGGAGGCAGTCATCGGAGAAAGCCTGGCAGAGGAGATTGTTTCACAGACAGACGAAGAAACCGTGTATAATAGAAAAGGAAACCTTGCCGACGCGAGAAAGGACAGAGAGGAGAGCGGACGGTGCCTCGGCTGTGAGGGCATCTGCGAGAACTGTGTGGAAGTATGCCCCAACCGGGCGAACATCGCTATCCGTGTCCCGGGCATGGAGAAGCACCAGATCATCCATGTGGACTACATGTGCAATGAGTGCGG
>DWUV01000090.1 GCA_019120595.1 Candidatus Mediterraneibacter tabaqchaliae | reverse complement strand
GGAGCCTTCTGTGCCGATGATCTCCGTTTCGATGTGATATCCATGGACGGAGGCGCGGCCCACATGAAGCTGTCCCATGGCGCCGTTTTTGAATTTGAAGGTGGCACAGGCAGTTTCCACATCTCCCTGCTCCCTGAAACGGGGATGTTTCACGGTGCTGCCGACGGCATAGACTTCTGCGGGGTCGTCCTGCAGGAACCAGCGCATCAGATCGATGTCGTGGCTGGCCATATCCATCATGATACCTCCGCTTTTGGGGACAAATCCGCTGTCCAGGAGAGATTCCGCATCTGCATCGGGATCCACACCGGTAGCTTTCACCAGATAAGGTGTTCCGATGGCTCCGGATTCTATTTTCTTCTTGGCATAAGCGTAGGAAGGATCATAGCGGCGCATAAAGCCCAGCATAAAGACCTGATCAGGATATTTCTTTACTTCTTCTTCAGTGGCTTTGCATTCTTCCAGGGTGACTGCCAGCGGTTTTTCACAGAAAACGTGTTTGCCGGCTTTCAAAGCCAGAGAAATCTGTTCCGGATGATAGGTGGACGGGGATACGATTACCACGGCATCGATATCCGGATCCTGGCACATGGCGGCAAAATCAAAATAGGTTTTCTCTACTCCCAGCTGCTCCTTTGCATAGCTCAGTTCTGAATCGACGATGGAACAGGCTGCTGTCAGTTCCGCGCCCGGGATGCCAAAAGCCAGATTTTCCGCATGGGTACGTCCCAGTCTGCCAAGTCCGACAATGCCAACTTTTACTTTTTTCATTCTGTTACCTCCTGCTTTTTTCCTGCAGCGTCTTTTCTCTTAACAGGCGCTTGGATTTTTTGTTTCTTTCTGATATGATTATCCCGTTTTCGACACTTTAACGAATTAGAAGAGCCGGAGACCCTTTAAACTTAAGGGTTTCCGGCTCAAACTGACAGAGAAAGATGTTGTATGTGAATGCTATTGTAAAAATTTTTTTATCATACTGTTTAATTCTTTTGGTCTGTAGTGAAGTCTGTCCAGTGGTAGCATAGTCAATCTGGTTAATGCGTCAAGGGCTTTGCTTCCGTTATAAAGCGCCATGTATTCAATATCGTGGACATTAGCAACGTTCATATTCTTTAAGGTGGTTATGAGATTGCTGGCTGTTACATGTGTTCCCTGATCATCTAGCCGGGCTTCCAGCAGGCGATAGACCAGAAGTGCGGTATAACAGATCAGAAAATGTGCCTTAATACGTTCCTGAAGCCTATGGTTGACCGGACGGCCGTCAAAGTTGGTTTTCATGATCCGAAAGCATTCTTCTATCTGGTATCTCTTATTGGATACTGCGAGGATATCTTTTGCGTGATCCTGCAGATTGGTCGCTACGGCATAGTAACCATCATATTTTTCTTCTTCGGCAATCTTATCCTGATCCAGGATATATTCCACGACTGCTGTTTCCCCCGATTTTGTTTTCGCTGTTCTTTTTAAGAAACGTTTTACATCGTTCGGACCTTTTTTGATCTCTTCAGGATCTTTTAACTCTAATAACTTCTTTGCCCGCTCAATCTGCCTGCTGCGGACAGATCTCTGATATTCCATCACCTTTCGGGAAAAAGTAATGATAATGCGCTGTTTAAGGACACCCTTCGCTTTTCGTTTCATAGTGCGTCCGTTCTTTAACGTCACATCTTCGTAGAGGCCGAGATCCAGTACCTTATCGGCATCTACCACTTTATAAGCAAAATCGTTATATAATTTCAGGTTTTCCTCTTCAAATCGGTCAAAGCTTTTCATTCCAGCGATCGTGACAGGTTTGTCATTGGAAAGAAGCCGGTAATCGTAGTCGTTGAAAACGGATTGTTTCAAAACATCGCTCATTTTTTTGATCGATTGCGTGACAATGAACGCCCTGCCGCCCATACTGTTAAATTTTCGGATGTTGTAAGAACCGAGACCGGCATCTGCGCAGTAGATAAATTTTGCATCCGGCAGCATTTTCATCACTTCTTTTTCCAGTGGGATAGCGGTAAGCTGTTCACTGGTGTTGCCGGGGTGGAGACACATGGTGATAGGGATGCCCCGCGAATCCATAAACAGCCCCATCTCTACGATCGGGTTAGGCCGATGCTCTTTGCTGAAACCGTACTGCCGCATTCCCTTCATGATTTCTCCCGTGACTTCATCTACGACGTCTTCATCCGGCTGCTCTGATTCAAAATAGAAGTTGGAACAGTCATAGTAAAGGACAGAAGTATCTCTTTTTACGATCGTATTACTCTGCCTGAACAGCCATGCCAGGTAATCGTCATGGTTTTCTTCCAGTAAATCCATAAAACGCAGGATGTGCTGGTAATCAAAATCCGGCTGTTCATAGTAGGTGTCAAGCTTATGCCATGTGGCATGTTTTGAAAGCGGGTCGAGGATCCTTGCATAGGTAAGGAAACGGGATATCGTGTAACAATCGAAAGTAATCTTCCGGTCTTTCGTTTTCTGATGGAAGAAATCTCTGAGCCGGAGACCTTTCATAAGTTCCTGGAGGAAAAAGTATCCAATGTTCAGCCAGGTAGAGGAAGAAGCAGGGTCGTTTGTATGAGGAACACGTTGATTGAAATCAGCGGACAAAGTATATTCCACTTTTCCGGACCGGTATTCTTCATTCCACTTTCGTATCTCCTCGCGGACATAAGCCTCCGGGTCGTCCGTGATTTTCAGGAGTTCAGAATGTTTGCCGAACTTGATTATATTTTTAGATGTAACTTTTTTTCCGTTGCGAAATCCCTGCTGACCATAATAGGTAGGGTCTTTCAGGCGTTTATCAAAATAGAGCTTCAATCATTATCACCTCAAGACCATTATACCATAAACATGCAACACATGCAACATATAAAAAGATAAAATTTGACAAAAAAATACCGCATTTCTGCGGTTTGTAAGAATTTATTGATGATTCAACTGTTGAAAACCCGGCCGGAATCCTGATTTCATATTTTCCATTATACTTTTTTTACTGTCTGTTTAGAAATTTCCTGCTTCTTTTATAATCCCCTCACATTTCTGTCATATTTTCTCTCTATACTATAACCAAGATAGTTGATAAAGCAACTATCTTCCCCCCTCATAAAAGTTTAGGCACCAAGAGGTGCCGCACTTTACTCTCATTCCTTTAGATAACTTATAAAACGGCGAAAACCCATCAGTTCAGCACTGATGGGTTTTCGTTGTTCATAAGCATCTGTCTGTCAGATAGCCTCAGATATCTACACAGTCATTTTTCGGATTTCTCAGCACTTCTGCATTAACCGCACGTAGAATTCCACAGTCTTTACCAGCGTCTCGATGGGAACTCTTTCATTATTCCCGTGGATCATGCCCCGCTCTTCCTTTGACAGTTTCATTGCCGAGAACTTATACACATGATCCGTGATCCGGCAGTAATGCCAGGAATCGCTGCACGCCATCATCAGATAAGGCGAGACGATCGCGTCCGTCCAGGTATCTTTCACTGCCTGGCACAGCCTGACATATTCCTTGCAATCCGTATCAGACTCTGCCGATGGATTTCTGCCTTCAAACACCGACACTTCGATCTTCGGATTATTAATGGTCTTCTCCAGATATTCTTTTGCAGATTCCACGGTATCATTCCCCAGCAGACGCAGGTTCATCCCCACGGAAGCGGCCGGCGGGATCACATTGAACGCTTTTCCGCCCTGCATTTTAGTCACTGCACATGTTGTGCGCATCATCGCGTTCAGCTCTCCGCCCGAGGCGCGGCACACCTTGTCAAAAAGTCCTTCCAGGCACCAGAGATTTGCGAATAAGATCTTGTACGCAAATCCGGAATGTCTGCCCAGGATGTCCAGCATCTCCCTTACCGGCTTTGTGAGCTGTCTCGGGAAAGGATGATTTTCCACATCCACCACTGCCTGCGCCAGCTCGCCCACAATAGTGTGCACCGGCGGCATGGAGGCATGTCCTCCCCCGCTTTTTGCCTTAAACTCAATATTCGTAAGTCCTTTTTCCGCGATGCCGATCAGAGCGCACTCCCGGGTCACTCCCGGAAATACATTTTCCACAACAGCTCCGCCTTCATCCACAACGAGAGCCGGACGTATCCCCCTCTCTTCAAACAGGTCTACGATCGCCGGACAGGACGGTCCGTTGATCTCCTCCTGGCCGGAAAAAGCAAGGTAAATATCATGCTCCGGGACAAATCCCTCTGCAATCAGCTTCTCCGCCGCTTCCATGATCCCGCAGAAGGTCCCCTTCGTATCCAGAGTCCCTCTCCCCCAGATCATGCCGTCTTCTACGATCCCTTCAAACGCAGGCTTTTCCCACTGGGACTCCTCCACAGGCACTACATCATAATGCGCCATCAGCACCACAGGCTCATCCGCTGTTTTTCCCTTCCAGTGATACAGCATACCGTTTACGCCGACGAACTCCCGCGGACAGCTCTCATGCACCCGGGGATAAAGCTTCGGGAGCAGATCCTGGAATTTCTTGAACTCCGCCTTGTCGATCAGGCTGTCGTCATTGTAGGAAACCGTCCGGCAGCGGATCATCTGTACCATATCATTTACGATCCTGTCGCTGTCCAGATCGATCTTTTCCCCGGAAGGTTTTAATTCTTCATGCGGCTGAAACATTGCCGCCCTGGCCAAAAGAATAGCCAGAAAAATTAACACTATTGCAAGCAGACAATACAAAATAATCAAAATAGTGTGACTCCTTTCCCCATTGGGGTCAGACCCCTTTTAAAAGGGGTCTGACCCCAATGCCGTAAATATTCTGACAACTTACAGTTTCCCATTTTTGTACAGTATCCTCGCCGCTCCGATCGCGATGAGCGCGCCCACCGGCACAAGCACTCCCACGGATCCTGACAGTGATGGCACGCACAAAAACAGCACTACCATAAACACCAGCGGTGCTATGGATATCTTCCAGTTTTTGCTCACATACACGACTGCCAGCCCGCCGAACAGCGCCGGGAGTATATTGTCAAATGCTGGCTTAAGGGTGGGCGAGTTCAGGATCGGGGTTAGCGGTACGAGCAGCGCCACTCCCACGGCAATGATCACAGTGGTAACGATTGAAGATGTCGCCACCGCGATCGTAGAGATCACCTCGCCTTCCTCCGAGCCCGGTTTTACCCTGGCATTTTCCATTGCGGTCAATGCCGCCGGCACTTTCAGATTCGTAAGGTTTCCTGTGACAAACGCAAGATAAGAGCCCGCCGTCCCGAGCATTGGTACAAAGGTCAGCACCTCGATCAGCCCCACTGTCCAGAAAATGGGCGCTACACCCACCAACCCTTTGAGCACGGGCACGATCCCCGGCCATGCGTCATAATAAATACAGGCAACGATCGGATAAGCAAAGATCATCCCGAGCGCGCTCAGGATCCAGATCCGCCCGTATATATGTGTCATCTCTTCATAGCTTCGGTTTTTATCTCTCATTTTTATTTCTCCTTTCCGATGCTTACACGATCATAGGTGTGATCACTACCGCAAATGCCATCGCGCAGAGCATACTGACAGGCAGAGCATAGTTTTCCAGCCACTTCATGCGGCAGACTTTGACGAGGATCCCGCAGATCCCCATGACAAATGCAGAAAACAGCAGGACAAAAATCGGAATCCATCCCGCCAGTCCTGAGCGGATATCCGCGAACACCATCCCCAGGAACGCTGAGATCATCCCGAGGAACAGCGCAGTCATAAGGATATCACCCCACTTGCTGTCCTTGTTCTTGATCTTCATCAGCCCGCCCTGGATCTTCCTGATAAAAAGCGGCACCCAGATCAGCCCCGGGAATATCCCCAGCGTCATGACCCATGCGATCGCCGTATATACCTCCGGGTTCGTGATCGTCTCAGACAGCGCTGTGATCCCCAGCGCGTTCGCTGTCGTTGTCGCAGCCGGCAGCTCATAGGTGATGGCTCCGATCACGCTGAGGCGCAGCCACGGCAACGGGAGCCCCAGAAATTTTGACAGGGTGATAACTCCCAGCAGGATGGACACCGCAGGCGCAAAGGTAAAGACCGCTGTGGAAATGATAGTTTTGCGGATCTGTTTCATATCCATGCCCAAAGTTTTTCCTCTCCTGTATGCCCTTACAAGGAAAAATACAGACTGAGCGATCACGAAGACAATGACCAGCCCGGCAAGGATAAATAGAAATGTACTGTTTGGATCAAACATAGTTTCCCTCCATTCTCATTCTCTGATATTTGCGGACGCAGCCAGACCAGGCCGCCCTGCGGCATTCATCTGATCTCCCGCGCACTCCGACACTATTCTATCATGGCGGTCCGGCAAAGTCATCCTGTTTCTTCCTGCCGGCCATATCACAAAAAACAGCTCGCAAAAAAACAGTGCATCCCCGGCGATCCCACCCGCTGAAGGATACACTGTTTTCTTTTAAACGGATCATATAGTTCCTGATCATATATGCTTTTCCAGCCAGTTCAACAGGTCCTCATATACCTGTTCTCTGTCTGTCTCGTTGAGCAGTTCATGACGGTCTCCCGTATACAGCCTGAGCGTCACATCCTGTATGCCTGCTGCCCGGTATTTTTCATAAATCTTCCGCACGCCTTTGCCGAACTCCCCCACCGGGTCATCCGCCCCGGATAAAAAGAGGACCGGAAGCCCTTTGGGAATCATATACACACTCTCTTTCCGCTGTATTCCGATCATCCCGCAGAAAATGTTGTAATATACATTCACAGTAGCCATGAAAGAACAGAGCGGATCAGAGACATATACATCCAGGAGCTCATTATCACTGGTGATCCAGTCCGCCCGTGTCCGCGCCGGCTTAAACTTCTTGTTATACACCCCCAGGACAAGGTTATCTACCATCCTGCTCCGGTAGTGCCATCCCCTGAACGCAGCCATCACTCTGCAGAGCCTCTTCCCGAACAGCAGCGCGGCTTTTTTGTGGTCAGCCACCGTGCCTACCAGCACAGCCCCGCTCAGCCCATTTCCATACATCTGTATATACTGCCTGAGGAGCGACGAACCCATACTGTGCCCGAGCATAAAGTATGGCACTCCCGGATATTTATTCTCCGTGCGCTGCCGGAGCGTATGCATATCTCCGATCACGCAGGCATTCCCGTACTTTTCATTAAAGAACCCATACTCGGATTTTGCCTGAACAGACTTGCCGTGCCCGAGATGGTCATTTCCCACGACATAATAGCCTTTCCCGCACAAAAACTGTGCGAACTCGTCATATCGCCTGATATATTCCACCATTCCGTGGCAGATCTGAAGGACGGCCCTCACTTTGCCTTCGGGCTTCCACTCGATTGTATGGATCTCCGTATTGCCGTCCTTTGACGGGAAATAAAACTCGTCTCTCATGTTACTCACTTACCTGTCATCAAGATTTATGTATTCGCGATGAGGCGCGAGAGCCTTGTATGCCGGACGTATGATCTTGTCTACATTCTTGAGTTCTTCCAGCCTGTGTGCACTCCAGCCTACGATCCTGGCTGCGGCAAAGATCGGTGTGTACAGCGCCGGAGGAAGATCCAGCATGCTGTAGACAAGGCCGCTGTAAAAGTCCACATTCGCGTTGACGCCTTTGTACATCCTGCGCTTCTCACCGATGATCTCCGGCGCCATATGCTCTACTTTTTCGTAGAGGGCATATTCTTTTTCGTGATGTTTCTCTCTTGCGAGCTGTTTCACAAACCGTTTGAATATATCCGCACGCGGATCTGATATCGAGTAAACCGCGTGTCCCATTCCGTAAATAAGTCCCTTTTTGTCGAACGCCTTCTTGTCAAGCAGTGCTTCCAGGTAGGCTCTGATCTGATCTTCATCCTCCCAGTCGGTCAGATGCGCTTTCATGTCATCAAACATCTGCGTCACTTTCACGTTCGCGCCGCCGTGCTTCGGCCCTTTCAGGGAAGCCATGGCAGCTGCCATCGTGGAGTACGTATCTGTGCCGGATGAGGTTACAACGTGCGTTGTAAATGTAGAGTTGTTTCCGCCGCCGTGATCCATATGGAGCACGAGCGCCATATCAAGGATCTTCGCCTCAAGCTTCGTATACTTCCTGTCCTCGCGCAGCATCATCAGGATATTCTCAGCCGCGGACAGCTCCGGCTTCGGTGCATAAATATAAAGATCCTCGCCCCTGCGGTAGTTGTAAGCGTGATATCCGTAAACCATCAGCATCGGGAACTGGCTGATCAGGTTCAGGCACTGGCGCAGCACATTCGGGATGCTTGTATCATCCGCCCTGTCATCGTAAGAATAAAGCTGAAGGATGCTCCGGGTGATACTGTTCATCATATCGCGGCTGGGCGCCTTCATAATAATGTCGCGCACAAAATTCGGCGGGAGTGTCCGCCGCTCCGCCAGCATCCCCTGGAAATCCTGCAGCTGGTCTTTTGTCGGAAGTTCCCCGAACAGGAGCAGATACGCTGTCTCTTCAAATCCCGGGTGCTTTGCAGCCAGGAATCCCTTTACCAGATCTTTGATATTGTATCCCCGGTAATAAAGATTGCCCTCGCACGGCACGGACTCGCCGTTGACGATCTTTGTAGCGCAGACATCCGAGACATTGGTAAGTCCGGCAAGAACGCCTTTGCCGTTCAGGTCACGCAGCCCCCTCTTCACCTCGTATTTGGTGTACAGTTCCTTATCGATTGCATTATTTTGCTCACATTCTCTCGCAAGTTCTTCGATCTCGGGAGTAATATCGAATAATATGCTGTCAATATTTTTTGCCATGTGACCTTCCTCCTTTTTCTCCGTATGATCCTTATATTATACTAAAAATCGCATAATTAAACAATAAACTGACTATTAAATATTTGTGAATCGTAACCGTTCAGCCATCGGGCTGCGCGCCCGTTTATGCGGAAAACAGCGGCGGCAGCCGCAGTAAGCACGCAGTGCGGCTTTCCGAATGGCGCGGGCTGAACTGTTACTTTGGATCAGCTCAGCCGGTCAGCCAGCGCCGCAAACTCAGCGAGCGTCAGCGCCTCGCCGCGGATGCTCGGCCCCTTCCCGAGTGAGAGGATCGCCTCCTCGATCTCTTCTTTGGTGAAATCAAGCTCCGGCGAATTTTTCAGCCCGTTCGCCAGCGTCTTTCTCCTCTGGTTGAATGACGCGCGGATCAGCCGGAACATGAGCTTCTCGTCCTTCACCTTAACAGGCGGTTCCTCATGCAGGTCCAGCCGGATCACCGCTGACCCCACCTTCGGACGGGGCATAAAACAATTCGGCGGCACATTTGCCACGATATACGGATCTGCATAATACTGTACAGCCAGCGACAGGGCGCCGTAGTCCTTGGAGCCCGGTCCGGTCTGCATCCGGTCCGCCACCTCCTTCTGCACCATGACGGTTATGCTCTTTACCGGGACATGTTTCTCAAAGAGCCCCATAATGATCGGGGTGGTGATATAATACGGCAGATTCGCCACCACCTTGATGGGCCTTCCACCATTCTCCTCCTCAGCCAGCTTCGCAATATCCACCTTCAGGACATCCTCATTGATCACCCTTACATTCTCATATCCGTCCAGCGTATCTTCCAGGATCGGGATCAGCGCCCGGTCAATCTCCACCGCGATCACACGGCGCGCCGCGCACGCCAGATACTGGGTCATCGTCCCGATACCCGGCCCGATCTCCAGCACACAGTCCTCCTCCGTGATCTGCGCTGCCCGGATGATCTTATCCAGCACGTGAGTATCGATCAGAAAATTCTGCCCGAACTTCTTCTGAAACACAAAATTATACTTCTGCAGCACTGCGATCGTATTCTGCGGATTCCCTAATGTGGGCTGCTTCATTTTATCCTCCTTTCGGAATATTCAGACAGCTTCGGCAAAAGGGGTCAGACCCCTCTTGGGAGGGGTCTGACCCCTTTTAGCCGCGTTTTCTGAATATTCTACAAACCATACAGCTCCCTGCTGTTTTTTTCTGTCTGTTGTATGACTTCTTCGACTGTTGTTCCTTTCAGCTCTGCAATTTGCTCTGCCACATAAGGCAGGTACAATGAACAATTTCTTTTCCCTCTGTATGGGACAGGAGCCAGATACGGACAGTCTGTCTCCAGCACGATGGACTCCAGCGGGATCTCCTGCACGACTTGTTTCAGTTTCTTTGCATTTTTAAATGTCACTACTCCGCCCACGCCGATGTAATACCCCATCTTCACGTATTCCCGCGCCATCTCCGGGGAGTAGGAATAACAGTGGATGACTGCCTTCATGCCGGCAGCGTGCTGCTTCATGATCTCAAACGTGTCTGCAGCGGCCTCTCTGCTGTGGATGATAACAGGCATCTCTTTTTCCCGTGCCAGGCCAAGCTGGCAGACGAACCATTCTTTCTGGAGATCATGCTTTTCTTTATCCCAGTAATAATCCAGTCCGATCTCCCCCACAGCGACGATCTTATCCCGATCCAGCAGTTCCGCCATCCGCAGGAACTTTTCCTCATCCAGCTCACCCACCTCATCCGGGTGCACGCCGACCGCACCGTATACGAAAGGATACTTTTCGGTCAGTTCCACGATCTTATCCCAGGATGCGACCGTGGATCCCACATTTACGATGAGCCCGATCCCGCCCTCTTCCATGCTGCCGAGCAGTTCCTCTCTGTCTGCGTCAAATTGTTCATCGTCATAGTGTGCATGTGTATCGATTATCATTTTTTCCTCTCTGAATCCTGCCTTTTATTTATTCTGCCATTTCGGCTTTGATCTCCAGGATCCGGCGCACAGAGTCATTGATCCGCTCCTCGGTCAGCGTCCCCTCTGCCACTGCGTTAAGGATTCCCTGGTACGCGGTCTGGAAATCCGCCGGCATCAGAAGCATATCCGCCCCGGCAAGGACCGCGTTCACCGCCGCCTGATCTGCTGTATACTGTTCTGTGATTGCCCCCATATTCAGCGCATCTGTGATCACCATGCCGTCAAATCCCATCTCTTCCCGGAGGAGATCCGTGATCAGGGTTTTTGACAGCGTTGCCGGCGTATTATCCCCGGTCACGTTCGGACAGGCAATATGGCTCACCATGATCACCCGGACCCCGTCGTCAATTCCATTCTGGAACGGTACCAGTGCCTGGCTTTTCAGTTGGTCCAAATTTTCTTCCACATATACATATCCTTCATGTGAGTCTGCGGTAGTCCCTCCATGCCCCGGAAAATGCTTGTACATTCCGATGATCCCCTGATCGTTCAGTCCTCTCAGCTCCGCGGCAGCCATCCTGGACACCAGGGCAGGATCTGAGCCGAAAGACCGGTACCTCACCACTTCATTCGCCGGATTCGTCAGGACATCTGTGTCCGGGGCGGCATCCATGTTAAATCCAAGGCTGCTCAGATATGCACCGATCTCCGATCCGATCTCATAAGCCTCCTGTTCATCTCCTCTGCTTCCCACATCGCTCATATTGCCAAACACCGGGACTCCAAACGCGGGATTGCTCCCCACTCTCGCCACTGTGCCGCCTTCTTCGTCAACAGACAGGAATACCGGGAACCCGCTCCGCTCCCGGGCATAGCTCTGTGTATTCATGAGCATGGTCCTTGTCTGTTCCGGTCCGATCAGATTCTGCGAAAAATAGATAATCCCACCCACCGGATACGCGTTAAAAGCCTCTCTGGTCGCTTCTCCCGCCTGTGTCGCGCACTCTACGCCGGTCAGCGCCTCCGGGGTGACCATAAACATCTGGCATACCTTTTCTTCCAGGCTGAGTGAATCCATAATCTCACTCACCTTCACTGCCGCCGGATTCTCCGGTTCCCCCACAGGAGTCTCCTGCTGTTCCTCCTGCGTATCAGTCTTCACGGTCTCCCCTTCCCGTTCCTGCCGTTCTCCGGCGCCCGGCCTGTCCGCTCCTGCTCTATCCCCACGGATCAGGAACCAGTATACCATCCCCGCCAGGATCAGCAGCACAGCTGCAGCAGCGATCCCCCAGATCCATCCTCTGCCTTTCGTCTTTTTGCGTCTGTTCCCGCTATGGCTTTTTCCCATCCTTCTTTCCCCTTTGCACAAGCTCTCAGCGCTTCACAAAATACTCCTCATACCATACAAGGAATGTATAGATCGTCCACACTTTCCTCCAGTTGTCCGAATTGCCTCCCACATAATCATCAAAGATCGCGTTGATCTCATCCACGTTGAAAAATTTCTCTGCAATCCCGCTGTGGAATAGTCTCCTGACATCCCCGTTATACCTTTCATCCGCCATCCAGATACGGATCGGCACAATGAATCCAAGCTTCTTACGGAACGCGATCTCCTCGGGAAGCACCTTCGCCGCGGCGGTGCGCAGCGCCACTTTGTTCTGCTCCTCATTGACCTTATATTTTGACGGCATCCGGGACGCGATGTCAAAGATCCTGCGGTCAGTCAGGGGCATCCGGATCTCCAGCCCCGCGGCCTCGCTCATCTTGTCCACATTCAGGTAAATGTCTCCCTCCAGCCAAATCTGGATATCCACATCAGACATCTTCGTCAGCGGATCCAGGCCTTCTGTCTCCTCATAGATCGGCCGCGCGACCTCGATCGGAAGGACATCGGGGTCATATTTTTTCAGGATGCGTTTCTTCTCATCCTCTTTCATGATATTTGTATTTCCCACATAGAATGTCTTCAGATTCTCGCCGTATCGCTCTGCGTTGCGGTACATATTGTACCCGCCGAAAAATTCATCCGCGCCTTCTCCTGAATAGCAGATCTTCGTATGCTTTGCTGTCTCCCGGCAGGCAATGGCGAACGCGATGGCCGACGCGTCCCCGAGCGGCTGCTCCATATTGTACATTACGTATGGCACGATCCCAAAATACTCTTCCGGCGTGATCAGGCACCGGGAATTCTTCCTGCCAAGGATCTCCGCTGTCTGGCGCGCCAGCCCGGACTCGTCGAACCGCTCTTCCTCATACCCGCAGGAATCCGTCATCTCCACGTCAGACATTGCCAGCACGTAGGAAGAATCCACTCCGCCGGACAGGAAGGACTCCGCCGTCTCGTCCGCTGTCTTCACCTCAGGCATGATCTCTTTCAGCGTTGTGTGGATCTCGTCCGCCCACTCCTCCAGCGTCCGGCTCTCATCCGGATGGAACGTGGGCGTCCAGTAGCGCGTAATGCTCAGCCTGCCGTCCTGCCACACGAGATACCGTCCCGGCATGAGCTTCTTAAGCCCCCGGAAAAATGTGTTCTCCCCCGCCACATAGGTCAGGCTCAGATAGAGCTGGAGCATTTCTTCATTGAGCTCCTTTACGAATCCCGGCTGTTCCATGATCCTGCGGATCGTAGTGCCGTAGAGAAGATTCCCGTCCGCAGTCTCATAATAATAAAACGGCTTAGTGCCAAACTGATCTCTTAAGCAGAATAACTTCTTCTCCTCATCATCCCAGAGCGCAAACGCAAACATCCCGTGCATGTGGTCCGCCATCTCATATCCCCACGTCTCATAAGCGCGGATCAGGATCCTCTCCTCCCGCTCTTCCCGCGTAAGGTCAAGCGGGATCTCCAACCTCTCGCACAGTTCTTCCCAGTTGCGGATATGTCCGCGGTATTCTTTTACTGTTATCATAAGTACTCCTCCTGTTTCTTTTTATCTTCTATAGAATCATGCTTCCTGTTGAACCACGCTTCCTGTCAGGTCATACTCCCTGTCAGGCTTATACTCCCTCTCGGATCATGCTTCCGTCAGCGTTCCTATAGCCAACAAATCGGTGCGCCGTCCGGGCTGCTCCCCGGCGCTGTCCCTGTTGTATTTTACCATATCGGATATCTGCTGTAAATCTGTACTCTTTCCGCGTCCCCATCGTTTTATTTTCACAAAAATCCAAAAAACTATTGTCTTTCCCCTCATTTATGCCTATTCTATTAAAGGAACTATTTAAACTATAAATAAGAAGAGGTATACGAAATGAAACCGATCAAAGAAGGAAAAGTACGTGAAATCTATGACAACGGCGACAGCCTGATCCTTGTTGCAACTGACAGGATCAGCTGCTTTGACGTGATCCTGAAAAACACGATAACCAAAAAAGGAACTGTGCTCACACAGATGTCCAAATTCTGGTTTGACATGACTTCTGACATCCTGCCGAACCACATGATCTCAACTGATGTAAAGGATATGCCGGAATTCTTCCAGCAGCCGCAGTTCGACGGCAACAGTATGATGTGCCGCAAGCTCAACATGCTCCCCATCGAGTGCATCGTCCGCGGCTACATCACAGGAAGCGGCTGGGCAAGCTACCAGAAAGACGGCACAGTCTGCGGCATTAAGCTGCCGGAAGGACTCAAAGAGTCCGACAAGCTGCCTGAACCGATCTACACTCCGTCCACAAAGGCAGAGATCGGGGACCATGACGAAAATATCTCTTATGAGCAGAGCATCGAGCACCTGGAGAAAGCATTCCCGGGCAAGGGCGAGGAATATGCGGCAAAACTCCGTGACTACACCATCGCGCTGTACAAAAAATGCGCGGACTATGCCCTGACACGCGGCATCATTATCGCGGATACAAAGTTCGAGTTCGGTCTGGACGAGGACGGAAACATCGTACTCGGAGACGAGATGCTCACACCGGACAGCTCCCGCTTCTGGCCGGCGGACGGATACGAGCCGGGACACGGACAGCCGTCCTTTGACAAGCAGTTCGCGCGCGACTGGCTGAAGGCAAACCCGGACAATAACTGGACACTGCCGGATGACATTGTACAGAAGACCATTGATATCTACCTGCAGGGATACGAGATGCTCACAGGGAAGAAACTCGACTAACGTTCTGCTGATATCCATACCATATCTTGATAAAAATCATCCCACAAGGGATCAGGGAAGCGCCTGGTATCCTTGTGGGATATTTTACTTTTCTTTCTGGTTTTTTTATACGTCATGTGTTATCATGTACAAAAGCATTATATTTCCAGCATGTTTTATCTTAAACGGCAATACTGCCTGTATCAAAAGTTCTATTACATTCAGGAAAATCTCAATGCTTTTAATTCCCTATTAACAGCAGAGAGGTCTTGAGTGTAATGTGGGAACCGCGGAGTAGTAATTTTCTCCAGCCATACAGCACCAGTCTCTTTGCAGCATATTTTATAAGGAGGCTGAAATATGGCAAATGAAGTAAAATCACCAACCACGATGCCGGTCAATCGGACATACAAGTCCACTCTGTTTATTATGCTGTTCCAGGATAAACACAACCTGCTGGAATTGTACAATGCAGTAAGCGGAAAACATTATACTGATCCAGAGATCCTGGAGATCAACACCCTGGAGAATGCCATCTACATGACTGTAAAAAATGATATTTCTTTCCTGATCGACGGGCGACTCTCCCTATACGAGCATCAGTCCACCTATAATCCGAACCTGCCTTTAAGGTTCCTGATCTACATCTCAAAGCTCTACTCGAGAATGACGCGGAATGCAAACCTGTACGGGACAAAATTGATCCGTATCCCTCCGCCGGAGTTCCTTATCTTCTATAACGGGAAAGAGGAACTTCCCGAACAGACCATGTTGAATCTGTCGGACATGTATGAGACGAAAGATCCCCATGCAGGGTTGGAGCTGTCAGCTGTAATGCTGAACATTTCAGGAAAGCACAATCAGAAACTGAAAGAAGCCTGCACGACACTAAAGGAATACGCCATCTACACAGATAAGGTCCGAAAGTATGCAGAAGAGGCAGAACTTCCAGACGCAGTGGAACGGGCCATTCAGGAGTGCATCGCAGAGGGGGTGCTGCAGGATTTTCTGGAAAAGCACAGAGCGGAGGCGAAGGAAATGAGTATATTCGAATATGACCAGGAAAAGCATATGAGACAAGAACGGGAAGAGGCCTGGGCGGACGGTCATAGCGCTGGATTAGCGGAGGCTCGCTTATCTATGATCATACAGATGCTAAAAAATGGAATGAGCGCAGAGGACATTTCCCGTGCAGCAGGAGCGACAGAAGAAGAGATAAAAAAAGCAAAAGAATTATCCATTTAAAGACGGGTCCGGGTATCCGCTCCATGTAGAAGCAAAAGGAGGGGGCTGTCGGGAAATAGATAGTCCAAGGCAGGGGGCTGTGGCTGTCGCACTAAGTAATTATTGGGGGATTATCTCCTGCTTTTATAAACGCTATTTTAGGACGCCAACCATCTTTTTCTGTTGTGAAGCCCTCTCCTGCTGATCCAGCACCAACGCCTGTGGCTTACTTCAGCACTGTCTGTACGCATCCTGCCATCTATATATCTGACGATCCGCCCGGTATGTCTGTAATATTCAACCGTAACACTGCTGCTTCCTGAAAGTCTGGCATAATCATCGCCCGATATCTCCAGCCGGACACGCTCTCCCTGGCTGTCCGTTCCCGTCAGATAATAGTGGAGCGAAAAGGTCCCTGTATGCGCCTGGAATCTGCTGACCTGTATATCCGTCAATTGAGCCGTCTCCGGTCCGGACACAAGGTCCAGAGCTGTGCTCCTCGCAAACAGTACCCCGATCACCACGCATACGGCTATGACAAAGATCCGGGCTGCTTTCACGGAAGCAGGAAACGGCCCTCTGTCCCGTATGCCCTGTATGATCCGCACGCTCACATAGATACATGCAGTCCAGATGGCAAGTACATCACAGATCTCGTCGATCATTACAAGCGGCCCTGCCTTCGGCATAAGCAGTCCCGCCGCGATCACACCAAGTACAAAAATGTATAAAACAATCTCATAAGTCTGTATTTTTCTTTTTATCAACTTATTATTGTCCAATTAAAACAGTTCCTCTCATCTCCTGATCCGCTTGTACTCTCCATTAATCTCCTGATAGAGTTTTCCGTTTATGGATCTATAAAAAGCGATCTTGGTTTTTAGTACATTCTTCAGTTTTTCTATGGAATCACATAAATCCTTCTCAGTTAGATCATTGCTGTAATCAACCAGTTTCTTCCGCACGTTCACGGACATCCCCGGTCGGGATTGATCACTTATAATGGACCAGATCGTACGGGTAACAGGGCATATGATCCATGCCCGTATCATCTATATTTAATATTTTTGCAGCAGCCCCGGCTTCAAAACTCCAATAACCATAATATATCTTCTGACTGCTCTTATGCGCTCCATAACATCCGCAGTCCTCCCTGTACCAGCAGGACAAGTATTCCTGTAGATATTCTCTTCTATTATGAGTCTGTGCCGCCTTCTGCAGCAAAGAAAAGTCTTTCGGAAAGATCAGATCAACGTCTTTATTTTCCATTTCACTTCCCATCCATGAGCACAACAGAAAACTCAAAAGCCAGTCATCAATATTTGCTGCTTTCAGCATAGCTTTCATCTCTTTTACCAATACGATATCTCCCTCAAACAAAACTCCCAGTGAGATCATTTTCAGGTTTTTATTATAATTATCCAGTTCCCATACTTCTCCCCAGCTTTTCAATAATTCTGCATATTCACCTTCCAAAGCCGAAAGTTCGTCCCCTCTGGAATATCTGGCTGTTAATATTCCCAGCTTTAAATCATGTATTTT
>DWUV01000089.1 GCA_019120595.1 Candidatus Mediterraneibacter tabaqchaliae | reverse complement strand
TCTGCCAGCAAAGTGGATTTTATCGTTTACCGAAGAAGTTTCTCCAGCGTTGTGTGTTTCTGTCGGCTGGGGAGGGGTTCTCTTTTGTCGGAGAAGTTCCCTTTTCGTTACGTTCTTTAAACGCTGCATTTGTCGGAGGGGGACCTTCCGTCTTGAGAAAAACCAGAAAACAGCGAAGCGCTTTTTCGGAACATCTTTCAGCGCGGGGATATGGGTGGTTGAGGCGACTTCGGAATGAGGCTTGGAAAAAGTAGAAATCAGGGGACACGCGTTGGGGTCAGAAGAGAGGGTGTCTGAGGCGGAGCCGAGTTCCTCTCTTCTGATCCCTGGTTTTAGCGTGTCCCCTGATTTCGTAGTTTTTCCTGCCTCATGGAGCGGAGCCGATGCCAGCCATATCCCCGCGATGAATACGTCCTCGACACCTGCGCTTCACTGTTTTCGGATGTTTAGTCAGTAAGAAGTCTCCCCCACAAATCCAGATTTTTAACACATACAGTCCGGAAAGAATCCTGCATCTGTGGGATACACATAGCTTTCTCCGATCTCTTTCAGAAGTACGACATTCAGGTGCCCGTTCAGGTTTTTCTTATCCAGCCTGATGGCTTCTGTCAGGTCTGACATGGGCAGTCCGCAGGAAGAGGGCAGTCCGTAGATTTCCAGCGCTTTTTTGATTTTTTCCGCACATCCCGGTACTGTCAGCCCTTTTTCTTCTGCGATCTTTGTGATCTGGTACATGCCGATCCCCACGGCTTCTCCGTGGCTTTCCCTCTCATAATGAAAATACTGTTCAATGGTGTGGGCAAGGGTATGCCCGAAGTTCAGGAGCATTCGCTCGCCGGTGTCGAACTGGTCGGCCTCAACGACTGCCCGCTTGATATCCACGCAGCGGGCTATGATCTCGGTGAGTTCGGGTTTCAGATCCTCAAAAGAGTCATGAGCACAGAGACGGTCAAAAAGTGAGCTGTCTTTGATGCATCCGTATTTGATGACTTCCCCCATGCCGTCACTGATGAAATGGGGCGGAAGTGTGTCCAGAACATCGGGGTCAATGAGCACAAGCTTCGGATGATAGAATGCGCCCACAAGGTTTTTCCCCTGAGGCAGATCCACCGCCACTTTGCCTCCTACCGAGGAGTCTACCTGAGCCAGCAGGGAGGTCGGGATCTGGACCAGTTTCACCCCGCGGAGAAAGCTGGCAGCGGCAAATCCCGCCAGGTCGCCGATCACACCGCCGCCCAGAGCGATCACAAGGTCACTGCGGGATATTTTTGCAGTGAGCAGGGCACTGTAGATCTCGGGGAGAGTCTGGAAGCTTTTTGTGGGTTCTCCGTGGGGGAGAATAAGGGAATGGCAGTCATACCCGCAGGCGTCCAGAGAGGAGATGAGAGATTCTCCGTACAGGGGGAAGACATTGTCATCAGATATGACCATAATCTTTTTCCCGCTGAAGCATTTGGAGATATATTTTTCGGCTCTGGAAAGAATACCATTTTCGATGTAGATCGGATAACTGTTTTTTTCTAAATTAACTGTTAATTCCATGAATTGTGTCTCCTTTATAGACAAGTTTGGCAAAAGGGGTCAGACCCCTGACAAGAGGGGTCTGACCCCTTTTGGGGAAATTTACAGAGTTTTCCCTACAACTTCTGCAATTTGTTTTACCTGAGTGAGCAGTGTATCGTATTTTTCCGGTTTCAGAGACTGGGCTCCGTCGCACAGTGCGCATTCCGGGTTGTTGTGGACTTCTACCATGAGCCCGTCCGCACCGGCGGCGACAGCCGCTTTTGCCATAGGCTCTACGAGCCACCATTTTCCTCCGGCATGGCTTGGGTCGACAACTACCGGGAGATGGGTCTTTTTGTGGAGGACCGGGATGCTCTGGAGATCCAGGGTATTTCTTGTGTATGTCTCGAAGGTGCGGATCCCGCGCTCGCAGAGGATGACATTCTCGTTTCCGGCAGCCATGATATATTCTGCGGACATGATCCACTCTTCGTAGGTGGCGTTTAATCCGCGTTTGAGAAGGATGGGGCGCTCCACCTGACCGAGCTGTTTCAGGAGATCAAAGTTCTGCATGTTGCGTGCTCCGATCTGGATCAGGTCTACTTTTTCATTGAAGATGTCAAGATACTGTGTTGACATAAGCTCCGTTACGATAGGAAGTCCGACCTCTTCTTTTACTTTGCAGAGGATATCCAGCCCTTCCAGTCCGAGACCCTGGAAAGAATACGGGCTTGTCCGCGGTTTGAACGCGCCGCCGCGCAGGAGATTCGCGCCGGAAGCTTTGGCGGCTTTGGCGATCTCGAGCACCTGCTCGAAAGATTCCACAGAGCATGGCCCTGCGATCAGTCCCATATGCCCGCCCCCGATCTTGACGCCGGATACATCGATCACGGAATCCTCGGGATGGAAGGCGCGGTTTGCCAGTTTGTACGGCTCCTGTACATGCATGACTTTGTCAACGCTGCTGTCTACCTCGAAAAGCCTGGGATCGATCAGTGTTGTATCGCCGATACATCCGATGATGGTCATCTCTGTACCGCGTACAATATGAGTGTCGAGCCCTCTGTTTTTTACAAGATTTTCAACACGGGCAATATTTTCTTCTGTGGTATGTGGCTTGAGTACAATGATCATAGCTGTTTCCCTCCGATTTTGTTGTTTTACGCCTGGATATGAATGTGTCCTGTGTGATTTATGGGACAAGCTGGCGTTTTATCTGTAAAAAATGGTATAATAAGTGATAACAAAATACCGGCAACTTCACACTGTAAAATTTTAGCTGTTTAAAGTGCGAAAACATAAGTATCATAAAACATCACTATAGAAATGTCAACTGATTTTTGGGAGAAATCAGGTTCCCTTTTTATGCAGAACACTTTCGCATAGAACACTTTGTGAACACTTTGTGCAGAACAGGTTGCACATTCAGGTCTGTGATGGTATCTTATTTAAGTCGGTCCTGAAAGACCAGGGCGGCAAAAGTATATGACAGCAAGATCAGCTGATAGGAGAAAGGGAAAATTATGAAAATCATCAGACAGATAGGGATCATTTTTCTTGTGTGCTGGCTGAGCGAAGTGATAGAGAGTTTCCTGCCTTTTACATTTCCGGCGAGTGTGATCGGCATGGCGCTGCTGCTCGCATGCCTGCTCACCGGTGTGCTGAAGATCAGGCATATCCAGGAAAAAGCAGATTTTCTGCTGGAGAATATGGCGTTTTTCTTTATACCGGCAGGAGTGAGCATTATCAATTATTTTGACGTGCTGAAAAGTTCAGCAGTGCAGCTTATCATTATCTGTGTGGTCTCCACTGTGGTCACATTCGCTGTGACAGCCTGGAGCGTGAAACTGACCGTGCGCTGCATGGCGCTGGCAGGGCGCGGCGGCACCGGGAGCGGACCGAAGGCTGCAGATGCGCGGAAACAGGGAGATTCCGCGACAGGCGGAAAGGAAGAGGAGAGAAAGGAAAAGGAGGGAAATGGCATTGAATGAGATATTTGCGTCCCCGTATTTTGGGGTTGCGCTCAGCGTGATCACGTTCTGGATCGGTGTGAAGCTCCAGCGCAGGCTGAAGTCACCGATCTGTAATCCGCTGATCATTGCAATCGTACTGACGTCGGGCGTGCTCCTGGTCTTTCGGATCCCGTATGAATCCTATAATAAAGGCGGAGAGATCATCAATATGTTCCTTGCTCCGGCGACGGCATGCCTTGCAGTGGCGATCTATACAAAGATCGAAATGCTGAAGCAGTACTGGCTGCCGATCGCAGTCGGCTGCACAGCGGGATCGGCAGCTTCCATGCTGAGCGTGTACGGGCTCTGCCGCCTGTTCGGACTTGACGGGAACCTGACCGTATCGCTACTGCCGAAATCTGTGACCACACCGATCGCGGTCAGCATCGCGGAGCCTGCGGGAGGCATGGTGCCTATTACGGTGGTTGCCGTGATCGGCACCGGGATCCTGGGAAGCATTATCGCGCCGTTCCTGATCCGGCTCTTCCGGGTCACTGACCCCGTGGCAGCGGGGCTCGCGATCGGAGCGTCCAGCCATGCAGTCGGCACGTCAAAAGCCATCGAGCTGGGTGAGGTGGAAGGTGCGATGAGCGGACTTGCGATCGGCATCTGCGGCATCATCACCGTGCTGATCTCCATGGCAGTCCTGTGACACCGAAAACGATCCCCCTGGAATGATGCGCTGTGACACCGGAAACGAGCATCCTGGAATGATGCGCTGTGACATCGGATACAATGATGCGGTGTGATACCGGATACAATGATTCCGGAATAATGAGATGCGGCGCCTGAAACAATGGCTCTGAGAGCGGACATGTGATGTCCGGACAAGAATAAGGAAGTGAAAAGATTGAAAAAAGATACCTCTTATACGATCAGAAGAGTACAGCGCCTGCCGGTCATCCTTATCGGGGAAGGGCTGCTCGTAGGAGCTGTGGGCGGACTGATCGTGATGTTATACCGGATCGCTCTTACATATGCAGGGAAGTGGCTCGGGGAGATCCTGGACTTTATCAGGGGTTATCCCCTGCGGATCGCGGGATGGTTCCTCGTGCTGGCGATGTTTGCCGTGATCGTGGGGAGGCTGGTAAAATGGGCGCCCATGATCTCGGGAAGCGGGATCCCCCAGGTAGAGGGGGAGATCCTGGGGAAACTTTCCCAGGACTGGAGGAAGGTGCTCCCGGCAAAGTTTTTCGGCGGTTTCTTATGCCTCCTGGGCGGTCTGTCCCTTGGACGGGAAGGCCCGTCCATCCAGCTCGGGGCGATGAGCGGCCAGGGGATATCCAGGCTTCTGGACCGGGGGAAGACAGAGGAGAGATACCTGATGACATGCGGGGCAAGCGCGGGGCTTGCGGCGGCCTTCCATGCGCCCCTGGCGGGGATGATGTTCGCGTTCGAGGAAATCCACAAGGGATTTTCTGTCGGGCTGATGGTATCTGTGATGACTGCTTCTGTCACGGCAGATTATATCTGTTCCCATATCATGGGGTTAGACCCTGTATTTCAGTTTGAGCTGGAGCATGTGCTGCCCCAGGACCATTACTGGCTGCTTTTGATCCTCGGAGCGCTGCTCGGAGTGATGGGCGCGCTGTATAATAAAGTCATGCTGAAGGCTCAGGATCTTTATAAAAAACCAAAGCGGCTCAATGAGACGGGAAGGCTGCTGATCGCCTTTTTTGCGGCAGGGATCATGGGGCTGGTGATGCCGTCTGTCCTCGGGAGCGGCGGGGACCTGATCGTGGACCTGACAGCGGGAGAGATGGCGATCGGACTTGTAACGCTCACCTTTGCTGTGAAATTTCTGTTTTCTGCCGTGAGCTTCGGCTCCGGGGCGCCGGGAGGGATCTTCTTCCCGCTGCTCGTGCTCGGCGCCCTTCTGGGCGGGATCTTTGCCATGGCGGGCGTAGAAGTGTTCGGGATGGATCCTGTCTATGTGAATAATTTTGTGCTTCTGTCAATGGCAGGTTTTTTTACAGCCATCGTGCGGGCCCCGATCACGGGGATCATCCTGCTCTTTGAGATGTCCGGTTCTGTGAGCCAGATGCTTTCCCTTGCGATCGTATCCGTGGCGGCATACATAACAGCGTCGCTTCTCCGGTCCGAGCCGATCTATGAGAGCCTGCTCAAGCGGATCCTGCCCGGCAGGAAGCCTCAGAGCGGGAAAGCGTCCTATGCCGGCGGTCAGAAAGTGCTGAGCGAGTTCGTGATCATGAGCGGGTCTGTGCTGGAGGACAGGACGGTCATGGAGATCACATGGCCGAACAACTGCCTTCTGGTGGCGCTGGAGAGGGAAGGGAGAGAGATGATCCCCCGGGGAAAGACAAAGCTTCAGGCAGGGGACAAGCTGACCGTGATGACAGATGAACGGGACGCAGGATATATACATGACAAAATGGAAAACTTATGTTATACTTCATTTTAGGTCAGCGGGAGCAGAGAAACGCAGATCCCGCACAGAGAAATCAAAGGAGCAGACACAATGAAAAGAGTATTACTAAAGCTGAGCGGGGAAGCACTCGCGGGAGATAAGAAGACCGGATTTGACGAGGCGACCTGCATCGGAGTCGCGGAGCAGGTGAAGAAGCTGGCCGACGACGGGATCCAGGTGGCGATCGTGACCGGCGGCGGCAATTTCTGGAGAGGAAGGACAAGCGAGACGATCGACCGGACAAAGGCAGACCAGATCGGGATGCTGGCAACAGTGATGAACTGTATCTATGTATCGGATATCTTCCGCCATGTGGGGATGAAGACCGAGGTATTTACCCCGTTCGTGTGCGGCGCCTTTACATCCCTGTTTTCCAAGGACGCGGCAGTGGAAGCGCTGGAGGCGGGAAAGGTGATCTTCTTCGCAGGCGGCACGGGACATCCGTATTTCTCCACGGATACAGGGGCTGTCTTAAGAGCGGTCGAGATCGAGGCGGACGCCATGCTTCTGGCAAAGGCGATCGACGGTATCTACGACAGCGATCCCAAGGTGAACCCGGAGGCAGTGAAGTATGATGAGATCTCCATCCAGGAAGTGATCGATAAGAAGCTGGCGGCAGTGGACCTGACAGCGTCCATCATATGCCTGGAGAATAAGATGCCCATGCTCGTGTTCGGGCTGAACGAAGAGAACAGCATCGTGGAGACAATGAGCGGTAATTTCACAGGAACGAAAGTCACAGTTTAAACTATAAAATAAATATCCAGGAGGGCTTGAAGCATGAATGAAAAAGTGGCAGCATATGACGTGAAGATGACAAAAACGATCAACAACCTTGACAGCGAACTGGCAACGATCCGCGCGGGGCGCGCCAACCCCCATGTTCTGGACAAGCTGACCGTAGATTACTACGGAGCTCCGACACCGATCCAGCAGGTGGCGAATGTGTCCGTGCCGGAGGCGCGCATGATCCAGATCCAGCCGTGGGAGAAAAGCCTGTTAAAACAGATCGAGAAGGCGATCCTTACATCGGATATCGGCATCAACCCGACAAATGACGGGGCGTCCATCCGCCTTGTATTCCCGGAGCTTACGGAAGAGCGGAGAAAGGAACTGGCAAAGGACGTGAAGAAAAAAGGCGAGGCGGCAAAGGTGGCTGTCCGCAATATCCGCCGCGATGGTAATGTCGCTTTTAAGAAATTGAAAGGGACAGAGATCTCAGAGGACGGGATCAAGGATCTGGAGGATGAGCTTCAGAAGATCACAGATAAGTATATCGAAAAGATCGACAAGATGGTTGAGGCAAAATCCAAAGAGATCATGACTGTGTAAGTATCATACAAGGCATCAGGCAGAAAAAAGGGGGCTTTGAAACGGAAGGCTCCCTTTTGTTTGACAAGTGTGATAAAGGGAGAGGTAAGAATATGAAAGTACCACAGCATATCGCGATCATACTGGACGGCAACGGAAGATGGGCGAAAGCCAAAGGCATGCCGAGGAATTACGGGCATGCCCAGGGGAGCAAGAATGTGGAGCGCATCTGCGAGGAGGCGTGGAGGATGGGGATCAAATACCTGACTGTCTACGCGTTTTCCACGGAGAACTGGAGCCGCCCTGAGGGCGAGGTGGCGGCGCTTATGACGCTGCTGCGCAATTACATGAAGACCTGCCTTAAGACAGCGGCGAAAAATGACATGAAGATCCGCGTGATCGGGGACATTGAGCCGCTGGATAAGGATATTAAGAACAGGATACGGGAACTGGAGGCGGCCACGGTCAACAACGGCGGGCTGAATTTTACCATTGCCCTTAATTACGGGAGCAGGGACGAGATGACGCGCGCTGCGAAGAAAATGGCGAAAGACTGCGCGGAAGGAAAACTGGATCCTGAACAGATCGATGAGTCTGTGTTTGAATCCTACCTGGATACACACGGCATCCCGGATCCTGATCTGATGATCCGCACAAGCGGGGAGCAGAGGCTGTCCAATTACCTGCTCTGGCAGCTTGCTTACTCGGAGTTTTATTTTACAGATGTGCCGTGGCCGGACTTTACGAAGGAAGAGCTGGCTAAGGCGATCGAGGAATATAATCACAGACACAGAAGATTCGGCGGTGTAGAGGAGGCGTAGAGATGTTTAAGACACGGCTGTTAAGCGGGATACTTTTAGTGATCATTGCTCTTGTCACAGTGATCACAGGCGGGCCGCTCCTCTTTGGGGTGCTGCTTCTGATCAGCCTGATCGGAATGACGGAGCTGTATAAAGTGTTTGGTATCGAGAAGAAGCCCCCGGGGATCGCGGGATACCTTTTCGCGGTGCTGTATTACGGGCTGCTGTATTTTGAAGCCCAGCTTCCGGGCGAGAAGCTGACATGGTTTATGCTGCTCTTTATGGCATGCCTGATCTGCCAGATGGGCGTGCTTGTGTTCGGTTATCCGAAATATAATACGCAGCAGATATTCGCTGCCTTTTTCGGTGTGTTTTATGTGGCAGTGATGCTTTCTTACATTTATCAGGCCAGGCTCCTCGAAGGGGGCGTATTTACGGTCTGGCTGGTGTTTATCTGCGCGTGGGGATGCGATACGTGCGCTTACTGTGTGGGAAAGCTCATCGGGAAGCATAAGATGGCGCCGGTCTTAAGCCCTAAGAAATCCGTGGAAGGCGGGATCGGAGGCATCGCGGGCGCGGCGCTCATCGGGGTGCTCTATGCACTTGCTATCAACCACTGGGGCGGCGCGGGAGCTGACATCGTCCAGTACGCGGTCATCGGCGGGGCAGGCGGAGCGATCTCCCAGATCGGCGACCTGGCGGCATCAGCCATCAAGCGTTATCACAATATCAAAGATTACGGGAAGCTGATACCCGGACACGGCGGGATCCTCGATCGGTTCGACAGTGTCATCTTCACCGCGCCCATCATATACTATCTTGCAGTGCTCCTTTGAGAGAAAACAGCAGGATGTACGGCATATCCTGCAGAGCTTTGAGACCGCGGTCAGAGAAATGAGGTAAGAATAATATGAAAAAGATAGCTGTTCTCGGGTCTACCGGGTCCATCGGGACACAGACCCTTGAGATCGTAAGGACAAACAAAGATATCCAGGTGACAGCCCTGGCAGCAGGGAGCAACATTGAACTTCTCGAAGCACAGATCCGGGAATTCAGCCCGAAACTTGCCGCTGTATGGGATGAGGAAAAAGCAGCGGAGCTTAAGAGCAGGGTACGGGATCTGGATGTGCATGTGTTTTCCGGGATGGACGGGCTCCTTGCCGTGGCGGCGGAGCCGGAAGCGGAGATCCTGGTGACTGCCATTGTGGGGATGATCGGCATCCTGCCTACGATCGAGGCGATAAAAGCGGGCAAGGATATCGCGCTTGCGAATAAAGAGACTCTCGTAACGGCAGGGCATATCATCATGCCCCTTGCGAGAGAAAATCACGTATCCATCCTGCCTGTGGACAGCGAGCACAGCGCCATCTTCCAGTCGCTCCAGGGAGGCCAGGAAAAGGCGCTGCACAAGATCCTTCTGACTGCGTCCGGCGGTCCCTTCCGCGGGAAGAAGAGGGAAGAGCTGGCAGACATCCGGGTGGAGGACGCGCTGAAGCACCCGAACTGGACGATGGGGCGGAAGATCACCATCGATTCCTCCACCATGGTCAACAAAGGATTGGAAGTGATCGAGGCAAAATGGCTCTTTGGCGTGAGTGTGGACCGGATCCAGGTCGTGGTACAGCCGCAGAGCATTATCCATTCCATGGTAGAATACGAGGACGGGGCAGTGATCGCCCAGCTGGGCACGCCCGATATGAAGCTGCCGATCCAGTATGCCCTCTATTACCCTGAGAGAAGGTATCTGCCGGGGGACCGTCTGGATTTCAGCACCCTGTCCCAGATCACTTTTGAACAGCCGGATATGGAGACGTTCTATGGGCTGAAGCTGGCTTACCGGGCGGGCAGGGAAGGCGGCACGCTGCCGACCGTGTTCAATGCGGCGAATGAGCGTGCGGTGGCACTCTTCCTTGACCGGAAGATCGGTTACCTTCAGATTCCTGAGATCATACAGGAATGCATGGAAGCGCACGTGAATATCCTGTGCCCGGATGTGGAAACGATACTAAAGACAGAGCAGGAAACATATGAATTTATTAAAAACAGGTGGTAATACATGGGTATAATCATAGCGATCCTACTATTTAGCTTTATTATAATCTTTCATGAGCTCGGACATTTCCTTCTGGCCAAAAAAAACGGAATCCGGGTGGATGAGTTCTCCCTCGGCCTTGGCCCGACACTGTTCGGAAAGAAGTTCGGGGAGACGTATTTTTGTGTAAAACTGCTCCCCTTCGGCGGAGCGTGCATGATGGGGGAAGACGATGTGGAAGACACGTCCCCGAACAGCTTTAACAGTAAGTCCGTGTGGGCGAGGATGTCTGTCATCGCGGGAGGCCCGGCGTTCAATCTGATCCTTGCATGGATCTTCTGTATGATCCTCATCGGAGTGACGGGTTACCGGCCGCCGGTCGTGGCGGAGGTGCTGGAAGGATCTTCCGCCCAGGAGCAGGGGATGCAGGCAGGAGATGTCATAAAGGAGATCAACGGGCGCAATGTCCACATCTGGGATGACATGAACCTCTATACTTTGACGCATGCGGACGACGCTCCTTTTGAGATCGTGTACGAAAGAGACGGAAAAGAATATACTGCTGAGGTGGAGCCGAGAGTTCTGGATGAAAGCGGCTCAAAGCTCCTGGGAGTCGTCAGCGGAGAGATCGAGAAGCCGGGGATACTGGGCACCATGCAGTATGGATTCTACCAGCTGGAATACTGGGTGCACTATACTGTGGACTGCCTGCGCATGCTCGTGACCGGACAGGCGGGGCTTCAGGATCTGTCCGGACCGGTGGGGATCGTGAACGTGGTAAACGACGTGTATGAAACAGCGGCTCCGGCA
>DWUV01000088.1 GCA_019120595.1 Candidatus Mediterraneibacter tabaqchaliae | reverse complement strand
GGGATCCTCATGGGTGAGCGCGATCATGGCATTGTTCACCATACCCACCTGAGGTCCGTTCCCGTGCGCGACAACGACTTCGCAGCCCTCCTCGATCAGGTCCACGATGGCCCGGGAAGTGATCTTCACGGCTTTCATCTGTTCGGGAAGCGTATTGCCGAGGGCGTTCCCGCCCAGGGCAATGACGATACGTTTCTTTTTCTCCATATCAAGCCTCCTGCATTAAGCCTCTTTTACAGCGGCGATCGTCTCTACCTCGCAGAGGACTCCTTTCGGAAGCGCTTTTACCGCAACGCAGGAGCGCGCCGGCTTGCCTGTGAAATACTTTGCGTACACTTCGTTAAATGCTGCAAAATCACTCATATCTGCAAGGAAGCATGTCGTCTTGACAACATCAGTGAACTCAGCGCCCTGGCTCTCGAGAAGCGCCTTGATATTCTTCATGACCTGCTCTGTCTGCTCCTCGATCGTCGTGCCCACGACTTCCCCTGTTTCCGGGGAGAGCGGGATCTGTCCTGAGAAGAAAGCGATGCCGTTCAGGATGATCCCCTGTGAGTATGGTCCGATAGCTGCGGGTGCGTTTTTTGTTTCAACATATTTTAACATGATCGTGATACCTCCTAATGTCTGCTGGGCCTGGGAACAGGATCCCGGCTGTTGATATATTTTTTCCCGGATCTTATCTGGTTTCAAGATATCCGGTCTCTGTCTGAGAAATCAGTGCTCTTACTTATTTAAAGATCCTGGGTGTGCCTTTCTCTTCCAGCTTTTTGAGAATGTCAGCCGGATCGGCAAATTTCGCAAGGAAGATCATAGCCGCGATGATGTACGGCTTGTAGCTGGCTTCCTTGTACAGCGGGTCTCTGTAACGGTCAAATACGCTTGCATCGACTTCGCCTTCCTCGCAGCTTACGCCTGTGATGTCAGCGGGCAGGCAGTGCATGTAGAGCGCTTTGCCGTCTTTTGTCGTCTTCATCAGTTCCTCTGTGCAGGCCCAGTCTTTGTGCTGCGCGTTCTGCGCCAGCAGTTCCTGCTCCAGGGCTTTGATGCCGTCGAAGTCGCCGTTTCCGTAAAGCTCGGTGCGTTTCTCCATTGCCGCGAACGGAGCCCAGCTCTTCGGGTAAACGATGTCAGCGTCTTTGAATGCCTCTGCCATGCTGTTTGTCTTTGTGAATGTGCCGCCGGATTTCTTTGCGTTTTCCGCAGCTACAGCCTCAACCTCCGGGAAGACTTCGTAGCCTTCCGGATGCGCCAGTACAACGTCCATTCCGAAACGTGTCATCAGTCCGATGATGCCCTGGGGAACGGAGAGCGGTTTTCCGTAAGACGGGGAGTAAGCCCATGTCATGGCGATCTTCTTGCCTTTTAAGTTCTCAACGCCGCCGAACTCGTGGATGATGTGCAGCATATCAGCCATTGCCTGTGTCGGGTGGTCGATGTCGCACTGCAGGTTCACAAGCGTCGGTTTCTGCTCAAGGATGCCATCCTTGTTGCCCTGGGTTACAGCGTCGACAACTTCGTGCATATAAGCATTTCCTTTGCCGATGTACATATCATCGCGGATCCCGATGACGTCCGCCATAAAGGAGATCATGTTCGCAGTCTCGCGTACAGTCTCGCCGTGGGCAACCTGTGATTTGCCCTCGTCCAGATCCTGTACTTCCAGCCCTAACAGGTTGCAGGCGGAAGCGAAAGAGAAGCGGGTGCGCGTGGAGTTGTCGCGGAAAAGAGAGATCCCGAGACCGCTCTCAAATACCTTTGTGGAAATGTTATTCTCTCTCATAAAACGCAGAGCGTCAGCAACAGTAAAGACTGCCTCCAGCTCGTCGTCCGTCTTCTCCCATGTCAGGAAAAAGTCCCCGTTGTACATATCCTTAAAGTTCAGGGCATTCAGCTTGTCAATGTAATCCTGTAAAGTTTTCATGTTGTTTATCCTCCTTAAATATTGAAAAAATTTTGTAGTATGCGGACGAAAATCCGTTTCTGTGTCCTTCATTCCGAGGCTTCGCTCTGCCTCAGCTGCGCATGTCTTCATTCGAAAGATGCGCGCTTCTCCAGAAAACTTCCGCCTTTGTTTTTCCTTTACGGCGGATGAACTTAGAGAGGCGGTGTGTGTGTCCGGAGCGGAAGTCCAAGTGGAGCGGCGGAGAATCCATCCCAGAGCCGTTAGGGCGCGGGGCGGAGCCGCACTCGGCGAATGCTCCGCACTCTTACGGATCTGTGGATTAGTCGCAGCCGCGGGAACGTTGGAGCGAAGGACATACACGCTGACTCTCGAATGGTCTACTCGCAGTAAATCCCGGGCAGTGCCGCGTACACAGCCGCGCATGTCACGAGATCCTGTTTCCATGTTTTCTCGTTCGGCGCGTGTGCCTGCGCTTCCGCGCCCGGTCCGAATCCGATGCAGGGGATGCCGTTTCTTCCCATGATGGATACGCCGTTTGTGGAGAAGGTCCACTTGTCTGTGAGCGGACGGCTCTGGCGCATTTCCAGTGTCTCCTCCGCGCCGATCCTCTTGTCCCCGTAGAGAGAGGTGTATGCTTTTTCGAGAGCCTTTGTCACCTTATGGTCCTTCGGGATCGCCCAGGTCGGGAAGTAGCACTCGATCTCATAGACGCATCCGGTGTAGGACGGGCGGTCATAGTTGTACATGGATACCACAACGTCATCGCCATATTTCTTTACGCTCGGCAGAGCGCGGATCTCATCCAGGCAGCTCTCCCATGTCTCGCCGAATGTCATGCGGCGGTCAAGGGATACCGCGCAGGAGTCTGCAACCGCACAGCGGCTCGGTGAAGTGTAGAAGATCTGTGATACAGTGACAGTGCCGCGTCCCAGGAATCTCGCTTCCTCCCAGTCCGGGTTGTATTTCGGATTGAGCATTTTTACGAGCCCTTTGATCTCTGTCCCGTCTGCATCATCGTTTTCGTTCAGTGCGCGCACATCCTGGAGGATGTCAGCCATCTTGTAGATCGCATTGTCCCCGCGCTCCGGGGCAGAGCCGTGGCAGGACACGCCTTTGACGTCAATGCGGATCTCCATGCGTCCTCTCTGGCCGCGGTAGATGCCGCCGTCTGTAGGCTCTGTGGATACGACGAATTCGGGGCGGATCTTATCTTCATTGATGATGTACTGCCAGCACAGACCATCGCAGTCTTCTTCCTGAACAGTTCCAACGACCATAATCCGGCATCCTTCAGGAATCAGATCCATGTCTTTCATGATCCTTGCTCCATAGACTGCGGACACAATGCCGCCGCACTGGTCGGACACGCCGCGCCCGCCGATCTCTGTCTCATTCTCATATCCTTCATACGGATCAAATGTCCAGTTGTCGATATTGCCGATGCCTACTGTATCAATATGTGCATCGTATGCGATGATCCTGTCGCCGGTTCCCATATAGCCGATCACGTTTCCCTGGGGATCAATGACGACCTCATCGAAATCCAGCTTTTTCATTTCCG
>DWUV01000087.1 GCA_019120595.1 Candidatus Mediterraneibacter tabaqchaliae | reverse complement strand
TGATCTGCTCGTTAATCATTAAATCGCTAATTGTCGTATACCTCCGTCAAATGAATTCCTTCAGGTTTCTTATGCGAAACACAAAAAAACGAGTGAATATCATATCCACCCGACAATCAATAAAACCGCGCCCTCCTGAACAGACAGGAGAACCGATGCATCAATATCAGACCAATAGTCACCCGATCGTGCTATGGTGAGAGTGGATACTCTACTTTGTTTTTTGCTTCACGCAGGGATTAATTTACCACATTTCCTCTTCCCTGTCAACATTTTCCCGATATTTTTCTGCTGTCATATTTTCACGAATTTTCCCGATATTTTCTGGCATCCGGTCTGTCTGCCTGTTTCCCCGGATTTTTCCGGCAGGCAGGAGCGGCAGCCCCTGCTGAACAGCAGAGCGCCATCACTGCGATCACCCCGGGTACTGCTGCGGATCCATCTCCGGTCTTCGGAACCGATACTGCGTCTGCATTTTGGGCATCCTGCTGCCCATCTTCCGTCAGGCTGCCCTGTCCCTGAGGATCCTCCGGCTCGTCCTGTGATCCGCCCGGCTCTTCCGGCACCGGATCACAGCTGCCGTCTGCCGCAAAAGTCAATGCCGCCTGTTCACGGTACTGATCCACCACAAGTCCGAAGCCGGAATAATTATCAATATAGATTTCCTGCTGGGTATCTGCCAGCCTGACGCCGTGCGCCCCGTCTGAAAGCCTGACCGTCAGCATTCCGTTTTCATCGGTTATCCCATTCTGGTGCCCGCCACCATCCACACGGTAGGAAAGTTCCCTGTTCGGCAGCACCTGGCCGGACTCGTCCGTGATAAGGATGGAAACCGTGTAATCCTTCGGTTCATATCCGCTGCTCCTCATTAAAATACGACCCTTTGTCCCCGCATATTCCTGCAGTGTTCCGTTTGCAAGACAGCTTTCCATATACATCTGGATCGTCTCCAGCTCTCCGCCTGCCTCTCCATATTTCGGCAGTTCCCCCAGCATTGTGTAGCCGCTGCCGCCATTCATAATATAGTTGTTGCTCACCAGCATGATCTCTGTCGAGGAATCATTGCGGTCCAGCGGAACTGTCTGACCGTCCAGCGTGACCGACGTCACTCTCTGTCCTGCCTCACCGTCCGGATCATATACGACTGTAAATCCGGATATCTGCAGGAATCCCCCGAAATTGCTTCCCTGGAGCAGCATCCCTGTCTCCTTGTCCTGTCCGTCAAGTTCCGTTCCGGATAACTCCATCATTTGATAAAGGACTGCAGGAGTGATCTTCTTCATATACAAAGTATTGGAAAACGGGAAGGCATTGATCAGATCGCCCACCGTAATCTCTCCGTTTGCGACTCCTGCGCGGATCCCGCCGCCGTTTTCCACTGCTATGACCGGGATATCCGCGTCCGCAGCGCCTGCTGTCTCCATAAACGCCTCGCCTGAATACCGGAATGCATCTGCTACGAAATCACCGTAATTCGTCTCTACCAGCCTGGTTACCGCGACTCCGCCGCCTATCAGCCCGGCCCACAGTGTGGTCTCCGTACTGCCCAGCTCTGTCTTGAGCAGACCGGCCTGTTTCTCCTGGATCTGCGCAAGCCTTTCCGCCACTTCAGGATCCGGTGTGACATCCGACAGATCTGCCGAACTTAACAGCTCTTCCGAAGCGGCCACATCACTGCCGCTGATCTGAAGAGTCAGTTTCCCGACGCCTGCCATATTGGCTCCGCCCTGAACGATCAGAGTTCCGTTTACCTCTGTATTCTCCGTTGTGTGGCTGTGCCCGTCAATGATCACATCGATCTTATCCTCATAACTGCCTGTCATGGCGTTCGCCAGATCCTCGCTCGTACACGGAGAATCCGTGTTGCCCATGTGGCATACAGCTATGACCGCATCCACGCCCTCAGCTTCCAGTTCATCGATTTCCTTTTTCGCCGTCTCGACTTCATCTTCAAACTCCAGATCATGGATCCCTTCCGGATTTGTTGACGTTGCTGTTTCCACAGTAGTCAGCCCGAAAAAGCCGATTTTTAATCCATCGCGTTCAACCACTGTATGGCAGCCGTTATTCCCTTCCTGCGCTCCCGCAAGAAGAGGCTGTCCATTCCTGTAAATATTGGCTGCAAGGACCGGGAACTTCGCCAGGGATACATTGGCAAGGAATTGTTCTGTCCCAAAGTCAAACTCATGATTCCCGGCTGTCATCAGGTCGTATCCCGCAAGATTCATCAGCTCGATCACATCCGCTCCTTTTGTCAGAGAAGCCAGAGGCAGTCCCTGCGTCGCATCCCCTGCATCCACCAGGATTGCCCCGGGCGTACTCTCCTTCAGGCCTGCCACCTGGTCGATCCCGATCACACTTTCTCCATCCCCGCTCAGGTAACCGTGAGTGTCATTTGTATGGTAGATCACCACCTCGTTTTTCAGTCTGCTTTCCGCAGGCTGAGCGTAAACCGCCGCCGGAAACATCAGACACACTGCCATTGCAATGGCAAACAGTCTCTTTTTCATTTTTTTCGCCTTTCTGTAAAAATCACATACTTCACTGAAATCATAAAATTCCGCCGGGCTATTGTAGCATATATGCTGAGCGAATGGAACAAAATCCCTCTGTTTTTCGTATTGATATGTAACAGCGCAGCCCGATGGCCGAACTGTTACATTGATATTTTTCTTATTCCACAGCCATCCGGGGCATGTTATAATAAGACTGTTTTCGGGCCCGTTCCGCTGCCTTTGCAGCCGGCGGCGCCTATTATAAGGAAAGGAAGCAAATGTTTCATGAAATCCAAAGGCAGAACATCAGAAGATAAGTTTAACAGCAAGTGGGGATTTATCATTTCCTGTATCGGAAGTTCCGTGGGAATGGCTAATATCTGGCTCTTCCCATACCGTGCAGGGGAATTCGGCGGCGCCGCTTTTCTTATCCCATATATCATCTTTGTCATCCTGATCGGCTTTTCCGGTGTCATCGGGGAAATGGCTTTCGGGCGCGCCATGCAGTCCGGCCCTCTCGGCGCCTTCAAAAAAGCGTTTGAAATGAAAAACCATCCCCGTCTTGGTTCTTTCATCGGACTGATCCCGGTGATCGGATCTCTCGGGATTGCCATCGGTTACAGTGTGATCATCGGATGGATCCTGAAATTTCTCGCAGACTCCATCACCGGCAGCATCATAAACACAGAAGATCCCTCAGCAGTATTCGCAGATCTCTCCCGGGAATTCGGGAGCGTCCCGTGGCATCTGCTCGGACTGATCCTTGTACTGATCTTTATGTCTTTCGGCATCTCACGGGGTATCGAAAACATGAACAAGGTCATGATGCCTGCATTTTTTATCCTGTTTCTCTTTCTCGCAGTGCGGGTCGCTTTCCTCGACGGTTCAGCCGCCGGCTATTCTTATCTCTTTAAGCCGGACTGGACCGCTATGGCTGATCCGAAGACATGGGTATACGCTATGGGACAGGCATTTTTCTCCCTTTCCATCGCCGGAAACGGGACTGTTGTATATGGAAGCTACCTGAAATCTGATGTTGACGTAGTAAGCAGTGCAAAATATGTGGCGATCTTTGACACACTGGCAGCAATCCTGGCTGGTCTGGTCATTATCCCCGCTGTTTTCGCTTACGGTGCGGAACCGAACTCCGGCCCCGGGCTGCTTTTCATCACCATCCCCGCCGTGATCCGGAGCATCCCTTTCGGACAGGTATTTGCCATCCTGTTCTTCCTCGCTGTATTCTTCGCCGGGGCGACCTCTCTGATCAACCTTCTGGAAAGCCCTGCGGAAGCGCTCCAGAAACGGTTCGGCTGGTCAAGAAAAGCCGCCATCGCTGCAGTCGGCGCTGTCACTGCCGCCGCAGGCATCTTCGTGGAAGGCAGGCTCTTAAGCCCCTGGATGGACAGTATCTCCATCTATGTGATCCCGCTCGGCGCACTCCTCGCCGGGATCACAATGTTCTGGGTATGCGGCAGCACATTCGCCCGCAACGCTGTACAGCTCGGCAGGAACCGCACTCTCGGGAAATGGTTTGAGCCGATGACAAAATACGTGTTCTGCGGAGTGGCAGTACTCGTGTATATACTTGGGATATTCTTCGGGGGCATCGGTTGATGAAATCTGGATTTGTGGGGGGGCCTTCCTTATGAATATGACGTCCGAAAACCGTCGATTTGATCGGGGGACGTTTTCGCGGCGGACGGGGATATGGCTCTGGTTCCGGTTCCGTAATCCGGGAAAGACGTAAAGAGAATGGGATACGGCTAAGTACAATTTCAAAGCGGAAGATTCGCCTGCGGCTCAGGCATCCGCTTTGAAATTAACGCCGCATCCCATTCTTTTAAGTCTTTCCGACAGATTACTCCAAGTCACCGTCGCCATATCCCCGCCCGCCGCGAAAGGCGCATCAAAAGGGAACGGTTTTCTGCGCGCATCCGATCGGAAGCTCCCCTCAGGCAAACGCAGGATTTCAAAAGGTGGGTGAAAGGGGAGCTTCAGCGGCGAAACAGGAATTTTTATCGGACAGAAGATGACGCGGATTTCCGGGAGAGGGTTAGCCGTTCGATTTAGCCCAGCAAGCTGGGCCTCTCTTGGGATAAGCTTCTGCTGGTAAGAGTAGTTTTATCTTTTGGTGGAAAAGTTCGTCTCTTGTTGTATGTTTCTTCTGACCGGGGAGGAGTCGTCTTTTGTCGAAGAAGTTCCCCTCTCTCGCTGCGTTTTTAAACGCTGTATTTGTCGGGGGGGCTTCCGTCTTGAATAAAACCAGAAAACAACGAAGTGCCTTTTCGTAACGCCTTTCAGCGCGGGGATATGGGTGGTTGAGGCGACTTCGGAATGAGGCTTAGTATAACTAAAAATCCGGGACTACGCGTTGAAACTGGCAGGGGGATTGTCTGAGCCGAAGGTGAGTTGCCCCCTGCCAGTTTCTGCTTTTAGCATAGTTCCGGATTTTGTAGTTATACTTGCCTCGTGGAGCGGAGCCGATGCCAGCCATATCCCCGCGCTGGATACGTCCTCGACACCTGCGCTTCTCTGTTTTCGTCCGATTTACTCAATCAGCCGGCTCCCACAAATCCAGATTTACACCCGCTTCATACACGTCACTGCCATTGCCCCAGGGCCGATATGGCATGCGACGCTCAGCGACAGCGGTCCTTCCAGGATCTCATATCCCGGGAAGCGCTCCGCGATCTCCTTTTTCCACTCGCCGGCTTCTTCCTTGGTACACGTGTATGCCATTCCAAGGACCATGTCGTCCTTTACATCCGCGAAGCGTTCGTTCAGATCCTTCTCAATGGCATTCAGCATGGTCTTCTTCGCGGCTTTCCAGCCTCTTACTTTGGCAAAAGCGTCCAGCTTCTCGCCCTGGATCTGGAGTACAGGCTTTAAGTTGAGCACTGTGCCTATCGCTGCCGCCGCCGGTGTGATCCTTCCGCCTTTTTTCAGATATTTCAGTGTATCGACCGTGATATAGATACTCGCCTGGAGTTTTTCCCTCTCCAGGACCTCTTTGATCTGTACCGCGGACATTCCCTGGTCCCGGAGTTTCATCGCGTCATATACGGACTGCTCCTGGGTAACTGAGATCCGCTGATTGTCCACGACCTGGACCTTTCCTTTATATTCTGCCGCGATGGACATTGCTGTAAAGCACGTGCTGGAAAGTCCGCTGGACATGGGGATGCAGACGATCTCATCGTACTCTTTGAGCACCTTTTCCCACAACTCCATCACACTGCCGGGTGAAGGCTGTGATGTGGAAATATCTGAATCCGCCCCCAGCTTTTCATAAAACTGCTCCTGCGTCAGGGTAATATCTTCCAAAAACAATTCCCCGTCAATAAAGAACGGCATGGGCAGGACGTAAATGCCCAGTTCTCTGCCTCTGTCCTGTGTGATCCCGCTGTTACTGTCCGTAACGATCGCCGTTTTAACTGCTTTCGCCATCTTCTGCTCCGTTTCTGCCGCCCGCTGCGGCGGTATTGGTTTTTCGTTTTTTCGTCGGTTTCCTGCCTAATTCTTAAAGCTGTGGATCGGCGCCGGGATCCTTCCTTTTCTGCTGATGAATGCCTCGCAGCCGAACTCATTGACCGGCATGATCGGCGCGTAGCCTAAAAGCCCGCCGAATTCCGCCATATCTCCTACGTCTTTTCCGATCACCGGGATCAGGCGCACTGCCGTTGTCTTCTGGTTTACCATTCCGATCGCCATCTCATCCGCGATGATCCCTGAGATCGTAGCTGCGCTTGTCTTGCCCGGGATCGCGATCATATCAAGTCCCACCGAGCAGACGCAGGTCATAGCCTCGAGCTTTTCCAGTGTCAGGGAGCCCGCGTGCACCGCATCGATCATGCCCTGGTCCTCGCTCACCGGGATAAACGCGCCGCTCAAACCGCCCACGTAAGAAGAAGCCATGACGCCGCCTTTCTTCACCTGATCGTTTAACATCGCAAGGGCTGCCGTGGTACCCGGGGCGCCCACTCTCTCCAGGCCGATCTCCTCCAGGATCTCCGCCACGCTGTCCCCCACTGCCGGAGTCGGCGCAAGAGACAGGTCCACGATGCCGAACGGGATCCCCAGGCGCTGAGATGCCTCCCCTGCCACGAGCTGTCCCACACGGGTCACCTTGAACGCAGTCTTCTTGATGGTCTCGCACAGTTCCTCAAAGCCTTTGCCGCGCACCTTTTCCAGAGCTTTTTTTACAACTCCCGGGCCGCTGACTCCTACATTGATCACCGCATCTCCTTCCGTCACGCCGAGGAAGGCACCCGCCATGAACGGATTGTCGTCCGGGGCATTGCAGAAGATCACCAGCTTCGCGCATCCAAGTGAATCCCTCTCTTTTGTCGCCTCTGCTGAAGCTTTCACCATTTCCCCGCAGAGCCGCACAGCGTCCATATTGATCCCGGTCTTTGTGGATCCCACATTTACAGAACTGCAGATGCGCTCTGTCTGCGCAAGCGCCTGCGGGATCGAACGGATCAGGTTTTCATCGCTCTTTGTCATGCTCTTGGACACCAGCGCGGAATAACCGCCGATAAAATTCACGCCCACAGTCTCTGCCGCCCGGTCCAGCGTCCTTGCCACTGTCACAAAATCTTCCGGCGTCCTGCAGGCCGCCGCGCCTACAAGGGCGATCGGAGTGACTGAGATCCTTTTGTTCACGATCGGGATCCCGAATTCCGTCTCGATATCCTGCCCCACAGATACGAGGTTTTCTGCAGTCTTTGTGATCTTTTCATAAATCTTGCGGTTCAGCTCATTTAAGTCAGAGTCGATACAGTCGAGAAGGCTGATCCCCAGTGTGATCGTCCTCACATCCAGGTTCTCATGCTCGATCATCTTATTTGTCTCTGACACTTCGTACATATTGATCATATCTGTTTCCTCACAATCTCCATCTATTCCAGTCTGTGCCTGCTGCCTGTTTTTTATAATCTGTGCATTTTTTCAAAGATCTCTTCTCTCTGGCAGCGGATATTCACACCGATCTCCTCTCCCAGCTTCGCCATCTCATCGCACAGGACCGTAAAGTCCTTTTTCAGATCTGTCACATCTGTGATCACCATCATATTAAAGTATCCCTGGATGATCGTCTGAGAGATATCCAGGATATTGATCTCATTTTCCGCAAGATACGTGCACACCTTTGCAACGATCCCCACTGTATCCTTACCGAGTACTGTCACTATACATTTCTTCATTTTTCTTATCCTCCCTGATCAGACCATGATGATATCGGAAACGGTATCTCTGCTGGCGACGAACATATCCAGGTCCTCGCCGCGGTAATCATTGTCGCCGAGAGTCACCTCCAGCTTCACCGTTTCATATGCTAGTTTCGCATAATTATTCTCTTTGCTTAAATGTCCGAGGAC
>DWUV01000086.1 GCA_019120595.1 Candidatus Mediterraneibacter tabaqchaliae | reverse complement strand
CGACGATGAAAACGAACTCTCCCCGTTCGATCTTAACGGAAACACCGTTAAGAGCAGCATTCCCTTTGGAATACTCCTTCGTCACGTTCCTTAATTCAATCATATGTTCCTCCTAATTATTCATACTCCTGCGTATATTAGTACTCTAATGACTCCATATATTTCATGTACTTCACGACCATGAGCGCGATCTTGAAAGTGATCGCATCTTCAAACACGCGAAGATCCAGCCCGGTGCTCTTCTGGAGCTTATCCAGCCTGTATACAAGAGTATTTCTGTGAATATAAAGCTGCCTGGACGTCTCTGATACATTGAGACTGTTCTCAAAGAATTTATTGATCGTCGTCAATGTCTCCTCATCAAATTCGTCCGGAGATTTCCCCTCGAAAATCTCTTTGATAAACATCCTGCACAGGGGGAGCGGGAGCTGATAGATCAGACGCCCGATGCCCAGAGTCGCAAACGCTATGATATCTTTCTCATCGAAAAAGATCTTCCCCACATCAAGGGCAAGTTTTGCTTCCTTATATGACTTGGAAACTTCCTTGATATCATTGACGATAGTCCCGTATGCAATGCGGATCCGCTCTTCCTCTCCCTCGCTGTGGAGCGTATCCAGCATTTCCTTCGCCATCTTTTCAAGTTCCCTGCCGCTTTCTTTATCCGTCAGTTCCTTGACCACAATGATATTCTTCTCATCGACAGCAGTGATGAAATCTTTTGACCTGCCGCCGAGAAGGCTCCTTACGTTTTCAAGCGCTGCGTTGTCTTTTTCGTGCGATGTCTCAATAATAAAGATAACACGTTTTGCTTCTGTGTCAATATGTAATTTTTTCGCGCGGTTGTAAATATCTACTAAAAGCAGATTGTCAAGCAGAAGATTCTTGATGAAATTATCTTTGTCAAATCTCTCCTTATATGCCACAAGAAGGCTCTGGATCTGAAATGCCGCGATCTTGCCCAGCATATACACATCCTCGCTGTCTCCGTCCGCAAGCAGCACATACTCCAGTCTCTGCTCGTCGAAGATCTTAAAAAACTGACATCCCTGGATCACCTGGCTGTCCGCGGGAGATTCAACGAAAGAAAGCACAGCCTCGCTCCTGTCCTGGCCGCCCTCAAAAGTAGCCGCCAGTTCTTTGCCCTCCGTATCAAGGACACAGAAATCCACCCTTGAGATCCCTTTCAGCCCTTCGATCGTATTCTGCAGTATCTGATTTGAAATCATGTCTTTCCCTCCGCTCTTTTAGTTATACCATGTACATTTTTCACAAATTTTAAACCCAAATAATTTATTCCGTTCACATACTCATGTAATATATTAATGCAAAACATCAAAAAAAGAAAGAGGAAATGCATTCTTTTTATGCATTTCCTCATAGTTTTTACAAAAAATTCATATTTTCTGCCATATACATTCTTCACAAAATGCCGGTACATACCCTCTACTGTTCTTTTCCTGCGCGCCAGGAAAACAGAAACTTCCTGAAAAAATGCCTCACCCTGCCCGCCGGACGCCGCGCCCTGGAGCCCTCCCGGAACAAAGCGCCGCAGCCAAGCCAGACCTTCGCGTTGAGCAGAGCCCTGTTCCTGCTGATGAACTGCTCCTGATAAGGAGGGGCCAGCACAGAGAGGATACAATCCGTTTCCGTACCGTTGATCTCATTGACCACACTCTCGTCCCTGTTATCCTCCGGTTTCACAACTCCGCTTCCCGCCAGACGGATGCCCCTGTTGTATCTGCGCAGCGCATCTGTTGTATCCTGAAGATCCTCCTCTGTCTCTGCGAGCAGGAATATCTTCTTTTGGTTTTTCTGAAGATATTTTAAAAACAGCTTGATAAATACATGGTCCGCAGTCTCTCTTTCCACGTTCCTGCCCCCGGTGTCCGCTGCTTTCAGTATCTCTGCCTCTCCGGGCATCACAAGCCCGCACTCATTCACCAGATCCTGCCACTCTGTGTCCTCCCTGCCGTTCATCAGGTCTTTCATGGACAGGATCTCTATTGTATCAACCAGGTCGTTCTCCATGAACTGCATCGCCCGAAGCATAGCTTCTTTTGCGGTAAGGCAGTCCAGTACCACACCCATGACTTCTATGCTATCCGCCATAACTACATCACCTATCGTCTCCCCAGTTGTACAATTTTATCAAATATCTGCTTTTTTGTAAAGATTTTACTGAGCCTGTTTTTACTGTTCGTGTTTTTTCTTTTTCGTCACCAGGCCTCCTATCCGCCCGGTCTCTTTCGAAGTCAGCGACTTCCACCCCTGGGACAGCACCTTATCCAGGAGCCCTAACTCCTCCGCCACTTCATACTTCAGCTTCTCCTCCGGCTCCAGATTCTTCAGGTCGATCGGTTTTTCCTTCTTTTTACTCATAGCAAGCCCTTCCTTCCGTCTTCTTTCCCCAGAAGTATTGCCGGGTCCTCCCCCAAATATACAAATCTGTATTTGCGGGGGATCCACCTTGTTGGCGAAACGTCCGAAAACATCGAAGCGCGGATGTCGAAGACGTATTCAGCGCGGGGATATGGCTGGCATCGGCTCCGCTCCATGAGGCAGGAAAAACTACGAAATCAGGGAACACGCTAAAACCAGAGATCAGAAGGGAGGAACTCGGCTCCGCCTCAGACACCCTCTCTTCTGACCCCAACGCGTGTCCCCTGATTTCTACTTTTTCCAAACCTCATTCCGAAGTCACCTCAACCACCCATATCCCCGCGCTGAAAGGAAGTTCCGAAAAGACGCTTCGCTGTTTTCTGGTTTCCTCAAAACGGAAGGCTCCCAGCAAATGCAGCGTTTAAAAACGCAGTGGAAGGGGAGCTTTTCTGGCAAAAGATAACCCTCCCTCAGTTGGCAGAATTCTATAACCAGAGAGGACCAGCTTGCTGGGCCAAATCGAACG
>DWUV01000085.1 GCA_019120595.1 Candidatus Mediterraneibacter tabaqchaliae | reverse complement strand
CCTGGAGATGATCTTTGCAGCGTCTTTTCCAAGACCGTTCAGGATAACGCGGAGCGGTTTCTTGCGGACTTTGTTTGCCTTCTCAGCAATACCGATGGCACCCTCTGCAGCTGCGAATGACTCGTGTCCTGCCAGGAACGCGAAGCAGTCTGTGTCTTCTTCCAGGAGCATCTTGCCGAGGTTTCCGTGTCCAAGACCTACTTTACGCTGGTCAGCAACAGATCCCGGGATGCAGAAAGCCTGAAGGCCTTCTCCGATCGCTGCCGCTGCGTCTGCCGCGTTTCTGCACTCTTTTTTGATCGCGATCGCTGCGCCTGTGATGTAAGCCCAGCATGCGTTCTCAAAGCAGATCGGCTGAATGCCTTTGATCTGGTTGTAAACATCCAGTCCGGCATCCTTTGTGATCTTCTCAGCCTCTTCAAGAGAAGCGATGCCATAGCTGTTTAAAACTTCATTGATTTTATCAATTCTTCTTTCATATGATTCAAATAAAGCCATTTATATATCCTCCTGATTTATTTACCTTTGTTGAGATTACTAAAAGCGCCGTTCCGCCTGTGTATTACTCTTTGCGCGGATCGATGATCTTCGCTGCATCGTCAACACGGCCGTACTGTCCTTTTGCCTTCTCCCATGCATCATTCGGTGTATCGCCGTTCTTGATGAAGTCTGTCATTTTTCCGAGGTTTACGAACTGGTATCCGATGATCTCATCATTCTCATCCAGAGCGATGCCTGTTACATATCCCTCAGCCATCTCAAGGTAACGAGGACCTTTTGCAAGTGTGCCGTACATTGTACCTACCTGAGAGCGGAGTCCCTTTCCAAGGTCTTCCAGACCAGCGCCGATGGCAAGTCCGTCCTCGGAGAATGCGCTCTGTGTCCTTCCGTATACGATCTGAAGGAAGAGCTCTCTCATTGCTGTATTGATTGCATCACAGACAAGGTCTGTGTTCAGTGCCTCTAAGATCGTCTTGCCCGGAAGGATCTCAGATGCCATCGCTGCGGAATGTGTCATTCCTGAACATCCGAGTGTCTCTACCAGAGCTTCCTGGATAACGCCTTCTTTTACGTTCAGTGTCAGTTTGCATGCTCCCTGCTGCGGTGCGCACCAGCCAACGCCGTGTGTAAAACCGGAAATGTCCTTGATCTCCTTAGCCTGTACCCATTTCGCTTCTTCCGGGATCGGAGCCGGTCCGTGATTCGCGCCCTGAGCCACCGGACACATCATTTCTACTTCATGTGAATAAATCATGTTAAAACTCCTTTCAATATGTATGATTTTCTTCTACATACAGCACATGATTCCGCACAAAAACCGACAGCCCTGTTCATAAACCGCTGAAACACGGACTGTCTGTGCGGCACAGATCCTCCGCACCTGCCGCGGGAAATCCATCTGTACCATATATGAGTTATTTTCGCATAATTTACATTATTCGTCAATCGCAACTGCTACTATTTTTTTACAAGATGCACCGCGAACCCGCCGATCTCGTCTTTCAGGTAGATCGCCGTCGTCTTTCCGTCTTTTACCTTTGCGGAATCCATATTGAATTCAACGCCCTGGCCCTTCAAATACTCTACCGCTTTGTCCACATCCGTGGTCCCCACCGCAATGTGGCCGTGCTTCCCGAGATACGGCGTCTTCATCGCCTCGACCTCTGTCCCGGCGAACACGGAGCTGTTGCCCACTTTCTTCGTAAACCCGAAGATCTCGTCGAATCTCTGCGCCACAGAGCACGCTTCGTCCTCATTCTCACAGTTGATGCCGACGTGCTTTAACACAAATCCCAACTCTTCTAACCGGCTCATTTCTTATTACCTCCTCGTTGTAACTCTTCTGCCCTTGGGCAGTTTTATGCAAAACGGGATGGACGTCCCGTTCGTGCCTGTTTCCTGCGTTTCGCATCTGCGCCCTACATGCCGCCCTGAGTGAGCACCTGGCGGTTCTTCCACACATAGTCGATCAGAGAGATGACCGTCAGTGCGACAGCGGCCCAGATCAGGATGGTTCCGATCAGGTCAAACACACCGCCGAGATCCGCGATAAGGACAATGATCATCGCCATCTGGAACACGGTCTTGAACTTGCCCCACCAGCTTGCCGCGATCACGATGCCCGCGTCAGAAGCCACGAGGCGGAATCCGCTGATGATAAACTCTCTGGCAATGATCACGATGACAATGGCAGCATCCAGCCTGCCCGATGGGATCAGGCAGATCATGGCGGAGCAGACGAGCAGCTTGTCCGCCAGCGGATCCATAAACTTCCCGAAATTCGTCACCAGATGATACTTCCTGGCGATCTTCCCGTCCAGCATATCCGTCAGGCTGGCGATCACAAAAAGCGCCAGCGCGATCCATTTATTCGCCGCGCCGCCCACATCCGTGAGCATGAAAAACACGAAAAACGGTACCATGATAATTCTCAAAACTGTCAGCTTGTTTGGTAGATTCATAATAATTCTCCTATCAGATCATAATCCACTGCCCCTGTCACCTTCACCCGCGCGAAGTCTCCTGAGAGCAGCTCCTCGTCCGTATTGATAAAGATCAGTCCGTCTACATTCGGGGCGTCCCTGTAAGACCTCCCCACGTAAGCGTTTTCATCCGCCACTTTTCCCTCGACCATCACCAGCACTTCCCTGCCGACCATGTCCTGGGCATTGTCAAAGGCAATGTCCTGCTGGAGCTCCATGAGCTCCGCCTGGCGCTCCTCCTTGACCTCCTCGTCGATCTGGTCCGGCATAAGGGCAGCCGGGGTATCTTCTTCCGGCGAATAGGTGAACACACCCAGACGGTCAAATTCCATCTCATCAACAAAGTCCATCAGCTCTTCGTGCTGTTCTTTTGTCTCTCCCGGGAATCCCGTGATGAGCGTGGTCCGCAGGCAGATATCCGGGATCTCTCTCCTTAATTTCCCAATGATATCAATGAGCTGCTGCCTGGACGTCCTTCGCCCCATTCTCTTCAGGATCTCATCATTGGCATGCTGGATCGGCAGGTCCAGATAATGGCAGACCTTTGGCTCCTCCTTCATCACCCGGATCAGCTCGTCCGTGATCTCCTCCGGATAGCAGTAAAGGATGCGGATCCACCGGATGCCGCTGATCTTCGCAAGCTCTCTGAGCAGCACATGGAGCGACTTTTCTCCATAGAGATCCTTCCCGTAGAGCGTGGTCTCCTGAGCGACAAGGATCAGTTCCTTCACGCCCTGCTCCGCCAGCTCCTTTGCCTCTTTTACCAGCCGCTCCATGGGAACGCTCCGGAAATCCCCCCGGATCTTCGGGATGATGCAGTAGGTGCAGTGCTTGTCGCAGCCCTCCGCGATCTTGAGATAGGCAAAATGTCCGCCTGTCGTTACCAGCCGCTTTGTCTCCGGAAGGGGCAGAGCGTCAATGTCAGACAGCATCACTTCCTGTTTTCCGGCGAGAGCGGCGTCCACAGCGTCCAGGATCTTGTCATAAGCAGTCGTGCCCAGCACCTCGTCCACCTCAGGGATCTCGTCCAGGATCTCCTGTCTGTACCTCTGGGCAAGGCATCCGGTCACGATGAGCGCTTTTGCCTGACCGGATTTTTTATATTCTGCCATCTCAAGGATATTCTGGATGCTCTCCTCCTTGGCGTCGTGGATGAAGCAGCACGTATTGATCACAATGATATCCGCCTGTGTCTCATCGTCTGTCATCTCATAGCCGCGGGACGCCAGGAGTCCCAGCATAACCTCAGTGTCTACGAGATTTTTGTCGCAGCCAAGGGAGATAAATAGTATCTTCATAGTGTGATAAATCCCTCCGTTTCTGTTCTGTCAGAAAAAAGGCAGATACCACATGTGCATCTGCCCGCTGTTTTCTTACTCTTCTTCTGCATTCTCAGCCATGATCTTCAATTTGCCTTCATTGAGCTCCTCAATGGCGATGGAGAGCGGTTTCTCCCCCTCTTTTGCGTCAACGAGCGGAAGGTCGCCGGCGATCAGCTGGCGCGCGCGTTTGGAAGTTGCCATCACGATCGAATAACGGCTGTTTACGATCTTGGATTCCCCTTCTTCCACATCTTTGTTGACCACTTTCATCAAATCCGTATAAGATGGATGCAGCATATTTAATCTTCTCCTTTCAATCTCTCCAGATCTTCTTTTATCTCTTTCATAAATGCTTCATTCCGAAAGCTTCTGTGGTGTTCTCCCCGGATGATCTCGTGCATTTCCTCCACACAGGTCTCCAGGTCATCGTTGACGATCAGATAATCGTAACTGTCCATACCTTCCGCCTCTTCACAGGCGCGGTCCAGCCTGGACTTGATCACATCCATTGTCTCTGTCCCTCTGCCCACGAGGCGTTCTTTCAGCTCTGTGGCGCTGGGCGGCGTGACAAACAAAAGCAGGGTATCCGGGAAAGCTTTTTTGACTTTCAGGGCGCCCTGGATCTCAATCTCCAGGATCACATCCTTCCCCTCGTCCAGCTTCTGCTCCACATACTCCCGCGGAGTGCCATAGTAATTTTCCACGTATCTAGCATACTCTATCAGTTCCTCTTTGGCAATCATTTTTTCAAATTCCTCTTTGGAAATGAAAAAATATTCCCGCCCGTGTTCCTCGCCTTCCCTCGGCGAGCGCGTTGTCGCTGAGATGGACAGGGCATATGTATCCGGGTATCTGGAAAGAAGCTCCTTCATCAGCGTCCCCTTCCCGGATCCGGAAAAACCGGAAACAACGATCAAAATACCTTTTTTATTCATGACTCTTTCCCCTCTCTCATTCTCATTCGATATTCTGGATCTGCTCACGGATCTTCTCGATCTCTGTCTTCAGGGTAATGGCATGGTCGGACACCTCCAGGTCATTTGCCTTGGAGAGGATGGTGTTTGCCTCCCGGTTCATCTCCTGGGCGATAAAGTCCAGCTTGCGCCCGATCCCTTCCTTTTCTTCCAGCGTCGCCCTCATATGCCGGATATGGCTCTTCAGCCGGACGACTTCTTCATCTGTGCAGATCTTATCCGCGAACAGGATCACCTCAGCAGCGATCCGGCTGTCCTCGATCTGGGTATCCGCGAGGAGCTCTTTCATCTTCTCTTCCAGCTTCGCCCGGTATTCCGCCACGATCTGCGGGGATCGCTCCTCCACGAAGACGATCTCTGTCTCCAGGAAATCCAGTTTGGAGAGGATATCTTTTTTCAGGTTCTCCCCCTCTGCCTTCCTCGTCTCCACGAACTGCCCGAAGGCCCCCTCCAGAGCTTCCTTCAGTCCATTCCACAATTCCTCTTCATCCTCGCTCTGCTCCTCCATGGTAAACACTTCAGGATAACGGGAGAGCGTGGAAACACGGATGTCATTTTCCAGCCCGAACTCCTCTTCCATCTGCCGGAGATATTTCAGGTACTCCGCCGCGAGGACCGCATTATACTTTACGGATACCTGGGACTGGGAGAGGTCTTCATAGGTAATAAAGATATCCACCTTTCCCCTGTTTGCGTATGATTTTAAAAGTGTCCGGATCGCGGTCTCGAAGAAGTTCAGCTTCTTCGGCATCCGGATATTCACATCAAGGTAGCGGTGGTTTACGCTCTTTAACTCTACTGTAAATTTTCTGGATCCATTCTGGATCTCACATCTTCCGAATCCGGTCATGCTCTTGATCATGTTCTCATCCTCTGTTATCTGATTTTCAGTCCCTTTAAAACCCTGCTGCAGCAGTCAGCAGCAGGTCAAACTGTGAGTTCCATTATACTCCCGGCAGGCATACAGGGTCAACCATTTTCGAAAGAGGATATTTTCGAAAAAATCGCGGCCGGATACTGTTCACACCTAACCGCCGCCTGAAAAAAACTGCGGCAGGCCGCATTCCTGCTTCCGCATTCTGCGCCTGCCGCAAATTTTGTATTACACTGTCATATTTTTACCAGATCACATTTTTCTTTCTTTTCAGTATGATCAGCGCTGCGCCTGCTGCCGCTGACACAGCCAGGACTCCTGCACCTGTACCGAGCGGAGCGCTTTCTCCTGTCCTTGGCGCATTCTTTCTATCGGAACTGTCACTGCCCTTGTCCGGCGTCCCTGTGTTTTTGTCCGGATCCGCGCCCGTATTCTTTTGCCAGGAAAGCTCAGCCTTCACAGCGTCAGCGGTCGTATACTCGACGGATACCCTGCCGTTTTCAAGAAGGACCGCAGCTGCCGACGCGCTGCCTTTTGCTGTCTCGGCAGTCAGTTCTGTCTTCACGCCGGTCTGCGTCAGGCCGAATACATTTTCCTCTTCAAATGCCACCGTCAGCTTTCCGGGAAGCTTCACTGCATTTACGAACGCCACGCAGATTTTTCTGTCCGCGGTATAGATCTCAAGCTTTACGCCGAAATCCGATACATCTGTGATCTCTTTCCCGTTGAGCGTGATCACTGCGCCTTCCGTTGTCGTGATCACCAGATCCACGTCTTTCCCTGATGCCGCTGCCAGTATCTCACTGCTGATCACCGGGTTTTCTCCCTCGGCTGTGATCGGAACCCTGCCGCCTTCCGGCGCGTTCTGGATCATCTCGATCACTGCGGCGTCCGTTCCCGGAGTTTCTTCTGCCAGCACAACAACCGTCCGCTCTGCCACAGCTGTATTTCCTGCCTTATCGCTCACCTGGTAAGTCAGCGTATAAGTCCCCTCTCTTGAGGTGTCCACAGAACCCATCACCTGTACAGCCCCGGTGAGATCTCCGTCTTTGCCGTCCGCCGCGGACACTCCTTCCATCGGGTCAAACACATCGCCCACATGGATCTCTGTCTTTTCCGGAAGTGTGATCACCGGTGCGGTCCGGTCTTTCTTTACTGTCACATAGTTCACGTTTGTCCTGGAAAGCCCGCCGTACTCGTCCGTTACTTCCGCATACCAGCCGAACGTGCCGTCCTGCGCGTCTTTCATTGTATATTCCGCGCGTTCCCCGCTGTCCACGCCTTCTGCGGCTCCGATCAGCTCATCGCCGTATACATTGACGTCAAGGGAAGATACCTCCAGCGTCTTCTTTGCCGGCACGATCCCCAGATCAGCGAAGCTGACCGTGAAGTCTTCTTCTCCCGCGATCGAAGTATCCGCTCCCGCCACGGTGTCCTTTGCATTATAATCATTGAGCTCCGGCGAATAGGTGCGGAAATGGATCTGCTGTCCCTCTATATCAAAGTGCATCAGGCGGATATAACCCATGCCGCCCTCTGTCAGTCCCTGGTAGTCGAACAGCATCTCATAGACTTTTCTGTCATTTACTCCGTCCTTATTGTCGTCAAATTCTTTGACCACAGTCTGCGCGTTGTGATAATGCCCGGAAAATACCATGCATACATTCGGGTTCACAGACACGACTTCGTTGTACACTCTCTGAGGCTCTTCCCCGAGACCGCCGCTTGCCAGCAGGTATTCATGGAAATTCAGGATTGCTTTTCTCTCCGGGTACTGCGCAAGCACATCGTTCATCCACCGGATCTCTTCATCGCCGATGCCCCATCCCATGTAGACCATGATAAAATCAATGCCGCCCACAGAGATCAGGTCGTAATGTCCTTTATTGTCTTTGTAGCTTCCTTCATACCACGGATCAGACGCATACCGCCACTCTCCGAAATATTTGCTGAAGTTATTGTAATCTTCTGTCTTATGTCCCACATCATGGTTGCCGGCAAGGACCCCGTACGGGAATCCTGCCTCGTCGAGCATCCTGTACGCCGCGTCCGCGTTCTCCCACTGGGAGGCCATAGGCTCATCATCGATCAGGTCTCCGTTGTGGAAGAGATACTGGATATTCATCCTGCCTCTGTTGGAGATCAGCCAGTCATGGATCGCAAGCTGGGACTCGTACTTTCCGATCGCCTCCGGATTGTCAGGCGTATCCTCGTTATAATACTGCGTATCACTTTCGATCGCAAATGTGAAATCATAAGTGCCGCGGTCCTGATCACTCTCATTGGATGTCGGCGTCGTCTCATAAACCGGAGTCAGCGCAGGCGTTCCCGGCGCATACTGGGTCGGAGTATATCCCTCGCCCGCCTGTACCATGACCTGTACCTTCTGTCCGGACAGATGATCCTTCAGAGGGATCAGGGCTGCAAGCCCTGCTGCGCCTTCTTCCTCGGACCGCTCTGTTGCGGTCTCCTCCCACACTCCTGTGGCGGTGTTATAGACGTACATCTTTGTCTTCGCGCTGTTCGTCTGTCCTTCCCATTTCACCTCGATCGAAGCATTCTCGCTGACATCCTCCCCAACGGTTATGTCGAACTGCTCATAAGGGAATCCGTTGGCGTCCGTGCCGTCAAACACATTCAGGTTTGATCCGGCCTGGCTGCTGATCCCGCTGCTCACGGCAATATTGCTGTCTCCCAGCACATAGCGCTCTCCGTATTTAAAAGCCACATCCATGGTATCGGAAGTGGGGTCTGTGACCCGGACGGAGAAGACCGGATCCTCTTCCACCGTGCTTCCGGGCTCCGGAGTGATATCCATTCCGATCTCAGCGTCCTCTGCCGGCGTAGTAAACACGACCGTTTTTGTACTTGTATTTCCTTTTGCGTCTCTCGCAGTCAGGACAAGCTCATGTCCGCCCGCCTCCATCTCCAGGCTGCGCGCCTCATACGGGAGTTCGATGTACCCGCCGTCGAGCTGCGCCGTAAGGCTCTGAAGCCCTGCCACGGCATCTGAAGCTTCCGCTTCAATCGTAAATGTCCCGTGGTACTCCTGCTCCAGCATATTTGTCGTGATCTCCGGCGCCGTATTGTCAATACGGAAGGACACGGTCTTTTCATCCTGCCCTTTCAGGACCGTCAGCGTATGGCTTCCGTCTGCATATGCCGCCGTGTCGATCGTAAAACGGATGCTGCTGAAAGTCTCCTCCCGCGGTGTGAACACAGCCTTTAAGATCTCTGTCTTTCCACTGGAATCTCCCATATTGATGACCTCTTCCGGATCTTCATACCCGTCCGCGCGCAGCGTCGTACCGTCAGGCATGATCAGGCGGATGTTCTTCACGACAAAATCATCGTTATTTTCCTCATTGTGCTCCAGCGCGTTGGCCTTGTTGCCCGCATGGATATCGATCTGGATCGTCTCGCCCTTTGTAAACCAGGACGGATCCACGTCATAGCTCACTGTCGCCCAGTTCTCATATGTACCGTCGTCAAAAATACCGAGCACATGGTCTCCGATCGCCACCGCATTCTTAAAGAATACATCTGTCTGGCTCACGTCAAAAACAATCTTCGCGCTTTTCTCGACAGACGGGACTCCGCCTTCCAGGATCGTTCCGTCCAGAGTCACACTCTCACCTGTGACAATAAGATCCTGCTGTCCTGCGAGGATGTCGCCGTCCGCCACATTCAGCCGGATTTCTTCCTGTTCTCCGCTGACAGAAACCGTAGTCCCTGTCTCTGTGCGGACAGTCTGGAAGCCGTCGCTGACCTCAAAGTAATACTCATAGCTTTTCTTTCCGGTCAGGTCAATGGCAGCGATCACTTTCTCAAACGTATCTTCTTCTGTACCTCGTGTCAGGTTATAGATCTCGTATTCTTCCGAAGTATTGTCTTTGAACGCCAGCTTGACGGTCTTGATCGATGTCCCGTCGGCCACGGCATTCACACGGAACGCCAGCCCGTTCTCATTTTCAAACTGCGCGGGCGTCTGGTCTGTCACTGACGGCGCGGTCTGCGGCACGGTCAGTTCCGCTCCCTCCGGGCGGTCCTCTTCCTTCACAGCACCCGGATCCGGATCCGCCTGATTGTCGGCGATAGCGCTCGTCATTGTACTGCTGCTGAACATGTATTTGATGGATTTGTCCGCATAGGTGTCGTCCACGCCGGCTTCCATATTGTAGGAAACGAAATCAACTTCATCCCCCACACTTGTCGTCACGCGGAGCGCCCTGGGGCTTCCGTTTGCCATTCCTCCGGAATGGATCTCGAACAGATTCTCTCCCATCACAAGGGATGTCCCGAACTTCTCATTGAACTGTTCCGCTGTATAGCTGTCATTCGGACCGTTTTTGATCCAGAATACGGCCGCAGCCTTGGATTCCACCCAGATATCGTCGTCAATGCTTCCCCACAGGACATCGCTTGCGTCTCCCTGGTCCGGGTAATTATAGTAGATCTTGTAGTCTTTCAGGTTGATCCTCTGGTCAGAGTTGTTATACAGCTCAATAAATTCATAACCGTCGGATCCGTCCACATTGGAGGAATCCGGCATGATTTCCGTGATAAGCACAGCCGGAAGGCTGCTCTTGTCCACATCTGTCCTCTCAATTGCGACAGCGCTCTCCTGTGTGGCAGCCACAGAGATCCCGTCTGTCAGTTCCGCGTAAAATGTAAAGCCCGTCCAGTCGCCTGTCTGGTCGTACGGAAGTTCGAATACAAGCTTATCCCCGCTGTATTTCAGGTCATAAGCCGCGTATTCCTCTGCTTTGTCGGGCTTGAGATATATTTTTGCGTCTGTCACTGTATTCGCGCTGTTGGGTATGATCTCCAGCGTCCACGCCTCGCCTTTATGCTGAACCTCCGCGAAGGAAAGCTCCGGGTCAATGCTGCTCTGGGCGAACGCATAGACTCCCTCAGGCTTTTGCTCTTCCGTCATGCTGCCCGGCGTCAGAGCGCTGTCATAGGCGATGCGCACCATTTCCACATCAGCCGGATTATAGGCAAATGTGATACCTTTGTTTGCCTTTACTTCTTTTATATCCCCATCATTGTACCGCACCCGGTTTAATTCGATGCCCGTGTTTGTACATATGGACATCTGGCGCTCCTTGCTGTTATGCATTCCGTCACTGTGCACTGTAACAAGATCCTTACCGATCTCAAAACTCTGCTCTGCGCCGGTCTTCTCCGTATAATACCTGTTAAAATCATCCGCCGTCAGTCCCCGGTTTCCATCGTTAATGATCCAGAGCAGAAGGGACTGCCCGGGCCCGATGACGATCCCATCCTGGTCCGGCTCCCATAGATCCGTCACATTATAAATGATCTGGTACTGATCCAGGCTTACCGCCCGGTCGCTTACATTGGTGATCTCAAAATATTCGTATGCATCCGCTCCGTTCTCGTTATCCGTATCCGGCACAAGCTCCGTGAGCATCAGCGGGGTGCCCGGCGCTGTTTCCGCCGCCGGAGCCGCCTGCAGCCCCGCCGCACGGACCGGGGACGCAAAAGCGCCGGCTGCGACAGCTGTCCCCAGGACCGCGGCAAGACATCTGCGGTACAATTCTTTTCTTTTCATCTCAGTTTCTCCCTGTTTAAAAAATAATACGGGACTCAGACCGGTCCTTGCTTATCTTGCCGCTCCGAGCCCCTGACAGCAGTTACTGTAAAAAAGACTATAACGGAATTGTACACATGCTGCATCAAGCGCAGGTTAATATTTGTAAAAACAGTGTTAAAAATTGAAACCGTAATGAAGACTTTTTTCGGGGGATAAACCGTGGTATAATGATTGCACGTTCGTGCAATCCGAAGCGGCTTCTCCGCTTCGCCCCGCTGCGCGGGGATTATACCGGGAGCTACGGCTTGGAAAGTAAATGCCGCATGCGCGGCGCTTCCTTTCCTGCGCACGTAGTATAATGATTGCACGTTCGTGCAATCCGAAGCGGCTTCTCCGCTTC
>DWUV01000084.1 GCA_019120595.1 Candidatus Mediterraneibacter tabaqchaliae | reverse complement strand
GAGCGAACGTCCTTGCGGCAAGATATTTCGCGGCAGGGCGGGAGAAAGAAATGTCAGAAGCCGTACATACAGCGATAACGCTTGCCCTGATCAGCGGGGTCATGATGGCGTTTGTCGGGGTGGGCGCGTCCGGGCTCGCCCTTGGACTGATGGATACTCCGCCGGATGTCATTGGCCAGTCTGTCACCTATATGCGCATCTATTTTATGGGAATGCCGTTTTTTATGCTTTATAACTACGGCGCCGCTGTCCTGCGCGCGGTAGGCGATACAAAACGGCCGCTGGCCTTCCTGATCGTCGCCGGCCTTGCCAATGTAGTGCTGGACCTGGTCCTGGTCATCGTGATCCCGCTCGGGGTCGCGGGCGTGGCCATCGGCACAGTTGCTTCCCAGATGATCTCCAGCATTCTTGTTATACGCTGCCTTTATAAATCCGAGGGGAGCTATCAGCTGAGATTTTCAAAGCTTTCCATAAAATGGACGTATCTGAAGCGGATCTTCCAGGTGGGGATACCCGCGGGCATACAGAGCACGGTGATCAATTTTTCCAACGCGATGCTCCAGTCTTCCGTCAACTCGTTCGGCTCGACTGCGATGGCAGGATATACAGCGGCAAATAATATCCTTGGATTCCTGTACGTTGCCGTAAATGCGGTCACACAGGCGTGCATGAGTTTTACGAGCCAGAACTACAGCGTGGGGAAACAGAAGAGGATGGACAGAGTATTCGCGGACTGTATGATCCTGTCCACTGCGGTATCCGCTGTCCTCGGAGTCGGTGCTTATGTATTCGGCTCCCAGGTGCTCAGGATCTATACAGCTGATGCAGACGTGATCCAATGCGGACTGGAGATCCTGTCGATCACTACAGTGCCGTATTTCCTGTGCGGCATCATGGACCTGATCCCGGGCGCCCTTCGCGGGATGGGACGCTCGGCTGTGCCTATGATCCTCTCTGTGATCGGGACCGTGGGGACGAGAGTCCTGTGGATCTACGGATTTTTCCCGCAGCACAGGTCGCTGCATTTTCTTTTTATCTCTTATCCGGGGTCGTGGATCGCGACGATCCTCATGCAGGCAGTCTGCTTCTTCTTTGTACGGAGAAGCTGTGCCAGACAGTTGAAAAAAGGAGGGGTACTGTGTTAAGGATCACACAGCTCAAGCTCCCTGTGGGACACACAGAGGAACAGCTCAGGAAGAAACTTCTTAAGACCGTGCATATCAAAGAGAGCGGGCTTAAGGAGTATACGATAAAAAAGCGCTCGCTTGATGCGCGGAAGAAACCGGAACTGTATTATGTCTATACGGTTGATCTTTCCGCGGCTGACGAGGGAGCCATCCTCCGCCGCCTAAAAGGGAAGGTGCAGAAGGCGGAAGAAAAGACTTACCGTGCGCCGGAACATGGGACAGTTCCTCTTTCCGGCAGGGCTGCCGTGATCGGGAGCGGACCGGCAGGGCTCTTCTGCGCGTACCTGCTTGCAAGAGAAGGGTACCATCCTCTTGTCATCGAGCGGGGCGCCCCGGTCGATAAGCGCAGGGAAGATGTCGGGAAGTTCTGGGAGACGGGCAGGCTTGATACGGCGTCCAACGTCCAGTTCGGAGAGGGCGGCGCAGGGACATTCTCCGACGGCAAACTGAACACCCTGGTAAAAGACCCTGCCGGAAGGAACCGCTTTGTACTGGAGACATTCGTAAGCTTCGGCGCGCCTGAGGATATCCTGTGGGAACAGAAGCCGCACATCGGGACCGACATCCTGATCCGCGTGGTAAAAGCTATGAGAAATGAGATCATACGCCTCGGCGGAGAATTCCGGTTTTACAGTCAGGTGACGGATATCCTGGCTGAGGAGAACTGCCTTGTCATAAACGGTTCTGAAACGGTAAAAGCCGGCGCGGCAGTCCTGGCAGTGGGCCACAGCGCGCGGGATACCTTTCAGATGTTATATGAAAAAGGCGTATGCATGGAATCCAAATCATTTGCAGTGGGAGTCCGGATCGAACATCCCCAGCAGATGATCGATCAGTCCGCATACGGCAGAACGGACAGGGGGAGTCTCCCGGCTGCTTCCTACAAGCTTGCGGAAAAGCTTGAAAACGGCAGAGGGGTCTATACATTCTGCATGTGTCCCGGCGGATATGTGGTCAACGCCTCTTCGGAAGAAGGGCTCCTGGCAGTCAATGGGATGAGCTACCACGGACGTGCCGGGAAAAATGCGAACAGCGCAGTCATTGTCACTGTGACAAAAGACGATTACGGCTCAGACCATCCGCTTGCAGGAGTGGAGTTCCAGCGCACGCTTGAAAAACGGGCGTGGGAGGAAGGGGATGGCAGTATCCCGGTCCAGAGATTTGCAGATTTCTGTACCGGGCGGAAATCCACCGGTTTCGGAGAGATCACCCCAAGCATGAAAGGCGCTTTTACATTCGGCAATGTGAGAAATATCTTTCCGGATGAGCTGGCAGCTTCTCTGGAATCGGGCATCCGCGGCATGGACAGAAAGATCCGCGGCTTTGCGGATGATGATGCCCTCCTGTCAGGAGTGGAGAGCAGGACCTCATCGCCGGTCCGCATCGTGCGGGGAGATGACCTTACGGCGTCAGTCCCGTGGCTCTATCCGTGCGGCGAGGGCGCGGGATATGCCGGCGGGATCACGTCGGCGGCAATGGACGGATTAAAAGTGGCAGAGGCAGTGATAAAGAAATTTGCGGCGGTATGATCCATATATTTCCATCTGCTCATGCGGCAGCTCAAATCCGCTGCTTTGCAGCTCCTTTTCGCTGTACGGCGTCCGCCGTATGTCTGAACTGATCAGGGCAGTTATTTGCAAGCCGGCTTGCATAACTGCCCTGACCAATTCAGCCGCATGAGCAAACTATTCACAGAATTTTAATGACTGATGCCTATACACCTTTTTTAAATTGTGCTAAAATAAATCGTTGTATTGTATCATCGCGCTGATCACAGGATCAGGATATGGAAAAAAACAATACGATCAAAGATATGTATCAGGAAGACCGTCCCTATGAAAAATGCGAGCGTTTCGGAGCGGAAAACCTTACGGATGCGGAGCTTCTTGCGGTACTGCTCAGGACCGGGACGCAGGGAGAGAATTCTCTTCAGCTTGCGCACAGGCTGATCCAGGCTGACTGTTCAGGAAGAGGGATCCTGAATATCCACCGCTGGACTTTTGACCGGCTTATGCGCATCAAAGGCATTGGAAGAGTCAAGGCGGTCCAGATCCTCTGCCTGTCAGAGCTGGCAAAACGGATGGCAAAATCCTCTGCCATGGACAGGCTGGATTTTTCGGATCCGAAGACTGTCGCCCAGTATTATATGGAGGATATGCGGCATAAGGAGAGAGAAGTGATAAAGCTCCTTCTTTTAAATACGAAGGCAAAGCTGATCGGGGAATGTGTGATATCCGTGGGCACGGTCGATGCGGCGCTGGTCTCTCCGAGGGATCTTTTTATAGAAGCGCTCCAGCGGAACGCGTCAGCGATCATCCTCCTCCACAATCATCCCAGCGGTGATCCCTCACCGAGCAGGGAAGACGAACGGATCACCAGGAGGATTTACGAGGCAGGGGCGCTGCTCGGGATCGCACTGCTCGATCATATCATCATAGGGGACAATTGTTTTATCAGTCTGAAGGAGCAGGGGCTTTTTCAGTAGGTTTTGTACAGGGGAGTTATTGATAAGGGGAGACTGAGATGCTGGGGAATGTATATGGGCTTGATCTCGGGACTTATGAGATCAAGATATTTGATAAAAAGAAAGACCGCATCTGGCGGGAAAAAGACGCCATAGCGATGAAGAACAAACGCTATGTCTACGCAGTGGGAAATGAGGCGTACGAAATGTTCGAGAAAGCGCCTGATGACATCCAGGTCATCTTTCCCATGAAAAACGGGGTGATAGCGCATTTTGACGACATGCAGTATCTTCTCGGCACACTTCTCGGGAGCGAGCGGCGTTTCGGGCGCGGGGACGAATATGTTGTAGCCGTGCCCACCGATGTGACGGAAGTCGAGAAAAAAGCGTTCTATGACCTGGTCTACCACTCGGAGGCGAGGGCGCGGTCTGTACGTATCGTGGAACGGGGACTGGCGGATGCACTGGGATCAGGGATTGATGTGATCGCTGAAAAAGGGATCTTTGTGGCCAATTTCGGCGGCGGGACCGCAGAGCTCTCCGTCCTTTCCGAGGGCGGAATGGTACTGAACAGGCTGCTGAAGATCGGCGGAGAAGATTTTGATGCTGCCATTGCATCCCTGGTCCGCAGGAATCAGGATTTCCTGATAGGCAGGCTGACGGCCGAACGCCTGAGACGGGAATTCGGTGTGTTCGACCAGAGCACGGACACCGTGCTCACTGTGTCCGGCAGGGATCTGATCACAGGAGTGCCCTCCCAGACAACGGTGTCGATCAGCCTTGTGCGCGCCGCTATGAAAGAACTGCTGGAAGAGTGTGTCCGGGCGATCAGATCAATGATCGACAGGACCCCGCCCAATGTAAGGCGCGGGATCAGGGAGAAAGGGATCTGCCTGACCGGCGGCATGGCGAATCTCCGGGGACTTTCTACATACCTGAGAGAAAGCACGGGGCTCCCCGTGATGACGATGGATGAGCCGGAGCTGTGCGCAGTCAGGGGGCTCCGCAGGATTCTTTCGGACCGTACGTATTATAACAGGCTCACATACTCCATGATGGATGAAGATTACAGGTGGTTAAGATGAAAAAAAAGAATCATACATCGCATATAAACAGATATATCCTGCTCGGTCTGTCCGCTTTCTGTGTACTCATGATGCTTTTGTCATCATTCTCGGATAAGGTCGGCGGACCGTTCAAGGCTCTTGCAAATGTTACCGTCATCCCGCTGCAGCAGGGGATCAATCAGATCGGCGGCTGGATGGGCGATATGAAGGACAATTTCTCAACGCTCAAACAGCTTCAGGCTGAGAACGAAAAGCTCCAGGAACAGGTAGTTGCCCTCACGACAGAAAATAACTACCTCCAGGAAGAAAGCTACGAATATGAACGTCTCCAGGAGCTTTACAAGCTGGATCAGAATTATGCGGACTATGAGAAGACAGCAGCGCATGTCATCGGAAAGGAGTCCGGGAACTGGTTCAGCACTTTTACGATCGACAAAGGAAGCCGTGACGGGATCGCTGTGGATATGAATGTGCTCGCAGGGAGCGGGCTGGTCGGTATCGTGACGGAAGTGGGGCCCACCTGGGCAAAAGTCCGTTCCATTATCGATGATGCGAATAACGTAAGCGGCATGGTCCTGTCCACATCCGATACCTGTATCGTAAGCGGAGATCTGTCGCTCATGAATACAGGACAGATTTCCTTTGACCAGATGGAAAATAATGACCACAATGTTTCGGTCGGGGATCAGATCGTTACATCCTATATCAGCGATAAATATCTCCAGGGCATCCTGATCGGCTCTGTGAGCGAGATCAACGTTGATTCCAACAATCTGACCCGGTCGGGCTATATTACGCCGGCAGTGGACTTCCGGAACATCCAGGAAGTCCTGATCATCACAACGACAAAGGCGGAACTCACCGGGGAAGATCAGGCGGAGTAGAGGAGAGAGCAATATGAAATTCATAAGGGCGAGGCGTATCGCTGTCACAGCGGCCGCCATACTTATCGCATATGTCCTGCAGTGCGCCGTCTTTCCGGCGCTTGCAGTAGCCAATATCAAACCGAACCTGATGCTGATCATCACCGCTTCCTTCGGATTTATGAGGGGTCCCAGAGAGGGGATGTTCGTGGGGATCGCGTCAGGTCTTCTCATTGATATCCAGTACGGGGATATGATCGGGTTCTACGCCCTGGTCTATCTTCTCGCGGGATACGCCAGCGGCATCTTCAAGCAGATGTTTTTTGATGAAGATATCAAACTTCCGATCGCACTGATCGCCGTCAGCGACCTGGTATATGGGATCGTCATTTATTTCTTTAAGTTCCTTCTCAGGAGCGATTTCGATTTCCTCTATTATCTGAACCAGATCATCATCCCGGAGGCGATCTACACTGTTGCGGTCACACTTGTAGTGTATCCGCTGCTTTTATTTATCAACCACAAACTGGAAGCAGAAGAGAAAAGGAGTGCAAGTAAATTTGTTTAGAGAAATCATTGACCGGATAAAAGAGGCGATCGACTATATCCTCCAGTCCAGGCTGGTAGTCCTGATCGTTGTATTCTGCCTCACTTCCTCGGTGCTGGTCGGGCGGCTTTTCTATCTCCAGATCGTAAAAGGAGAGGATTATCTCGAAAATTATGAGCTCCAGATCAGGAGGACTAAGGATATCCCTGCGACAAGGGGAAATATCTATGACCGCAACGGCGAGCTCATCGCCTACAATGAGCTTGCTTATTCCGTCACGATCGAAGACAGGATCCCCACAGACACGGATGCTGATGACAAGAACGAGATCTTAAACGGGATCCTGGATAAAGTTCTGAGGATCGTCGAGGAAAACGGGGATTCTGTTATCGACAGCTTCGGGATCATCCTGGATTCGGCAGGAGAGTATCAGTTCGCTGAGACGAATGAAACGCTGAGGCTGCGTTTTGTGGCGGATGTTTACGGGGAACCGTTTGTGGATGATCTGACCGACGATGAGCGTGAGCAGTCTGCGGGAGAGATCATGCACTATCTCTGCTCAAAACGATACGGGCTGGATGATAAGAACAATGATCCGGCATATATTTTGAAAATGGTCAATATGCGTTATGCCATGGGGCTTAACAGCTACCAGCAGTACCTTGCCACCACGCTGGCATCGGACGTAAGTCCCGAGACTGCGGCTGCGATCATGGAGAGCCAGGATTCACTGACAGGAGTGGATATCTCGGAAGACTCCCTGAGAAGATATCCCGACGGGGAATACTTTGCTTCCATCATCGGGTATACGGGGAAGATCTCCCAGGAGGAATACGACGCTCTCGACAAAGATGAGAAGAAACGGTATTCCCTTTCCGACATTGTCGGAAAGTCAGGCCTTGAGCAGACATTTGACAGCGTGCTCAAAGGTGAAAAAGGGAAACAGACCTTTTATGTGGATAATCTCGGCAAGGTGACAGAGGTCGTCAGCACGACAGACCCGAAGGCAGGGAATGATGTCTATCTTACCATCGATAAAAATCTGCAGATCACAGCGTACAGGCTCCTGGAGGAGAAGCTTGCCGGGATCGTCCTGAGCAAACTTACAAATGTCCTGGACTATGATCCTTCTGTCGCGTCCGATACAAAGGAAATCATCATCCCCGTGGGGGACGCATACAATGCGTTCATTGCAAACGGGATCATTGACCCGGATCATTTCGGCAGTCCGGATGCCGGATCTGCCGAGCAGGCGCTGTACTCGGCCTTCACGGCAAAAAGGGATACCGTACTCAGCGAGCTTTCCACGCAGTTTAACGATCCTCAGGCGCCGGCTTACCGGGACCTGTCAGACGAGATGAAGGCATATATGGATTATATCTGCGACACCGTCCTGAAAGAATACACAGGCCTTCTCCTGTCCGATGAGATAGACTCCCAGGATGAAACGCAGATCGCATGGGCAAAAGACGAGACGATCAGTCTGTACACCTATTTGAACTACGCGATCTCCCAGAACTGGGTGGATACGACAAAACTCGGCGACAGCGCTTATTCCAGTTCAGAGGAGATCTATCAGGAACTTGTCGCTTACCTGGAAGAATATTTAAAAGAAGACAGCGAATTCGACAAACTTCTCTACGAATATCTTATAAAATCAGGGGGTATCACGGGAGCGCAGATCTGTGCGGCCTCGTATGAGCAGGGCGTCCTTCCGATGGATGAGGATGCATATCACGGCCTCCTGAGCGGGACAGTGGATGCATACAGCTGGCTTTACAATAAGATCAAGACGCTGGAGATCACTCCCGGGCAGCTTGCTCTTGAACCCTGTTCGGGCGGGATCGTGGTGACAGACCCCAATACAGGAGATGTCCTCGCCTGTGTCTCTTATCCGGGATATGACAATAACCGGCTGGCAAATACAATGGATTCGGCTTATTACAATAAGCTCAACACAGGGCTGGCGAGGATCTTTTATAACAGGGCCACGCAGGAGCTGACAGCGCCCGGTTCCACTTATAAGATGGTTTCCGCCACAGCAGGGCTTGAGGAGGGAGTCATCAGCACCGGGACATCGATCTACTGCGGCGGGATCTTTGACACAGTCACGCCAAGCCCGACCTGCTGGATCTATCCAGGCGGGCATGGATCCCTGAATGTCGTGCAGGCGATCCAACACTCCTGCAATATCTTCTTTTACCAGGTCGGCTATGACCTCAGCATCAATGCTGACGGAGATTATGACAGCGACCTCGGCACGGACAGGCTGGCAAAATACGCTGAGATGTTCGGGCTGGGAGAGACATCCGGGCTGGAGATCCCGGAGGCGGAACCGCATATATCCGACGAGTATTCGATCCAGTCGGCCATCGGGCAGGGCAACAATAACTATACGGTCAGCCAGCTCAACCGGTACGTGACTGCAGTTGCAAACAATGGGACTGTTTATGACCTGACGCTCATTGATAAGACCACGGATTCCAACGGGAAACTGATCCGGGATTATGAGGCGGAGGTCGACCATACGATCGACGGGCTGAGCCAGACCACATGGGATTCGATCCACACCGGAATGGAGCAGGTTGTGGCAAGCACCGCGGCATTTAACGAAATCGACTTTACGATGGCCGGGAAGACGGGTACCGCACAGCACAATGAGCTTCACGCTGACCATGTCCTCTTCGTTGGATACGCGCCGGCGGAATCGCCCCAGTTATCCATTGCCGTGCGTATCACGTACGGATACAATTCCGGGTACCCTGCGGAGATCGGAAGGGACATCGCGAGGGTATACTTTGACCGTGATGCAGCACAGGAAGTAGTGACCGGAAACGCGGCGGACCTGGGGACAGGCATAGCCGGAGATTAAGAGATGGGGGATGAAGGATGGGCAGGCTGGTAACGATCAGGAGCAGCCGTTACGGGCTGGATATCGAACTGGACCCGGGAGCGGATTTTGACACCCTGCTTGAGGTCCTTGCCGATAAATTCAAAGCGTCAGCCCGTTTCTTTAAAGATGCGAAGATGGCATTAAGCTTCAGCGGCCGGACTCTGAGCCGCCCTGAAGAGGAAGCGGTCCTCGGCATCATCAGCGAGACCACGCAGATCGATATCCTCTGTGTGGTCGAACAAAATGACAAGAACGAACCAATGTACAGAAGCATTGTGGAACATGCCCTGACTGACATGAACAGGCGGGAAGGGCAGTTTTACAGAGGGACCCTGGGAAGAAGAGAAATCCTGGAATCCGATTCCAGCATTGTGATCCTGGGGGATGTGGAACCGGGAGCGCGCGTTGCCGCCAGGGGGAGCGTTGTGATCGTAGGGGCGCTCTACGGATCCGTGCACGCGGGAGCTTCCGGCGACAGAGATGCTTTTGTAGTTGCTCTTTCCATGCAGCCGAAGCAGCTCTGCATCGGGGATATCGAGGCAAAGCGCCAGCTCATCTATCAGGAGAGCCTCAGTATCAAAGGCCCGAAGATCGCGGTTGTAGACGGCAGCCGCATCTATCTTGATCCCCTTGTGGATTGAATGTCAGAACGTAAAGTAGGAGGAATACCAGCATGGGAGAAGTTATCGTCGTTACATCGGGAAAAGGCGGGGTCGGAAAGACAACGACAACGGCAAATATCGGAGTCGGGCTGTCCGGTCTCGGGAAAAAAGTCATTGTGATCGACACGGACCTGGGACTGCGCAATCTGGATGTTGTCATGGGGCTGGAGAACCGTATCGTTTATAATATCGTAGATGTCATCGAAGGGAGCTGCCGATTAAAACAGGCCCTCATAAAGGACAAGCGTTTCCCCGAGCTATATCTGCTTCCGTCCGCGCAGACAAAGGATAAATCCAGCGTTTCGCCGGAACAGATGAAAAAGCTCGTGGAAGATATCCGAAATGATTTTGATTTTATCCTTCTGGACTGCCCGGCAGGGATCGAACAGGGATTCCAGAATGCCATCGCGGGGGCGGACCGCTCGATCGTAGTGACAACGCCGGAAGTCTCGGCGATCCGGGATGCAGACCGGATCATAGGACTTCTGGAAGCTTCGGGCATACGCAGGAATGATCTGCTGATCAACCGGCTCAGGATCGATATGGTGAGAAGAGGGGATATGATGTCTGTTGACGATGTCACGGAGATCCTTGCAGTTGACCTGCTCGGGGTGATCCCGGATGACGAGAGGGTCGTCATCGCTACGAACCAGGGAGAGCCGGTGGTTGGAGAGGACTGCCTTGCGGGAAAAGCGTACATGGATCTCTGCCGCCGGCTGACAGGAGAAGATATCCCTGTTGACGATTTTTCCAGGCCGGAAGGCTTTTTCGAAAAGATCAGCAGCCTGTTCCACAGGAGTTAGGAGGTACGCGTATGAGTGTGCATTCCGTTTCCGTTGCAAAAGAAAGGCTGAAAAACCTGCTCGCATCAGACCGCATGCAGTGTACGCCTGAAGCTGCGGACAGGCTGGAGAGCGATCTGTATCATACGGTGTCTAAATATGTAGAGGTGAGGCGGGAGGATTTTGGCATCACAGTTACCCGGACAGATATACATATAAAATACATGGGAGAAAAGCATTGAAGCGTCTATTAAAGAAATTAAATCTTCATTACAGTTTAAAAGATTATAAATTCAGCCTGGTCATCTTTGTGATTATCCTTTCCGTCTTCGGGATCTTCATGGTCAGGAGCGCGAGGGCTGATTTCATGAATAACCAGATCCTGGGGGTGGTACTGGGGCTTGCCGCGATGGCAGTGATCTCGCTGATCGATTATAAATGGATCCTGAACCTGTACTGGCCTCTCTATGCGGTGAATCTGCTCCTGCTCGCGGCCATCTGGATCCCGGGACTCGGAGTGAACGTAAACGGAGCGACCCGGTGGCTGAATCTCGGCTTTATCCAGTTCCAGCCCTCAGATATGACGAAGATCCTTATGATCCTTTTCTTCGCCAGGTTTTTGTCGGACAGGGAGCAAAACATCAATACGCCGAAAGTGATCCTGCAGGCAGTGGGGCTGATCGCGCCTTCTCTGCTCATGATCTATAAACAGCCGAACCTTTCCACGACGATCTGTATCGCGGCCCTGTTCTGCGTGCTGGTTTTCCTTGCGGGACTGAGCTACAAATTCGTGGGAGCAGTGCTCGCGGTCACTGTTCCTCTGACCGTTCTTTTCCTGTTTATCGCCGTCCAGCCCAACCAGCCTATCCTGCAGGATTACCAGCAGGAGCGTATCCTTGCCTGGCTGGAACCGGAAAAATATGCTGATGATGAGTCCTATCAGCAGCTGAATTCCGTCATGGCGATCGGATCGGGCCAGCTCTCCGGAAAGGGATATAATAATGATGAGACAAATTCCGTAAAAAACGGAAACTTTGTCCTGGAACCACAGACGGACTTTATTTTCGCCATAATCGGTGAAGAATTAGGATTTGTGGGTTGTTGTGCGGTCATATTTTTGATATTATTGATTGTGGTAGATTGTATTTTGATCGGCTTGAAGGCGAAAGATACAGGAGGGCGCATCATCTGCGGCGGAATGGCCGCGCTGATAGGGATCCAGAGCTTTATCAATATCAGCGTGGCGACATTGATCCTTCCCAACACGGGACTGTCGCTTCCCTTCGTAAGCTATGGACTGACTTCCGTTGTATGCTTTTTTATGGGGATCGGTTTCGTGCTGAATGTCGGCTTGCAGCCTAGCAAATATCAGTAAGGAGAGGATCGATTATGAATATCGGATTGATCGCACACGATGCGAAGAAAAAACTGATGCAGAATTTCTGCATCGCTTACCGCGGCATACTGAGCAAACATGATCTGTACGCGACTGAGACGACCGGGAAGCTCGTGGAGAGTGTCACAAATTTAAATATCCACAAATATCTTCCCGGGCCTTTGGGAGGGAAGCAGCAGTTAGGCTCCCAGATCGAGCATAATAATATCGACCTGCTCATTTTTTTCCGGGACCCGCTCACGCCCCGCTCCCATGAGCCTGATGTAAATGATATTGTAAAACTGTGCGATATGTATAATATCCCGATCGCTACGAATATCGCGACCGCGGAAGCGCTTATACTGGCACTGGACAGAGGAGATCTGGACTGGCGTGAAATGTACAAATAATAAACGGATGGCATATAAAAAAAGACGGCGCAGAAGACGCCGCCAGGCAGCGGCAGCCGCAGTGCTGACTATAGTTGTCCTGCTGGCAGCCGCCGGGGCGGCGGGAGGATACTATCTCTGGGACCAGTCCCGGGATTATATCGGTGAGTATGAAAAGACTGCCTACAATAAAGCGCTTTACCAGGGCGGGCTTGCCGCGCAGGATCTGTGCGTCGCATCGGAAGAAGTCCCGCTGGAAGGATTCCAGCCTGACAGCTCTCTGCATGCGGCAGGGCTGTTTAACCTTGGTGACGAACAGGTGGAGTGCGGATACAGGATGTTCGACCGGCTTTATCCCGCGAGCACTACAAAAACCATGACCGCGTATCTTGCGCTGAAATACGGAAATCCTGATGACACAGTGACTGTGAGCGCACATGCCACGGATTTCAACTGGGACGAATCAGTCGCCGGGCTTGTCACAGGGGATACCCTGACATTGTACGACCTGCTGTGCGGCCTGATGCTCTGCTCGGGAAATGACTGCGGGACAGCGATCGCGGAACATATCTCCGGCAGCGAAGAAGCTTTTGCCGAACTGATGAACAAAGAAGCCGCCAGGCTCGGGGCTACGGGGACGCATTTTGTCAATCCCCACGGCCTTCACGATGAGGACCACTATACTACGGCATATGACCTGTACCTCATTTTTAATGCAGCATGTGCGGATCAGCGCTTTATGGATATCATTTCCATGGACTCCTATACAGCGGACATCACAGGGGCGGACGGGACGGTCAGGACGGATACCTGGACCCCGACTAACTATTATGCGGCGGGGCTTGCGTCTGCGCCGGACGGGGTCACCGTGATCGGTGGGAAGACCGGCACCACTGACCAGGCGGGAAACTGTGTGATCCTCTATGATGAGAGCTCAGATGGGACCCCGTATATCTCGGTCATTATGGGAGCTTCTGACAAGACGCTTTTATATGATCAGATGAACCAGCTCTTTTCCGCAGGCATGAATAAAGGGTAAAAAAAGCCTTCCATACTTCTGGGACACAGAAGGAGGAAGGCTTTTTCTCATATGCCTTAAATGTTTTTATACATCGTTACTCTGACATTCCTCTGATCCTTCCGAAGAAACTGATCAGATACAGTCCGCACAGACCGACCACAGTATATATGATCCTTGAGAGCCAGCTCAGATTCCCGAAAAGGAAGGCTACCAGATCAAAGCGGAAGATGCCTACCAGCAGCCAGTTAATGGCGCCGATGATCACCAGGGTCAGGGCCGTGTAATCAAACCATTTCATGTTATTTCCTCCTTTACCATCTCAATATTTCTATTATTCCCGCAAATGGTGGAAATATACATCAAAAAATGATATACTGATTTAGTTATAGATCAGAGGAGGTGCAGTCTGCTTTGTCATCCGTGACTCAAAATGAAAATCATTCCATTGACATAAAAAAATTCAGGGCAAAGAGAGAGATGAACCTTGGAATCTTCTTATTTGCGATCGTGTTCATCTATCTGGCCGTCACAGTGATCATGTATTTTACCGGTGCTTCCATCTCTGTTTATGAAGTACGTGAAGGGAGCATTGTAAACGATAATTCATACACCGGTCTTATCCTGAGGCAGGAAGAGGCAGTCAATGCCGAGAGCGGCGGTTACATCAGTTATTATCAGAACGGGAACAGTAAAGTAAAGACCGGCATGCCGGTCTACGCCATATCCGCGCAGAAACTGGATACTGAGGCCGTCTCATCCGCGCCGGAGGCTCCTGCCGAAGGCTCCGCTGCCTTAAACTCTGAGATCCAGGCAGGGATCATTTATCAGATGCAGTCTTTCAGTGAAAACTATGATCCTGATGATTTTTCGACAGTATATTCGCTGAAAAATGAGATCACAGCTGACCTTCAGGATGCATTCAGTACGACACGTACAGAACAGCTTGCAACCGTGATCGCTGCAAGCAGCCTTGAAGTCTCTACTTATACAGCTCCGCGTGACGGCATCATCGCTTTTACTGTGGACGGCCTGGAAACGCTCACAAAAGATACCTTTACTGCGGATAATTTTGACCGTACCGCATATGAGGGGAAAATCCTGGAAGACCAGATGAAGCTTTCGGCCGGCAGTCCGGCCTATCGGCTTATCACGAGTGAGGACTGGTCGGTTATCGTGCAGCTTGACCGGGAGACAGCAGAGCAGTTTAAAGAAAGGATCGCCGCTGCGAATGGGATTTCCGGCGAGTCCGCGGAAGCTGCCGGAGAGGATCAGAGTATGAGCATAAAAGTCCGCATTGGCAAGGACAGTGAAACAATGTGGGCGGATTTTTCTGTCCTGTCAAGAGACGGGGCTTACTACGGATGCCTGGATTTTGATAATTCGATGATCCGGTATGCGGAAGAGCGTTATCTCAATATCGAGCTGATCCTCGAAGATGAAAGCGGGCTTAAGATCCCCAAGTCATCTGTGATCGAAGAAAAATTTTATGTCATACCGGAAGATTACATTACAGCCGGCGGGAACAGCTCTTCAGACGGAGTGATTGTAAGGCAGGAAGACGGGGATGCCGTGTTCCGTGCTGTAAACATCTATGATTCTTCCGAAGAGGAAGTGTGCGTCAGCAGGGAGGATCTCAGCGAGGGAGAGATCCTTATCAGACCGGAATCAAATGATACGTATACAGTAGGCAAGACCAGAGCTCTCAAGGGAGTTTACAATATCAACAAGGGATATGCCATATTTAAAAAAGTAGAGATCCTTTGTGAAAATGATGAGTATTATATCGTCAGGGAAGGCGACAGCTACGGATTGTATAATTATGACCATATCGTCCAGGACGGCACCAGTGTGAAGCCGGAAGAAGTGGTATTCCAATAATTTTCTTGATAATGGAGGGATAAAAATGCTCAGGGAAAATCTTCAGGAAGTGGAAGAGAGGATACAGGAAGCCTGCCGGAGGGCAGGAAGGGACCGCAGTGAGGTAACGCTTGTCGCAGTCAGCAAAACAAAGCCGGTCAGCATGTTAAAGGAGGCGTACGACCTGGGAGTTCGTGTTTTCGGAGAAAACAAGGTCCAGGAGATCCGTGAAAAATATGAAGCGCTTCCGAAAGACATTGAATGGCATATGATCGGACATCTCCAGACAAATAAGGTAAAATATATTGCTGATAAAGTCAGCCTGATCCACTCTGTTGACTCGCTCAGGCTTGCGGAAACCATTGAAAAAGAGGCTGTAAAGCACAACAGGATCGTTGATATCCTGCTCGAGGTAAATGTGGCAGAAGAGGAGAGCAAGTTTGGGATAAAAACATCTGAAGTCCTCGCTCTGGCAGAAAATGTCGTACAGCTTCCGCATATCAGACTGCGCGGGCTGATGACAATTGCGCCTTTTGTTGAAAATCCAGAAAAAAATCGTGCAATTTTCGCAAATTTACATGAATTATATGTTGACATAAAGGATAAAAACATTGATAATGGTACTGTGAGCATACTTTCTATGGGGATGACCAATGATTATGAAGTCGCGATCGAAGAAGGGGCTACAATGGTCCGGGTCGGAACAGGTATCTTTGGTGCCAGGGATTACAGCGTTTGATGAGCTTTCCTCTGGGAGAAGGTATGAAATAAACAATTGCGCGCAGACCAGGACGCGCAAGATAGGAGTGTAAAAATGGGTGTATTTGATAAATTTCTGGACATCATGAAATTGAACGATGAGGATGATTACGAAGACGATTTCTATGATGATGACGAATATTTTGAGGATGAGGAGTCTTATAAAGAAAAACCTCAGCGGCGTTCTCTGTTCGGAAAGAAAAATACGAAAGAAGACAATTTTGACGATTTTGATATGGAGGAAGAGGAGAAATTCCAGCCTTCCACAAGCAATAAAGTGACACCGATGAGACATCCGTCAGCCAAAAAGAGCGGCAATATGGAAGTCTGTGTCGTAAAGCCGTCTTCAGTAGATGATTCCAGGGAGATTACTGAGACACTGCTCGCAGGGCGCACAGTGATCCTGAATCTTGAGGGACTGGATCTCGAGATCGCGCAGAGGATCATTGATTTTATCTCCGGAGCTACTTTCGCGATCAATGGGAATCTCCAGAAGATTTCAAACTACATATTCCTTGTCACACCTACAAATGTAGATATCTCAGGAGATCTTCAGGACCTGCTCGGCGGTTCCATGGAGACACCGAGTGTGAGAGGAAGATATTGATCTGTCATGCAGGATACGAATAATGAAAAGGATGCCCTCCTTCTGGAAAAACGTTTTATAGACCTTTCCAGGACTGCATATCAGAGGGATATCATAACCTACTCAGATTTTCTGAACCTGAACGAACAGAATATTTTACATACGCTGCCAAAAGACAAGCTGTTTACGCGGATCGTGTCTTTTGGCGGGTATGATGCAGCAGAGCGTCAGATGGCGGCATTTATCCCTGATGCTCTTTATTTGCGTTGGGGGAAAAAGGAAGCCGGGCCGGAGGATATCGACTATCCTTTCCGCGCGCTGAAAATAGCCCCTCTGAACAAGAAATTCGCAGAAGAACTGAGCCACCGCGATTATCTCGGTGCAGTCCTCAACCTGGGGATAGAGCGCTCAAAGACCGGTGATATCCTGGTCAGCGGAGATTCTGCACTGATCTTTGTTCACAGGGATATGGCTGCTGTGGTCTCAGGAGAGCTTACCAGGATACGCCATACCTCCGTACGTGCGGATGAGGTCCCTGTCAGTGAGATCTCCTATCAGCCTGCCTGCGAAGAGATCAGGGGCACTGTGGCATCCGTGCGGCTTGACAGCCTGCTTGCCCTTGCTTTTTCTTCGTCGCGCACACGGCTTACCGGGCTGATCGAGGGGGCAAAAGTCTATGTGAACGGCCGGCTGGTCACCAGCAACGGCTATCAGCCGGCGGAAGGGGATGTAGTGTCAGTCCGCGGCATGGGGAAATTCCGTTTTGAGGGCTGCGGCTCCCGCACGCGGAAAAACCGGATCACGGTCACGGTCAGCAAATATATATAACATACAAGACATACTTTGAGGATGGATATACAGATATGGCAGAAAATTCAAATAGCAGGAAGAGTATTTCAGGCGCAGGCTGCATATTTGCCCTGATCGGATTTGCGGCGGCGCTCTTTTTTGACCAGTTCACAAAATATACGGCTGTTTTAAAATTAAAAGATCAGGCGCCTTTTGTACTGATAGACGGGGTGTTTGAACTCCGTTATCTTGAAAACAGAGGGGCAGCCTTCGGGATGATGCAGGATATGAGATCGATCCTGGCGGCGGGCGCGATCCTCGTCTGCGCGCTGATCGTATATCTTTATCTGCGTATGCCGGGAAACAGCCGGTATCTCCCCCTGCGCATCTGCTCTGTTTTTTTATGCGCCGGAGCAGTGGGGAATATGATCGACCGCATACGTCTCGGATATGTGATCGATTTCTTTTATTTCCGTCTGATCGATTTTCCGATCTTTAATGTGGCGGACTGTTATGTTGTAGGAGCGTGTATCGTATTTGCGCTTCTCGTCTTGTTTTATTACAGGGAGGAAGATGATTTCAGCTTTCTGAGCAGGGAAAAGAAAGGTTAGGAGCCGGATATGCAGGAATTGTATCTTACAGCAGAAGAGCAGGGGGAAAGGATCGACAGATTTTTAAGTGCAGATCTTGAGGACCTTTCCCGTTCTTATATACAGAAACTTGTAAAAGAAGGCGGGGTCCTCGTAAATGGAAATCCCGTCAAAGCAAATTATAAGGTGAACACCGGGGATGATATCCTGGTCCGGATCCCGGAGCCGGAGCCACTGGACATCCTTCCCGAGGATATCCCCCTGGACATCCTGTATGAAGACGACGATATCCTCGTGGTAAACAAGCCCAAAGGCATGGTCGTGCATCCAGCGCCCGGGCATTACAGCCACACACTGGTAAATGCGGTCCTGTATCACTGCGGCAGCCGTCTCTCCGGGATCAACGGCGTGCTACGCCCGGGAATCGTCCATCGGATCGATAAGGACACAACAGGATCTCTGCTTATCTGCAAAAATGACCGGGCCCATCAGATCCTGGCGGATGCGCTGAAAGAGCATCATATCACGCGCCGGTACCATGCTGTGGTCCTCGGCAATCTGAAAGACGACACCGGCACAGTAAATGCGCCGATCGGCCGTCATCCCACGGACAGGAAGAAAATGAGCACAAAAGCGCCAAACGGCAGGCGCGCGGTCACGCATTACCGTGTTTTAGAGCGGTTCGGGGATTATACCTATATCGAATGCGGGCTTGAAACCGGGCGGACCCACCAGATCCGCGTCCACATGGCCAGCATCGGACATCCGATCCTCGGCGATACTGTTTACGGTCCTGCAAAGTGCCCGTTTAAACTGGAGGGACAGACGCTGCATGCAAAGATACTCGGGATCACACACCCTGCAACAGGGGAATATATGGAGTTTGACGCGCCTCTCCCGGACTATTTCCTGTCGTTGCTCGAACAGTTGAGGAGCCGCAAATAGAAAAAATTTAATTTCTGATTGTAATACGAAAAGAATTTAGCTATAATAGTCATATAAAAAGTGAATGTCTGCATATTTTTTATGCAAAATCACAATTATCTGACGTAAAGGAGAGTGGCTCATCATGAAAACAAATACAATCATCACGATCGGACGAGAATACGGAAGTGCAGGCAGGGAGATCGGATATAAGGTGGCGGAAGCCTTTGGCATTAAGCTGTATGATAAGGAAATGCTTGCGCGGGCAGCAAAAGAGAGCGGGATCTGTGAGGAGATCTTCCAGTCGCACGATGAGAAGCCGACAAACAGTTTCCTTTATTCTCTTGTCATGGATACCTATTCCATGGGATATTCCGGAAATACATATACAGATATGCCGATCAACCACAAAGTCTTTCTTGCCCAGTTTGATGCGATCAAAAAAATTGCCGACGAAGGTCCGTGCATCTTAGTCGGGCGCTGCGCTGACTATGCGCTTGAATCTTATCCGAATGTTGTAAGTGTTTTCATACATGCGGATCTGCAGTCCCGCATCAGAAGGATCGCGAGGTTATATGACCTGACAGACGCGAAGGCAAAGGACGTGATCGTAAAGACGGATAAAAAGAGAGCCAGCTACTATAATTATTACACAAACAAAAAGTGGTCGGACGCTGAAAGCTATGAATTATGCCTGACCAGTTCAGAGCTTGGGATCGAAGGGACAGCACAGGCGATCATTGATTATGTAAACCTGAAAGAAAAGATCGGAAAAGAGAGCCGAAAGATCTGAATCTATCAAATGAACAGGGACCTGACATTTCCCGGCATACAGAAAATGCCCTTTCTGTATGCCGGGAATCTTTCTGTTGTCTCCAATCCCTGCCAGTCAGGAAATCTTCTGTCAGGAGATATTTTTGTCAGGAGTTCTTTCTTCTCTCATGCACAGTGCGTTCCGGCCATCCGGATATATTACCGGTGAGGATCGCATGGAACATCCTTTCACGGACGCCCGGGTGTTCTGTATTGAGCTGTTTTAAGAGTTCTTTCGCATACTGTCTCTTTGTATGTCCGTCTACCGGGCATTTGCTTTTTACGACCGGCAGGTCATATTTATTCTTAAAACCGATCACATCCATCTCATCCACATACATCAGAGGACGGATCACGGTCAGATCCATGCGGTCCAAATAGGTTCTGGGCGAGAAAGAATGGAACCTGCCTTCAAAGATCAGAGAGAGGAGCATAGTCTCAATGATATCATCCTTGTGGTGCGCGTATGCCACCTTATTACAGCCCATCTCCTTGATCGCCTGATTCAGGGCGCCTTTGCGCATTTTGGCGCAGAGAGAGCAGGGATTGCTTTCCCTGCGCACATTGAAAAGAATGTCATAGATATCGGACCGGACGATCTTATACGGGATTCCCATGCTGCGGCAGAGCTCCTGGATAGGCGTAAGGTCAAAATCCTCAAATCCGAGATCAACTGTGATGGCGCTCAACTGAAATTTCTGCGGATAAAACCGCTGAAGCCCATGAAGGGCATAAAGGAGAGTAAGGCTGTCCTTCCCTCCGGAGATCCCGACCGCAATGTGGTCGCCCTCCTGGATCATACTGTATTCATCAACTGCCTTTCGCGCATAGCTTAACAGACGCTGTAACTGCATATCATTATACCTCCCTCAGTTTGACGGCTCCGGCTGCCTGTCTGCGCCGGTCCTCATCGATTGCTGCATAGTGTTTTTTTGTTGTATTGACGTCCTTGTGCCCCAGGACATCCGCGACAAGGTAGATATCCCCTGTCTCTTTGTAAAGAGCAGTGCCGTATGTGCTCCTGAGCTTGTGCGGCGTGATCTTTTTGTTCGGTGTCACTTCACGGGCATATTTGCGGACCATATTTTCAACAGCCTGGACGCCCATGCGCCGGCGCTGCGTGGAAAGAAAAAGGGCATTTTCATGTCCGGACAGAGGGACCGTGCTTTTCCTTGTCGTGTAGAGGTAGGTTTTCAGTGCGTTTGCCACCTCTTCTCCAAAATATACGATCATTTCATTTCCGCCTTTGCGCGTTACCTTGATCCCATTGTTTTTAAAATCAACATCCTGTATATCCAGGCCCACACATTCAGATACACGGATGCCGGTCCCGAGCAGAAGGGTCAGGATAGCCAGATCACGGTTCTTTGTCTTCTCAAAATATACCTTTCTCTGTCCGGTCAGGTCATCGCCGCCATGGTCCACATAGTCCAGGAGCCTGGCGACTTCATCAGCATCCAGACGGATGATCGCCTTCTCGTGGAGTTTCGGCATATCTACAAGGAGCGTCGGATTTTTCGCGATTGCCTGCCTTTTATAAAAATATCCGTAAAAACTTCGGAGTGCGGACATTTTACGGGCGAGACCCTTTTCCGTGTTCGTGATCTGCTTATTCTCCTCATTTTCATAGACCTTCAGATATTCCTGGTATTCCTCGATGTCAACCGGCTCCAGTTTCTCAAGGTCTGACAGTGTAAACTGATCTATGGTGTAATCCTTATAGTGTGGATTGCTTTCCATAAGAAAATGAAAAAAAACACGGATATCATAGGCATAGGAAATCCGCGTCCTCGCTGAAGTAGTCGGCTCCACGGCGCGGAAATAATCCCTGGCAAAAGGAGGAAGCGTCTTCAGGACGGCGCGCAGCCTCAAGGTATCATCAATATATTTCTGTTCATGATATGTTTTTGTTTCAGGATTCGTATTTGTAATTCCCATACCGAAAACCCCTTTATTTTTGATTCCCGTTTATTATAGCTGATAGATGTGTTTTTGTCTATATCTTTTGGAAAAATCAGTATTTGTCGTATAGATTTATTTCTGTATGCAAACAGCCGGAAATATCGGCTCCCTTCAAGAAACCAATATCCCGGCTGTTTTGGAGTGTATTATTTATATCAATACATAGGGATGTATATTGATACCGCTATTATAAAACAGACTGTTCTCTGTTGATCCGGCTCCGAAAGTTCCTGCAAGTCATGGCAGGAACTCCGTATCATTGTATGCGATCATAAGATACTGGCCGGCCTGTATATCGTCTGAATCAAGATTGTTCATCTCTTTCAATACCTGTACGTATTCCTGTACGGAATCGTATTCGGATGTCATCGTACTTTCTGCGATATCCCAGAGTGTGTCGCCCGGCTGGATCTCAATGCTTTTGTAATATTTGTAGACCATATCCGTATCATCCGTATCCTCATGCGCTGAAACAAAAAATGAGCCGTATAATACGCATACGAGCAAAACAATGATAACACCTGCTGACAGACTGAAGATTCCTTTTTTCATTGTACGGTTGGATACTTTTTTATTCATCTCTGTTTCTCCCCTTTTGTGCGCGGTTTAAATCTTTTGTTTTCGATTGTATACCGGTATACATTAATCCGAACATTTATTCTCAGCAATCATCTGTTCTATATTTGTATTATAATCCGCAAACATATGTTTGTCAATAGAAAATCGAACATATTTTCGTAAACAAATGTTTGCTTTTTCTTTTCCGGTGTGATAGTATAGTAATTAGAAAAATTATCGGAGGAAGTTATGGCACAGGGTAAAATCAGTAAAAAACAGCAGGAAATTCTTGAATACATTAAGAACCAGATCCTACAGAGAGGGTTCCCGCCGGCTGTCCGGGAAATCTGTGAGGCAGTGAACTTAAAGTCGACTTCATCAGTCCACTCTCATCTTGAGACATTGGAAAAGAACGGATATATACGGCGTGATCCTACGAAACCAAGGGCGATCGAGATCCTGGACGATACGTTTAATCTCACACGGCGCGAGATGGTCAATGTCCCGATCATCGGTCAGGTGGCTGCCGGGCAGCCGATCCTTGCAGAAGAAAACATTGAGGACTATTTTCCTTTCCCGGCTGAGCGGATGCCGAACAAACAGACATTCCTGCTGAAAGTCAAAGGAGAAAGCATGATCAACGCAGGGATACTCGACGGCGACTATGTCCTCGTCGAGCAGGACGCTACTGCTTCCAACGGCGATATGGTAGTCGCTCTTGTGGAAGACAGTGCAACAGTAAAAACATTCTATAAGGAAGAAGGCGTATTCAGGCTCCAGCCGGAAAATGATTTTATGGATCCGATCATTGTAAAAGAAGTTTCGATCCTCGGGAAAGTGATCGGCGTGATGAGATTTTTCAAATAACTATTCTTATAACTATTCTTAATTAACTATAGAGAGATACAAAGGAGCAGCATTCTTTACCGATCTGATAAAGAATGCTGCTCCTTTGCATGTCTTCTGCCTTCCGCGCTTCTTACAGCTCTTCCGCTGAGATATCCTTCCCGTCCTTCCAGATCCTCTCCAGATCATAGAACAGACGGTTTTCCCTGTCAAACACATGGACAATGATATCGCCGAAATCAAGCAGGACCCAGCTTCCGGACGCCTGGCCTTCTCTCTGCTTCAGCGGATAGCCCGCCTTGTGGAGCGCTTCTTCCACATTGTCAACAAGAGCATTCACCTGGCTGTCGCTGTTTCCGTTAGCAATGATAAAGTAATCTGCCAGCACGGAGATCCCTGTGATATCAATGATCTTGATATCTTCCCCTTTTTTGTCGCTCAACGCATTGTAGGCAATGCGCGCCATTTCTTTTGACTGATCCATTTCCTTCCTCCTCTCTTCTATTCTTCTATCTTTTATAAAATTCATATGTGCTCACTGTCATCGGGTCTATCGATTTTCCGCCGTCCCTCAGATACCGGACAGTACGTTCGGCAGACAGGCACACTGCCCTGTCAATGTCCCGGAAAACGATCCCGCGTATCTCCGAAAGCCCGGGGATTTCCCTGCGGTTCGGCTCGATATAGTCCGCGATATAGATGATCTTCTCCAGCAGGCTCATGTCCGGCCGGCCGGTGGTGTGGTAAGTGACAGCGTCGAGTATCTCCCGGTCTTTGATCCCGTATTCACGCTCAGCCAGATACGCTCCCAGTCTGGCATGGATAAGCGCCGGCATTTCCAGTTCAGATCTTGTCAGCTTTATGCCGTATCTGCCGCAGAGCCTGATCTGCTCTTCTGCGGGGCAGTATTTCCCGCAGTCATGGAGAAGACCTGCGGTCAGCGCCTTCTGGATATCAGCGCCGTAACACATGGCGAGCGACGCAGCGGTATACATCACGCCCACCGTGTGCTCGAACCGTTCCTTTTTCAGCTTCTTTTTCAATTCTTTCCTGATCTCAGCCAGTCTCTCAGTCATATCTGTTCATCTCTTTTCCCTTACATTCTCTGTCTGTACAGCTTATGCTCCGCAATATATCCTGCCACCCGGTCCGGCACCATATAGCGCGCGCTGAGGCCCCTTGACGCCCTTCTGCGGATCACAGTGGAGGAGATCTCCACGAGAGGCGCCCGGAGAAGCTCGATGCGAGCCCCGTAACGGCCGCTCAGATAGTCGATCTGGTCGTGCATGCTCTGCACATCCTTATCGTCACGCATAGCGGCCAGGATCGTACAGGTGGGGAAGATTTTCTGGAAATTCCGCCATTCTTCAATGGCAAACAGTGAGTCCGCCCCTAAGATGAAATAGAAATCATCCTCCGGATATCTCCTGTTAAATTCCTGCATCGTGCTGTAAGTATAGGAATGCTCTTCCGTCTCCGCCTCATAAAGGCAGACTTTGAAATACGGAACGTCACTCACCGCCAGTTTTACCATTTCTATCCGATGGTGCAGGGCTTCCTCTGTATACTCTGTCTTCTTATGGGGAGGATTCCCGTTCGGCATAAACCAGATCTCGTCCAGCCCGAATTCTTCATAGGCAAATTCTCCGAGAAGAAGATGCCCGATGTGGACAGGGTCAAAGGTCCCTCCCATGATTCCGATCTTCATACGCGGTTCTTCTCCTTCATTTCCTATAATGGGAGATTGATCTTCTTTTTGTCGTCCTTTCCCTCACGGTACAGCACGATCTTTTTCCCGATAACCTGCACTACCTGCGAGCGTGTGCGCTCCGCAATGATCTCTGCCAGTTCCCTCGGATCATCCGCGCAGTTTTTAAGGACGCTGATCTTGATCAGCTCCCTTGCTTCCAGCGCTTCTGAGATCGCTTCTGTCAGCCCGGGCGTCATGCTGGATTTCCCTACCTGAAAGATGGGGTCCATGGTCATCGCAAGACTTTTCAAATATGCTCTCTGTTTTGTCGTCATTTTATGCTCCTTATTACTTATAATAATCAAACTGAAGCCCGTACATCCTCACGGTGTCGCCTTCCTGGATGCCTTTCGCCTCAAGCTCATCCAAAATGCCTGTCTCTTTTAAGAACTTCTGGAAGAAGGCAAATCCCTTCTCAGAGTCAAGATTCGTATATCCGAGCATCTTTTCGATCTTCGGGCCTTCCACGACATACACGCCGTCTTCCACTTCCACACTGTACGGGAGTTCCTCGTAGATCAGCTCGTCCTCCGGGAAATATTCCTGCTCAAAAATGACCGGGGGCGTGTCGATCTTATCGAGCTGGGAACTCACATAATAGAGAAGCTCAGAGACGCCCTGTCCCGTCGCCCCGGATATTGCGAATACTTTGATCCCTTTCGGCTCAAACTCCTGTCTCAGACGTTCCACAGGATCCTCATCCGGATCATAGATCAGATCCGTCTTATTTGCGGCAATGACCTGGGGACGCTCTGCGATCTCAGGATTATATGCCTTTAACTCTTCATTGATCTTATAGATGTCCTCGACCGGATCCCTTCCCTCTGACCCTGCCGCGTCAACCACATGGATCATAAGCTTTGTGCGCTCAATGTGCCGGAGGAACTCATGCCCCAGCCCCACACCTTCGGAAGCACCCTCGATCAGTCCAGGGATATCAGCCATCACGAATCCCTTTGCCCCGTCCAGGTCTACAACGCCGAGATTTGGGCTCAGCGTCGTGAAATGATAGTTGGCGATCTTCGGCTCCGCATTGGTCACTCTGGAAAGAAGGGTGGATTTTCCCACATTCGGGAAACCGATCAGGCCGACGTCCGCGATCACCTTCAGTTCCAGCCTGACCTCCAGCTCTTTTGCCGGCTGACCCGGCTGTGCATATTTCGGCACCTGCATCGTGGCAGTGGCAAAGTGCTGGTTGCCGAGCCCGCCTTTTCCGCCCATTAACACGATCTGTCTGCGGTTGTCTCCGGACATATCGGCGATGACTTTCCCTGTGACAGCCTCTTTGATGACCGTCCCTTCCGGCACATAGAGCACCAGGTCTTTTCCGTCTTTTCCGTGGCATCTCCTCTTTCCGCCGGGCTCGCCGTCCCCGGCAGCATACTTCCTTTTGTGCCGGTAATCAGAAAGTGTGTTCAGCCCTTCATCCACCTCAAAGATCAGATCACCGCCGCGTCCGCCGTCTCCGCCGTCCGGCCCGCCGTTCGGGACGTACAGCTCCCTGCGGAAACTGCAGTGCCCGTCGCCGCCCTTGCCGGAACGGATGTAGATTTTCGCTCTGTCTGCAAACATAATAACTCCTTTTCCTGTAGGTCTACATAAGTTTCTGTCGGTTTACAAAAGCCCCAGACATTAGTCTGGGGCTTGATCCTGCCTGTTATGCGAGTGAAAATATTTTCCAGCCTGTTATTCAGCTACCGGATAGATAGAAACCTGTTTCTTGTCTCTGCCTTTTCTCTCATATCTGACTACACCGTCTACCAGTGCGAACAGAGTGTCATCACCGCCGCGTCCAACGTTCACGCCCGGATGGATCTTTGTTCCGCGCTGTCTGTAAAGGATGTTGCCAGCTTTTACAAACTGTCCGTCCGCTCTTTTAGCGCCCAGTCTCTTGGACTCGGAATCACGACCGTTCTTTGTAGAACCAACTCCCTTTTTATGAGCAAAAAA
>DWUV01000083.1 GCA_019120595.1 Candidatus Mediterraneibacter tabaqchaliae | reverse complement strand
CTTCCATTGTCCGGGCGAACCAGTCCTCCGGATTCTGCTCTGCCCATCCCGCCTGAGGAAGGTAAAGAGGATACTCCTTTGACACGATTTTATGTATGCTTCCATTCTCATCCATCAACAGCAGCTTCACTGCTGATGTTCCAAGATCTATCCCTATAAACAGCATGTCATTGCGTCTCCATTGCTATTTCTTATCTGTATTCTAATTCCACGGATTTTCGGTCGGATACCTTACATCCTTTGGCTCGTTGTAGCCGATCTCTTCGACGGGTACGCCGATATATTTAAAGACTTCAAACAATGCTTTCCCGTGATGCCCGAACGCTACCGCCCCGTGATGCGGATAATTCTTCTCGATCAGCACATGGCGGTAGAAGCGTCCCATCTCCGGTATTGCGAACACGCCGATAGAGCCGAATGACTTCGTCCTGACCGGGAGCACCTCTCCCTGCGCCACATATGCGCGGAGCAGATTGTCCGATGTGCTCTGAAGGCGGAAGAACGTAATATCACCCGGAATAATATCCCCTTCCAGCGTCCCCTGTGTCACCTCCTCCGGCAGCGTCCTTGCCATGATCATCTGGTATCCCATCTCACAGAAACAGAGTTTGGAGGAAGCGGTATTGCCGCAGTGGAATCCCATAAATGTATCCTTCTGCGTATATGGGAACTTCCCTTCGATACTCTCTTTATACATGTCTGCCGGAACTGTATTGTTGATATCGAGCAGTGTCACCGCGTCCCGGCTTACGACCGTACCGATAAACTCGCTTAAGCATCCGTAAATGTCCACCTCGCAGGATACCGGTATGCCGCGGGCTGTCAGCCGGCTGTTCACATAACAGGGCACGAACCCGAACTGTGTCTGGAAAGCAGGCCAGCACTTTCCCGCGATCGCCACGTATTTCCGATATCCTCTGTGCTCCTCCACCCAATCCGTGAGCGTGAGCTCATACTGGGCAAGCTTTTCCAGGATCTCCGGCTTTTTGTTGCCTGCCCCCAGTTCCTCTTCCATTTCTTTTACAATTCCAGGGATCCTCTCATCCCCTGCGTGCTTATTATACGCCTCAAAAAGATCCAGCTCTGAGTTCTCTTCGATCTCCACTCCGATATTATAAAGCTGCTGGATCGGCGCGTTGCACGCCAGGAAGTTCAGCGGACGCGGACCGAAACTGATAATCTTCAGACCGTTTAATCCTATCACGGCTCTGGCAATCGGCTCAAAGTCATGGATCATATCCGCACATTCCTCTGCGGTGCCCACAGGGTACTCGGGTATGTATGCCTTTACTCCGCGCAGCTTCAGATTATAGCTTGCGTTGAGCATGCCGCAGAATGCGTCTCCGCGTCCCTGTTTTAAATCACTCTGAGTCTCCTCCGCAGCTGCAATAAACATCTTTGGTCCGTCAAAATGCTTTGCCAGCAGTGTCTCTGAGATCTCCGGTCCGAAATTGCCAAGATACACGACCAGAGCATTGCATCCCTCTCTCTTGATATCCTCCAGAGCCTGCACCATATGGATCTCGCTCTCCACGATACAGACCGGACATTCATAGACAGTCCCTTCTCCATATTTCTTCACATACGCATCGATCAGCGCCCTTCTCCTGTTTACGGACAGGCTCTCCGGGAAACAGTCCCTGCTCACAGCCACAACTCCGATCTTTAATTCCGGCATATTATTCATGTTATGCTCCTCCCTTTCTCTGACTTTGCATGCCCCATGCACCTATGAGGTCATTTTATCAACTTATCTTTCGGTTTACGACCGAATAATTAACCTTTTTATGCCCATTTCTTATCCTTTCGATGATTTTCGCTCTCTCTTCGCCCTGTATTCGCTGGGCAGCATCCCATACTTTTTCCTAAATGCCCGCGCTAGTGCCTTACTGCCTGAGAATCCATTGCGGATCGCGGTTTCTGTGATACTGTACTCTCCGTTTTCAAGATCTTTCAACGCGTGTCCGAGCCGGATATTCTGCACATGATCTTTAAATGTGATTCCTGCATACTTCTGAAACATGCGCGACAGATAGGTAGGGGAATATCCGAACTTCTCTGCCACTTTCTCAAGACTGAGACTGTTCCTGTAATTTTCCTTCATGTAGGAAGTGATCCCGGACAGTCTGTCCAGCGTTTTATTTTTCCTCACATAATCCTGTCCGGTCTCAGGCAGCCGGTAATCTTTCACCAGATAATACAGGATATCATAAAAGACGCTCATCATCTTCATATCATACCCGCATGTCTTTTCCTCATATATCCGGTACAATTCTCTCATCAGTTCCATGAACCGCTCATCCCGCTTCCCCGGCTCGTGTGTGAACCAGATAAACTGCTCTCCGGTAAAATAATCTTCGAACATCTCCAGCGGGATCTGAAGAACGATCGTCTCGTTCGGCAAAGGCGAATCCACGGAATGCACCTCATTGGAATTCACGATCAGGAAGTCTCCCGCGCTCAAATGCCAGATCCTGTTATCAATATAGAATTCAAGCGCTCCGCCGCACACGGCAAAAATCTCTACCGAGCGGTGCCAGTGCCTGTCTCTTCGGTAATTTCCATCCCTTCCTTCAAAAATGAAAAGCTTAAAAGGGAAACCCGGTTCCGGGACGATCAATTCATGTAAAAACTGCATATGGATACTCCTCAGCGTCATTCATATAAGCAAGTATAACATTTCAGCAGGCTTTCGTATACCGCATCTGTCCTCTTTCTTTTTTGCGTTCTTCATCTTGACATTCAAATACTACAATTGTAATATTTATAAAAAAGCAGTAAGGAGAACCAATCATGAATCACTCATCCCTATCAGGTCTTATCAGATCCGGCGTTCTGTTCTTTGTCTGCGCTGCAATCACACTGGCAGGCTGTTCACAGCCTCCTTCTGAAACGCCCTCCGAAGATCCTGCCCGGGATACAGAATCCAAAAACAGCACGGAGATATCAGATCCGGCGCAAGCCGCCCTGTATTCTTCCTGCCTGGAAATCGCAGATATTTTTCAGGATATCTATACACAGGCTTTTCAGACAGGCAGCCTTGATTCACTGGAAACACAGGAAGAGATCGTCTCTCTCCTGGGCGAAGAGGGTTATTGCGTGTCCGACGCTGATAATCAGATCAATATGGCGAATGCCGAGAAATTAGAAGACTTTCTGGCCTCCGCAGGAGCAGGAGAAGAAGCAGATGCCACAGTCCTCCTTGTCATGGAAGGCGGGAGTGTTATTTACTATGACTTTCAGACACAAGGCGGCAGCATCAGCGCGCAGAGGTGTACCCTTTACTGGGACAGCGGCTCGGCGAAAGCCGGTTATTACGAAGCATTCACGGCTGAGAAATGGTGTTATACAGAGAGCGGATATTTCTTTTTTGATCAATACCGGATGCCCGGATATGACGGACCGCCCGGAGAGATTGGCATCCGGGTCAAGCCTCTGGACTCTGACTGCCGGGAATACAACCGGAAATATGTGATACCCGTGGGCTATAACAGAAATAGCGTCCTGATCTCGGACTGGAGCGAATCTGACAGTTTCGGCTCCCTGAACTTCTATGATCTGTATGATCTGATGTACCGGATGAAATACGGCACAGAAGCTCCCTACCCCTACGCATACACCGGGGCGGAGTATGAAATCCCCGCATCCGAATTTGACAGCGTACTTCAGTCCTATCTGAATATCAGCTCAGACACCATAAGATCCCGGACCGTATATTATCCCGAGAGCGATACTTACCAGTACCGCCCGAGAGGACTGGAAGATGCTGAATACCCCTACTCGCCTTATCCTGAAGTCACCGCCTGCGAGACACTCGCGGACGGTACCTTAAAGCTGACCGTACAGGCTGTCCAGACCACAAAGCTTACGGACCAGGCAGTCATCAGCGAGCTTGTTGTGCGGCCTCTGGCAGACGGCAGTTTTCAGTATGTCTCGAATCGTGTGACCAAAACCACGGAAGGCATCAGCGGCACATGGTTCACTCCAAGGCTTACGGAGGATGAATGGAATTACAGATACCGGTCAGGATCATACTGATCTCCCCGTCATGCTGTGTTCCCTGTATTTGATCTCAGCTATGTACAAACAGACTCCTTTCCTTTATAATATGTATTCTGTGGAAAAGCGCTTCCCATATGGGAGGCAGCTTTCTCCATTCCGGCATATTTACAGCAGTCAAGGAGGCTTTTTCCCATGAAACAGACATATAACCGCACTCTCACCGCCTGCTATACAGGTTATGTAGTGCAGGCGATCGTAAATAACTTTGTTCCTCTCTTATTTCTGACTTTTCAGAACACGTATCACATCTCCATGCGCAGCATTACCCTGCTGATCACGGTAAATTTTCTTATCCAGCTCATGGTGGACTGCCTGTCCGCAGGATTCATCGACCGGGTCGGGTACCGCGCGTCCATGGTTATCGCCCACGCAGTGGCAGCGGCAGGGCTCGTCTGCCTGACATTCCTGCCCGAGATCATGCCGTCCCCTTTCGCCGGGCTTCTCTTGTCCGTCGCGATTTATGCGCTGGGCGGAGGGCTGCTGGAAGTCATGCTCAGCCCCATCGTGGAGGCACTTCCCACGGAGCATAAGGAGAAGACTATGAGCCTCCTGCACTCTTTCTACTGCTGGGGACATGTTGCTGTAGTGCTGTTATCGACCATATTTTTTGCCTTGTTCGGACTGGAAAACTGGAAGATCATGTCAGTCCTCTGGGCGCTGGTTCCTCTTTACAATCTCTTTGTATTCCGCGAGGCTCCTCTCTGCCCCCTCGTTGCCGAGGATGAAGAAGGCCTTCCACTGGGCGCTGTACTTAAGCAACCGGCTTTCTGGATCCTTATGGTCATCATGACCTGCGCCGGCGCCAGTGAGCAGGCAGTCAGCCAGTGGGCTTCTGCGTTTGCCGAGCAGGGACTGGGAGTGAGCAAATCCATCGGAGACCTGGCCGGTCCCATGTTCTTTGCAGTATGCATGGGAAGTTCCCGGCTGCTTTATGGCTTCTGCGGGGAGAAACTGAATCTGAGGAAAGCAATGATCTTAAGCGGTGCGCTCTGCATTTTCTCCTATTGTGTGATCGCGCTTTCCCCGCTGCCTGCCCTCAGCCTTCTGGGCTGCGGGATCTGCGGCTTTTCCGTGGGGATCATGTGGCCCGGCGCGTTCAGCATCGGCGCGTCTGCCCTGAAAGGAGGCGGCACCGCGCTGTTCGCCCTCATGGCGCTGGCCGGAGATCTGGGATGTTCCGGCGGTCCGTCTTTCGTGGGGCTGATATCCGCACACGCAGGCGATAACCTGAAACTGGGGATCCAGGCAGCTGTCATCTTCCCCGCGCTTCTCATGGCAGGAGTCCTGCTCATCCGAAAAGCGCATGCAGAGGCAGGTAGCAGCCAGAAGGTACGCTCAGAGATCAGCCAGAAGATCGAGCCAGAGACCTAAACAGTTGTATCCGGCAGGCTCATAGCGGCATCCAAAAGACTTCCGGCTGTATCCAAAAGACTTCCGGCACGCTTGCTATTTTCCGCTGTTTATACTATACTGACCACAGTACCGGCTGCTGCCGGAAAGCAATTTTACAAATCAATCTATTATAATACAAAGGAGCACCAAACTATGAAATTTATATATCCTGCGGTATTCCGCAAAAATAAAGACGGCGGCTACCATGCGTTCTTTCCGGACCTTGAATGCTGCGAGGCGTCCGGAGAAACACTGGACGACGCCATTGACAACGCCAACGAGGCATGCCGGAACTGGATCACAGTGGAGCTCGAGGAGGAAGAGCCTCTGCTTCCCTATGTGTCTGAGATCGAAGATATCGAAACAGAAGAAGGAGATATCGTGAGGAACATCTCCGTGAATATCCGGTTTTACGAAGGATGGGATGAATAGCGCAGACATTTTATATGCAGTTCATCAGCCTGTATCCTCTATACAAACGAAAAACTCAGGGGCAACTTTCCAAAATAAGGGAGCTGCTCCTGAGTTTTTCTCTTCTGAGTTTTTAATAGGTCCATCTTCCAGCCATGTCAATCCAGATCCTCCGCCATATACCATTCTGTCTGCTCTTCATCATAAACAAACACCATGCCATCCGCCGCTGTACCGGGACCGTAATCCCAGACTTCTGCAGATTCATCCGCCAGGAATATCAATTTGTTGTCTGCGATTTCAAAGGTATATATATCTTGCGGCTCATCGCTGAACTCATCCGTCAAGATCAATTTCCCGCCAGCCGCTTCATAACCGCCGGATGCAATATAGCTCGAGGCTGAATGAACGTGAAAATCCCCCTCTCCGTTCGGATAAAGGCTGAGTTTGGGACCAATCCCTCGAGCGTATTCCCCTTCCTCCGCTATATATACTCCGCATAACACATTGGTGTCTCCTATATAAACCTTCTTTAAAGGTTTGTGCGTGTCCGGCTCTTCCTGTTCATCCGAGCTCTTCTTTTCCAACATATCATGCGCATCTTGCGGAGAAATCAGACCTGTCCACTCGGAATCCGCGTCTTCCTGCGCTTCTGTTTTTTCTTCCGCTTTTTTACTCTCCTGTTCTCCGCATGCCGTGAACAACAGGCAAACCGTTGTTATTCCTGAAAGCAGGATCCATCTCCTTATTGTACGGCGCAAAAGACTGCGCTTTCGTCTGAGCTTCCTCTGCATAATAACTCACCTCCTCAGAAAACCTGTCCACCATCCTCTACTCTAATCATACGATATCACTCCATTTGCTGCAATCAAATAAGAGCGCCCGCACTGGCATAATTCTCAGTGCGGACGCCCCTGTTTCAACGATCTTTTATTTCTATTCTATTCCGGCTGAACTCTACTCTTCCATCTCTGCCTTCACTTCCAGCCCCAGCTCTTCCAGCTGTTTTGCATCAGCCGGTGTCGGCGCCTCTGTCATCAGACAGGAAGCGTCCTTGATCTTCGGGAATGCGATCACGTCGCGGATGCTGTCCTGTTTCGCCATGAGCATAACAAGACGGTCCAGACCGTAGGCAAGCCCTGCGTGCGGCGGCACTCCGTATTTAAATGCCTCGAGCAGGAACCCGAACTGGGTATGCGCCTGTTCTTTTGTAAATCCGAGCGCTTCGAACATCTTCTCCTGGATGTCGTTCTGATGGATCCTGACGCTTCCGCCGCCGATCTCGTTTCCGTTGAGCACGATATCGTAAGCCTTCGCGCGCACTTCCCCGAGTTTCCCCTGCTCCAGGAGCGGAAGGTCCTCTTCCATGGGCATGGTAAACGGATGGTGCATGGCGAGATAACGTCCCTGCTCATCGCTCCACTCGAACTGCGGGAACTCTGTGATCCAAACAAATCGGAATTCATCTTTATCTAAGAGGTCCAGCTCTTTTGCCAGCTCCACGCGGAGTGCTCCGAGAGAATCCCATACCACTTTATTTTTGTCAGCCGCAAAGAGGAGCAGGTCGCCCGGCTCACCACCCATAGCGCTGATGAGAGCAGACATCTCTTCCTCGCTCATGAACTTGGCGAAGGAAGATTTCACGCTTCCGTCCTCCTGGAGAGCGATGTACGCGAGTCCTTTCGCGCCGTAATCTTTTACAAATGCAGTCAGCTTGTCGATCTTCTTTCTCGGCATCGCGCCCTGGCCTTTGGCATTGATGCCGCGCACGCTGCCGCCGTTCTCAATGGCGCCTGTGAACACGCCGAAGCCGCATCCTTTCACTACGTCCGTCACATCGGTCAGCTCCATACCGAAACGCAGATCCGGCTTGTCGGAACCAAAGCGGTCCATCGCCTCCTGCCATGTCATGCGCTGGATCGGGAGCTGTACATCCACGTCCAGCACCTCTTTAAAGAGCTTCGCAAGGTATCTCTCATTGACATCGATCACATCGTCCACATCCACAAAAGACAGTTCCATATCGATCTGTGTGAACTCGGGCTGGCGGTCCGCTCTTAAGTCCTCGTCGCGGAAGCATCTGGCGATCTGGATATAGCGGTCAAACCCGGAGCACATCAGGAGCTGCTTGTAGAGCTGCGGAGACTGGGGCAGCCCGTAGAAGCATCCCGGATGCACACGGCTGGGCACGAGATAATCTCTCGCCCCCTCCGGAGTGGTCTTTCCCAGCATGGGGGTCTCGATCTCAAGGAAGCCTTCCTCAGAGAAGAACTGACGGGTCAGGGTCATGACCTGGCTCTTCATCATGAGGTTGCGCTGCAGGTCCGGCCTTCTCAGGTCGAGATAACGGTATTTCAGACGCACCTCTTCTTTTGTCTTTGCATTCTCCTCGATCGGGAACGGAGGAGTCTGGGATTCAGAAAGGATACGCAGTTCACTCGGGATGACCTCGATCTCTCCTGTCGCGATCTTGTCATTCACCGCGCCGGAACGTCTCGCCACTTCTCCCACGATCGCCACCGCGTATTCAGAGCGCAGGGACGCTGCCTTCTCAAGGAGCGCTGCGTCCGTCTTCCCTTCCTCGCACACTGCCTGGATAATGCCGGAGCGGTCGCGCACATCCGTGAACACAAGTCCGCCCTTGTTCCTGTTCTTCTGCACCCATCCCATGATGGTCACTTTCTCACCCACATTTGCCGCGGAGAGCTCGCCGCAGCGGTGAGTCCTCTTAAGCCCTTTCATTGACTCAGCCATTGTACACCTCCGTAATCTCTGTATATCCCTGTTCTGCAAGCTGTTCCTTCTGGAACTTCTTATTCTTCTTCATATTGGCCAGCATGACCTGATACCCGTTCTCCCGGTCCGCGCGCGCCTGCGCCAGCACCTCAAGGAGCTTCTCCTGGGGCAGTTTCTTCTCCAGGAGATATGCCTTTTTCTTCCTGCCCGTGGGCACCTGGTATCCCCTCTCGAGGAGGAGCATAACGATGCGCTCAAAGCCGATGGAGAATCCTACCGCCGGGGTATCCTGACCGGTAAATTTCCCGATCATCTCGTCATAGCGTCCGCCGCCGCCGACACTGCCGCCGAACTCATCCATGGAGATCTCGAAAATGGTGCCCGTATAGTAGGACATGCCCCTCACCAGCGTGGGATCAAAGCTCATCTTAAAGTCCGCTTCCTTCTGGCTCTCCACGCTGGTGATGATCATTTCCAGTGAATCTGCCGCCTCAGGCGCGAGATAGCCTTCCAGTTTCTCTTTACACTTGCGGACACCCTCCACATCGTTCGTAATCTCCTGAAAAAGCGCGAGATATTTTTCCACCGAATCTTCCGCATAGCCGTTCTCCTTTAACTCAGCCGCCACGCCGTCCATGCCGATCTTGTCCATCTTGTCCAGGGTGATGAACACGCTGTCATAATCTTTTTCCTCAAATCCGCTGTACGCTGCCATTGCCTTCAAGAAACGGCGGTCATTGATGCGGATCGTAAAGTTCTGAAAATCCAGCTTCCCGAGAAGGGTGGTCGTCGCCAGGATCAGCTCGATCTCCGCCAGGTTGGACGGCTCGCCCAGGATATCGATATCGCACTGCATGAACTGACGGTAGCGCCCTCTCTGGGGACGGTCCGCCCTCCACACATTGCCCATCTGGAGCGCCTTAAAAGGAGAGGGCAGCTCATTCGCGTGGTTCGCGTAATATCTGGAAAGGGGAACCGTCAGGTCATAGCGCAGCCCGCCGTCCACCAGATCCGCCTCTTCCTTTGCCTCGTCGATCTTTAACTTTTCCCCGCGTTTTAAGATCTTAAATATGAGTTTCTCATTGTCCCCGCCCTGCTTGCTGCACAGGTTCTCGATGTGCTCCACGCAGGGGGTCTCCATGGAGGAGAACCCGAAGGTCCTGTATGTGTCTTTGATCAGTCCGATCACATAATCCCTGATCTCCATTTCGGCGGGCATGATATCTTTCATGCCGGTAACCGGTTTCTTCTTCAGCGCCATAGCCATTCTCCTTTTCGTTCTATCATTTCATCGATCCGGTCGATGTACTCTGTGATATTCTTTACATTTTCCACATGGACGAGGTCGATC
>DWUV01000082.1 GCA_019120595.1 Candidatus Mediterraneibacter tabaqchaliae | reverse complement strand
CGGGCGTTCCTCCTGCTTTATCATTTTCTCAGATGCCTCTTCATATTTTCTTGCTTCACGCAGCGTCTGACTTGTCATATTGATCCGATTCCTTTCCTGCTTAATTTTCTGCCGCAGCCTCAGAAGATCCCTCTTCCATTTCCGCAAGGGACTCCTGATAGCTGTCGAAATATTTCTGCTTGATCTGGAGGTATTCTGACAGACCGTAATCTTCCATCTTCTGGAGATATTCGTCCCACTCTTCCTCGATGCCGCCGTTTAAGATCCAGTCCGCTTTCTTCTGCTCCGCGTACTTTTTGATATCTGTATCCAGCTGCGACACTCTGTTCGTGTCGTCGATGCTCATAAATACATTCGGATATACATACTTGCTGTGCATATCATCCAGATAAACTTCATGCATATTGTCGAGGCGCCACTTCGCATCGTCCGGCTGCGTCACATAGACGTCATAGTAATCATTCAGCACAGCCAGCGGACCGTTGACAGACTGCGCCTGGCGCACTTCCACCGGGGAAGCGTCCCCCAGGTCGAGATGTTTGAGCATCGGTCCGCCCTCGGCGTTGGTGCTCATCTCGAAAATGTTGTCCGCGTCCTTCTCCCCGTAGGTTCCCCAGTTGTTCTGCGGAGACTGGAGGGGAGCGTACATCTGGTCGATCCATGCCGCCGCAAGCGCCGTATCCCGGCAGCTTGTCGTAAGCACACATCTTCCGCGGTCAAATCCACTGGTCTCGCTTCCGTTCTGCCTTGTAATATTGACAAGGCCGTCCGGACCCGCAAGAGCCGGCATCATCACGTAATCCTCATAGTTGTCGATATTGGCGATATCCCATGTAAAGCAGAGGCCGTATCTGTGGTTCTTGCCCTTTGCCACATAGGTAGACCACTCCTGGGTAAATGCCTCCGGATCTACAAGATCCTGCTCTACAAGAGAGTGGAGCCACTCGATCCCTTCCTTGTATCCCTCCTGCACTGCTGTATAGATCACTTCTCCATCGTCTGTCACCGCGAAATGATCTCCGGTATCTCCATAGCCTTCCCCGAAGCCGTTGATCAGGATCGCGGGATCCTGGTCGCCGTTGTTTATGATAAACGACATGGGGATCACATCGCCCTCGATATCAAATTCCTCTTCAAGAGCGTCCGCGTTATCGCGGAATGCGATCAGCGCCTGCTCCAGTTCATCCGTTGTAGTCGGCACTTCAAGTCCGAGGAAATCCAGCCATTTCTTATTAATATACGGGATATCACCGATGGCCTGGATCGCTTCTTTGCCTTCGCCCAGCTGCTCGATCCAAGGGAACGAATAGATATGCCCGTCCGGCGCAGTGACCATGGTCCGGTACTCCGGATATTTCTCAAACACAGCCTGAAGATTCGGCATATATTTGTCGATCAGGTTTTCCAGTGGGATGATGATCCCCTGCTTTGCATACCGGAGCAGGTCATAGTCGTTCATGCCCGCCGTAAAAAGTCCGTCCGGAAGGTTCCCGAACTGCGCCAGCGCAAGATTTTTCTTATCTGCAAACTGGTCGTCCACAAAACACGTCCAGTCAATATGTACATTGGTCTGCTCCTCCAGCCTCTGGAAGATCAGTTTCTCATTGGGTTCCTGCGTCGTCGTCGCCGGAGCGCTTGTGATAAACGAAAGCTCTTTCGTCTCCTTGAGCGGAAATGTTACTTCTTCAACCGGGGTATCCGGGTCTGTGTCCGCAACCCGCGCGTTTCCGCTGCTGCACCCGAACAGGGACAGTGTCAATACGAGGGACAGTCCCAGCCCGGCCAGTCTCTTGATCCTATTTTTCATCGATTCTCAGCCTCCTAACCTTTTACAGAACCTACCATGATTCCCTTGTCAAAATACTTCTGGAAGAACGGATACATGATCAGAAGCGGAAGGCTCGATACAACGATCGTCGCATATTTCAAAAGCTCCGCCACCTTCGCCATCTCCGCCGTGCTCTGGATATCCGCGATCATACCCGGCTGAGGAGTATTCTGTACGAGGATCGACCGTAAAACAAGCTGCAGCGGCTGCATATCCGCGTCGTTTAAGTAGATCATGGCGTCGAAATAGCTGTTCCACATTCCCACGAAGGACCACAGCGCCAGCACGGCGATGATCGGCTTGCACACCGGTATCATGATCTTAAAGAAATGCTGGATCTCGCTCGCCCCGTCCAGCGCGGACGCCTCCCTGAGCTCTGTCGGGATCGACTGGAAGTATGTTCTTGCGAGGATCATGTTCCACACGTTGAACGCGCCCGGAAGGAGAATCGCCCAGATCGTATTGACCATGTGCAGGTTGTTGATCAGGATGAACGTGGGGATCATACCGCCGCCGAAGAACATCGTGATCACAAAAATAATGTTAAAGAACTTACGTCCTACAAATTCCTTCTTGGACATCGGGTAAGCGGCGAGCAGTGTAACAAATACAGAGATCACTGTAAATGCCGCCGAATAAAAGAATGAGTTGGCGAAGCCCCGCCAGATCATATCATTCTCAAGCACACGCCTGTAAGCGTCCAGCGTCCAGTCCTTAAAGTTGAAGCTCAGCCCCTGATTGTTCAGCACGTTCGGATCCATAAAGGAGGCGAGGACTACGTACACAAGCGGCACAAAGACTGCCAGCACGAACAGGCCGAGCAGTGTATATCCGACGCCGAGAATCACTTTGTCGGATGTCCCGAGTTTCATTTTTCTTCTCGTTTCCATCATCAAATCCCCCTTTTATAATCCTTCGCCGTCGTTTAACTTCTTCACAACCCAGTTCACGAATACCAGAAGGATCACGTTGATCACTGAATTGAAAAGTCCGACCGCCGTCGAATATCCGTAGTCTCCGTTGAGAAGACCGAGCCTGTATACATATGTAGAAAGGATTTCAGAAGCCGGAAGGTTCATATCCGTCTGCAGCGCATAGGCTTTCTCAAATCCGATGCTCATGATATTTCCTGCCTGCAGGATAAACTGGATCACAATGATATTCTTGATCGCGGGCAGCTGTACGTAACGGATCTGCTGCAGGATATTCGCTCCGTCCACGATCGCCGCTTCTTCCAGGTCCTTGCTGGCATTGGACAGCGCCGCCGTATACATGATGGAAGACCACCCCGCAGTCTGCCAGATCCCGCTGGCTATGTAGATCGTCCGAAATGCTTCCGGCATTGTCATCCAGTTGGTGTCGATCCCGAATAATGAATTGATCGGTCCCACCGGAGAAAGGAACATGCGGACCATACCGCAGAGTACGATGACTGAGATAAAATTCGGTGCGTAGATCAGAAGCTGTATATTCTTCCGGATCCCTGTCCTGCGGATCTGGTTGAGCAGAAGCGCAAGGATGATCGGGACGGGGAATCCCCACAAAAGCCCGAATACGCTCAGCTTTAACGTATTCATCAGATAATTCATAAAATCCGGGGACGAAAGGAATCTCTGGAAGTATTCCAGTCCCACCCACGGACTTCCGAGCACGCCTTCGATCACATTGTAATCCTCAAAGGCGATCAGGATCCCGCCCATCGGACCGTACTTGAAGATCAGTGTCAACAGAAGCCCCGGCAGCAGAAAGAACACATACAGCTGCCAGTTCTTTTTTACATACTTCAATTTTTCCCGCGGCGTCTGTCTGACAACAGCTGCCGCATTCTTTTTACGGAAAACTCTCATTTCAAGCCCCTCCTGTGTTTACATTTGCACACTCTGCATTTTTTGATCGATCTTTTTATGCACAGATAGTTTATGGGTTGTGATTATAGTATCATTTATTGTGCATAATGTCAATATTGTTTTTACATTTGCATAATATTTTAGCTTTACATTTGCAACATTTATGCTTTTTTTGCAAAATCATGGACGGTCAGTCAGGCATTTTTGACTCTTTAATATTTTTACATTTGACAAATCTGCACAATTCTATTACATTAAATGTAACGCAACAGTTCAGCCATTTGATATCAGATCTGCTGAACTGTTATAATGCATCACTACTATGTATTTGGGAGGTACTATAAGTGGAAAAGAAAATCACGATCCAGGACATTGCAGACGCTTTAGGTCTTTCCAGAAATACGGTATCAAAAGCACTGAATAATACGGGAGTCCTTGCTGACGATACCCGGCAGAAGATTCTTGAGAAAGCGGCGGAAATGGGATACCGCCGGGTCATCTATATCTCGGACCCTTCCCCGGCGGAAAAAGGAGAAGTAAAAGAACTTGCCCTTATCACTCAGAATATGCCTTACGGCTCCCATTTCGGGACCTATGCACTGAACACGTTTCAGGAGCGGATGAGCAGAAACAACTACCGGCTGTCCATGTTTCCGGTACGGGACACGGAGATCGCTTCGTTGAGCCTTCCCATGGGCTTTAATAAGGAAAAGACAGCAGGGATCATCTGCCTGGAGCTGTTCGACCCGGAATATATCGAGATGCTGGGCACTCTCGGTATCCCGCTCCTCTTTCTCGATACGGCCGCCGATACTGACATGACACAGATCAACGCGGATTTTCTGCTCATGGAAAATCATCTGAGCGTCTTTAACCTTACGGATGCACTGATCCAGAACGGGTGCCGGCGTTTTGCATTTGCCGGGAATCCGGAACACTGCCGTTCCTTCTTCGAGAGATACCAGGGCTTTATGCACGCACTCAGCGCAAACAGGCTTGATCCGTGTACCGCCCAGTTTACCGGCAGGACGGTTTTCTCAGACGCCAAAACACTGGAAGAGACCGTCCGGCGGACGCTCCAGCTTCCCGAAGTATTCGTATGCGCAAATGATTTCGTCGCCATCGACCTGATCCGCGCCCTGAAAAAATGCGGGGTAAATGTGCCGGGCGATGTAAAAGTCACCGGCTTTGACAATTCGGCAGAGTCCAGGATCATTGAGCCCCACCTGACGACCGTTGACATCCCCAGTTCAAAGATGGGTTATATCGCAGCGGATATGCTGCTCTCCCGCATCAGCGAGCCGGATATGCCCTATCGGATCACACATGTGCGGACAACGCTGAAGTTCCGGGCTTCCACAGGGAAACTCAACTTATGACACACCCGCAAAAGGGACTGAAATCTTATCAGGTGAAACAGCTGATACCCCCCCTGGAAAAGTCTCCGGCAGCCCAGGCATGATATGAAGATAGAAAAGGCGGTTAATCTTCAGTGACTAACCGCCTTATGTTCAGGAAAAACCGTCTTTACGTCTTTGGTTCGACCTGCTTTCATATCCGCATATCCTTTCTCCAGCTCTGCGTGCAGTTTTTCTGGCTTTTCCATATATCTTCCCGTCTCCGATATGACCGGTATATAATGCTTTCTTCGCTGGCATCCCGGTGTCATACACACCGTCTGCGACGGTCTTCTGGCGGACAACTTTCACTGCTGCATCCACCTGTCCTTTCGATGCCTTCTCATAATCATCTTCGCTCCTGTGAACTGTCGTTTTTTCCCCGGGGGATTTCGTATCCATCCTGGTCGCGATCATATGGACAATATACGGGATCAGGATGACCGGGATCGCGAGGTAAGCGATCAGACTGTATGCCTTCTGGATCAGCGTCAGAAGTCCGAACTGGGCAATGCCGAAATCTACGATACAGCAGATAAGCGCCGCGGCGATCTCTTTTTTCCCGATCTTTGGCTTTTGGGAAGTTCCCGCTGGTTCCCTCTGTTCTTTGCAGATCCTTTTTACCATGGCTGCAACCATATTTACCGCAGTAGACACTGCCCCCAGGATGATCAGCAGGGAGATCAGCGGAGTCATGAAAGAGGCCCCAACGCCGTTCTGCACCATAAAGAGTGTGGGAACGCTGGCGTCTGCCATGCCCGGATCAGTATATACGCTCATCAGTCCCAGGGCGACCATGACCATCATCAGGGCATTCACCACAATGCCAACGCCCATACTCTTTCCTGCATCAGAAGGCTTTTCAAAAGACCTGGCGTGCTGGACAAACACAGCGATGTTGGACAGTTGGAATGTCCCATACAGAAATGCGGAGTAAACCGCGCTCCCCAGCGGAAGTTCTGCTGACCTCATACTCTCTGCCGCTTTGGAAATCCCGTCCATCCCTGACACGATATTGGGAATATAAACGATCAGCAGGCCTGCAATGATGCATATGGACAGGATTGAAGCCACTTTCCGTACCAGGTCTGTCCCAAACACCGCCACGACAAAGATAAAAATTCCGATCAGAAACGTACACAGCAGATACGGCAGCCCGGTGAGGGTGCTCAGCGTAGCGCCGCCTGTCGCAAATGCTACCGCCGGCGCCACACACATCACACAGATATAGAGGACCTCAAACAGGTTGGAGAACACCGGGGCAAACCGCCCGTAAAAAGCATTGTTATAGGACCGGTAATCATATACTTCATGCTTTCTTGCAAAGCGGAGACTGTAGGCAAAAAAGATGCCGTTGTAAACCATCGCCAGCACCGGCAGGATCAGGCATGCGATCCCATACTTTACAAAATAACTGTAAATCTGTGCCCCGGAGGCAAAGCCGCCGCCAAAATGTGTGGTAAACCATACAAAGGCCACCCCCAGTATCACGGCTGTATTTTTATTCTTCTTTGCCTGCATCTTTTCTCACCCTTTCTTTTAGCCTGT
>DWUV01000007.1 GCA_019120595.1 Candidatus Mediterraneibacter tabaqchaliae | reverse complement strand
GCATGATGTTGTTGATAAGTTTGGTAACAACTTTATTGTTGTATATCGGATCCGCTAATACATCTCTTTTCTGAGTATGTCCTTTACGTGGCACGGTCCTTCCCTCCTTAATCATATTTTCCGGTCTTGCCGGGATTAATTCATCGGTACTCACATGTGTCTCTCTATGGAATCGCATAGCATGTGCTCGCGGCCGCGGGACTTTATATTAACCGCAACCTACGATAATCATAGTTCTGTTTGTGATACGATTTAACACTATAGTTACATCACGTCAATCCGCTAAGTGCTTATTATTTTTTAGCGTCTTTCGGTCTCTTCGCGCCGTATTTGGAGCGAGCCTGACGTCTCTTTGCAACACCTGCTGTATCCAGTGTACCACGGATGATGTGGTATCTTGTACCAGGCAGGTCCTTAACTCTTCCTCCACGGATCATAACAACGCTATGCTCCTGAAGGTTGTGTCCCTCGCCCGGAATGTAGCTTGTTACTTCGATTCCGTTAGAAAGACGAACTCTGGCGATCTTTCTCAGAGCTGAGTTAGGCTTCTTCGGTGTCGCAGTCTTAACAGCTGTACACACACCTCTCTTCTGCGGTGCGGATACGTTTGTCGCACGTTTCTTCAGGGAGTTGTATCCTTTCTGAAGTGCCGGTGCAGTAGACTTTTTCTCAGAAGTCTGACGTCCTTTTCTAACTAACTGGTTAAATGTTGGCATTCCTTTTCACCTCCTATGGATTATTCGTTACCTCACGGCTCATGCCGCGGGCGGCTGCGGATAATCTTGTCATTATCCATTTGAGCGCACAAAAAGAGCGATGCCTCTTTTGTGCACGCTAAATCAGTTTATTACGTTTGGAATCAGATGTCAAGGGATTTTACAGGAATTTATTACAGCATTTTTCCAAAAAAAATTGATCCAAAGCTGCACGCTGCGGCTTCAGACCAATTCTCCACTTCTTTTCTTCCTTATCTTTACTCCTCAAACAGCGGCGTAGAGAAGTACCTCTCCGCCGTATCCGGCAGCACTGTGACCACCGTCTTCCCTTCCCCGAGCTTCCTCGCCAGTTTCAGCGCCGCCGCCACATTCGTGCCGGACGAGATCCCGCACATGATCCCTTCTTTCGCAGCAAGGTCGCGGGACGTCTGGATCGCTTCCTCATCTGTAACAATGCAGATATCATCATAGATCTCTGTATTCAAGATCGCAGGGATCAGGCCGTCGCCGATCCCCATCTGCAGGTGAGTCCCGATCGAACCGCCGGAGAGGATCGCCGCGTGTTCCGGCTCCACTGCCCAGATCTCCATCTGCGGGTTCTTCTCTCTGAGGACTTCACCGATGCCGGTAATCGTCCCGCCTGTCCCGATGCCGGAGCAGAATCCGTCGATCGGACAGTCCGCCTGCTCCAGGATCTCAACCGCAGTCCGGCTTCTGTGCACTGCCGGGTTCGCAGGATTTTCAAACTGCTGCGGCACGAATACCCTGGGATCCTCCTCAGCCATCTTAAGTGCTGTATTCAGGCACTCCTCGATGCAGGCCCCGATATTCCCCGCGTCATGGATCAGGATCACTTCCGCGCCATAATGTTTCATCAGCTTCCTGCGCTCTTCGCTGACGGAATCCGGCATGATGATCCGGGTCTTATAGCCGCGCACCGCGCCGACCAGAGCCAGCCCGATCCCCTGGTTGCCACTGGTAGGCTCTACGATGATCGTATCCTCATGGATCAGTCCTTTTTCCTCCGCATCGCGGATCATATTGTATGCAGTCCTTGTCTTTATGGAGCCTCCCACATTCAGCCCCTCGAATTTCACGAGGATCTGCGCGCTCCCCTCTTCCGCCATGCGTTCCAGACGGATCAGAGGTGTATTTCCCATTGCTTCAAGAATATTATTATAGATCACTTTCGGTCCCTTGCCTTTCTGAAAATGTTTTATCCCAACATCCCTATATTATATGACGCTTTTCGGAACAGCTCAACAGCTTTTTTCCTTTATTCCAGCAGGGCGAGGATATCTTCTCTGCTCATCCCTGCCAGCTGGCCTGTCTCGCCGCCGATGATCTGATCCGCCAGATCCTGCTTTGTCTCCTGAAGCTTCTGGATCTTTTCTTCGATCGTATTTTTCGCGATCAGCTTATATACTGTGACTTTCTTAGTCTGCCCGATGCGGTGCGCACGGTCCGTCGCCTGGTTCTGCACTGCCTGGTTCCACCACGGATCGTAGTGGATGACCACGTCTGCCCCGGTCAGGTTCAGCCCTACTCCGCCGGCTTTGAGGGAGATGAAGAATACAGGGACAGAGCCGCTGTTGAACGCTTTCACCAGACGGAGCCTTTCTTCTTTCGGGGTGCTCCCTGTGATCACATAATACTGGATTTCCTCTTTATCCAGCTCTTTTTCCAGGATCTCCAGCATACTTGTAAACTGCGAGAATACAAGCATCCTGTGCCCTCCGTCGATGGCGCTCAAGATCAGCTGCACGCACGCGTCGACCTTGGCCGAACTCCCTCTGTAATTTTCAAAACAGAGGGACGGAGCACAGCAGATCTGGCGGAGACGTGTCAGCTCCGCAAGCACCTGGAAACGGTTTTTATTGAACTCTTCTTCCGCCTGTCCCGCAAGCGTCTCGCGCATATGGACCACCTGGGCATCGTACAGATTTTTCTGTTCGCCGTCAAAGCGCACATACCGTGTCTCTTCCAGTTTTTCCGGCAGGTCGCTGAGTACGTTTTCCTTCAGCCTGCGCAGGATAAAAGGCCCTGTCATCTTCTGCAGCCGTTTCATCACATCTTCGTCCTGGTTTTTCACGATCGGCGTCTCGATCTCTCTGCGGAATGTCTCATACCCGTACAGGAATCCCGGCATGAGATAATCAAAGATGCTCCAAAGCTCACTGAGCCGGTTTTCGATCGGCGTCCCGGTCAGCGCGAAACGGTGCCTGCTCTTTATGACCTTCACAGCTTTCGCAGCTGCCGTTGTATGGTTTTTAATGTACTGGGCCTCATCAATGACCTCGCAGCGGAATTCTTTTCCTTCATAAAAAGGAATATCCCTGCGCAGAGTGTCATAGGAAGTCACGAGCACGTCATATTCTCCATACTGTTCAATCTTTTCCCGCCGCTCCTCCTGGTTCCCCGCGATCACCGCAGCACGTAGCTCCGGCGCATATTTCCGGATCTCTTCCTCCCAGTTATATACAAGGGCGGCAGGTGCTGCTACAAGGGTGGTCCCTGTCCGTCCCTCCAGCTTTGCGGACAGCAAAAGTGCGATGATCTGAAGCGTCTTTCCCAGACCCATGTCATCCGCCAGGATCCCCCCGAGGTTCCATTCTTCCAGTGTGCGCAGCCATTTAAAGCCATCCTTCTGATAATTCCGGAGGATATCAGAGAGGCTTGCCGGCTCCTCGAAATCCGAATCGTCGATGGTCTTAAACTCTTTGACCATCTCCCGGAAATGGGAGTCTCTTTTGCTGTACACTTCGTCATTTTCCGCGAGCATACGGTCCAGATACAGAGCCCGGTACAGCGGGATATGCATTTTCCCTTTTATCATATCCGCCGGTTTCAGGGAAAGCGCCTCTGTAAGCTCATCCACTGTCCCGACAGCAGCATCATCCAGCCCAACGAAGCTTCCGTCCTTCAGCCTGTGGTACCGCTTTTTCATCCGGTAGCTCTGAAGGATGTCCAGCAGTTCCTTCGGATCCAGCCCGTCCGCCGAGATTTCCAGCTCCAGCAGCCCTTCGGATACAGACACTCCGACCCGCGGTTTCACCCGGCGGATCACCCGGCGGCTGCGAAAGCTGTCCGTACATCTCACTTCACCCATCTGCAGGAGCTGCTCCACTCCTTCTGTCATCGCCCGGTAAACCTGCTCTTCATCCCGGCCGGTAGATAAGGCGTCTCTCTCTTCATCCACATACGGCATCCAGTCCAGCGCCCTGCTCAGGATCCTTCCTTCTCCCAGTGCATCCCGGTACGGCTCTTTGATCTTGTTCTGCGCCAGCGTCTCCACAAGTGAAAATTCCCTTTGTCCATATCCCGCAAAGATCCGGCACAACACCTCTCCTTCATCCGCATCCAGATAAAACGTAAATCTCGCCTCCGGAGTCAGGTACTGACGGATCCTCTCCCGGGAGTGCTCGTTGATCCTGGCGATCTCTTCCAGGCGCGGAAGTACATTATAGTAAAATGTATTCAGATAATTCCTGCCCACCCGGAAGGCGACATGCCCATTTTCTTCCTGCTCTGCGAGCGCGCCCAGCTTCTCGGAAAATCCCGGATCCGTACGGTTCATGTAACCGCCTTCAATATAATAGTCCGCATTCAGGCCGGAATGCAGCCGGGGCATGGCGATATCCACGTCAATGCCGTGGAAATCTTTTCCCCCGTCCAGCTTCGCCTCCGAAATCTGCACATTGACCTGCGGATTCTGCTCCCTCATCTTCAACGGTACATATTTTTTCTTCCCGCTTCCGCCTGAGTCATACTCCACCGATCCCGCTTTGGACGCTGTATCAAAAAATGCATCCAGTCTCCATCCATACAACTCGATGTCCCTGGAAGCTTTCCTTCTCGATCCATAGTAATACCAGTCAGCTTCCGTCCGCTCCGCTGCCTGCCCGTTTTCCTTTTCCACCCGCATGATAAAATCAACCCATTGTTTTGCTTCTTCGGTAAAGTTCGGGCGGGCGAGGTTGAATACTGTGTTTTTCCCATAAGTCTCGTCTGCGCAGTTCCGTACATTGTCACAGAATTCTTCCAGATTTTTTATCACGAACATCTTACTGTTTCCGATACGGAAGGTCACCTCAAGTCCCTGCTGCGCTGCGGAAACCCTTGCCTCAAGCTGCAGTTTCCCGCTGTCCCCGTCTCCGTCCCCGCGGTCTTCCCGGACTCCCTCGGCGCCGAACGCATCCAGCACAAACCAGCCTTTTGCATCCGTTGCGTCTGTGATCTCATAGTTCTGCAGGTACAGTTCCAGTGCATCCATGGCAGCGGCGGAATACTGGCATACGGATTTCTCCCCGCCGCTGTAAAAGCCATAATATCTCCTGGTGCACTGCGGGCATCCGCAGCGGGAATCTATAACCTCTGTGCGCGTAAAACGGATGATCTGCGGGATCTCCGTATCCCTGTCCGTCACGGTTGTAAAAAACTCGCCGAAAGCTTCTCCGTGCTCCCGGTCAAATCCCGCCCGTACTTTCGTGATCTTCACCGCGCTCTGCCGGAAAAGCCTTCTCCCATTTTTCAGCGCGTCCGCCGGGAACCGGACAGTGTTCCGGATCTTTGTGATATCAAAATACCGATAATGCTCCAGGTCGATGATACTGAACTCATTTTGCTCTGTCTCTTCCTGTTCCGCACCGTCCTCCCACGGCTCCCCGAGAAGCGTGTATCTGCTGTCCTTCTCTTCCTCGCGCTGCCTCTTTTCTTCTTCTCTCTGACGCCTCTCTTCTTCCTTCCTGCGCGCATCCGCCAGGCGGCGCGCTTCCTCCTCCAGTCTTCTGCGCTCTTCTCTTCGCGCTTTCTCTGCGGCTTCCTTCTCCGCTTTCGCCCGTTTCTGTTCCTCTTCCCGGGCAGCTTCCTCTGCTGCCGCGCGCTTTCTGGCTTCCTCCAGCTGCTGTTTCTCGATCTCACGCTGCTTCTTTATTTCTTTTCTCTTTTCCCTGGCGAGGCGCCGGCGTTCTTTCTCCTCGTCCTCTTTCTGCTCCTTCTTTTCCTGCCGTTTTTTCTCGTCTTCTATCACGTAGAGCAGTGCCGCCATATGTGCGCAGAGCTGCCGCCCTTTTGCCACAGGGCAGTCACATTTTCCCCGTTTCGGCCTGCCATCCTGCATCGTTATGGATACCTCATGCCGCTTGTGTCCCAATACAGCTGCAGTGTATTTTTCCCCGTCTGTCTTTAATTCTGTCACACGGTGCTCCTTATATTTCATTTTTCCCTTTTCCAGGGCTGTCTGCTGAAACATCTTTTCCCAGGCGTACATGATCGGTATCCCTCTTTATCTTTCCGTAATCTCTGCTTTTAGTATGCTCTTCCCCAGTATACCATGTGCTTCGCCGGTTTGCCGCAGCACACGCACACATCGGAGAGATGCTCTTCTTCCATGGGGATGCATCTGGAAGTCACGCCGCCGGTCTGGGCTTTGATCTCATCCTCGCATGCTTCCTCTCCACACCACATAGCCTTCACAAATCCTTTCTTATTCTGGACAGCATCTTTCATCTCGTCCATCGTCGTCGCTGAACTGATGTGGTCGTCCAGGAATGCCTTTGCCTTTGCATACAGGTCTTTCTGGATCATCTCAAGGATCTCACCCAGCTTTGTCGTGATCTCATCGATCGCTACGACGATCTTCTCTCTCGTATCGCGGCGCACGACTACGACCTGTCCATTCTCGATATCTTTCGGTCCGATCTCGATACGCGCCGGGATACCGAGCATCTCCTGCTCGCTGAACTTCCACCCCGGGCTCTTCTCGGAATCATCGATCTTCGCGCGGTAGCCTGCTGCCTTCAGCGCGTCAAGCAGCTCATTTGCTTTGTCAAGTACGCCTTCTTTGTGCTGCGCGATCGGGATCACTCTCACCTGTACCGGCGCGATCCTCGGCGGGAGCACCAGGCCGCTGTCATCGCCGTGTACCATGATGATCGCCCCGATGATCCTCGTGGACAGTCCCCATGAAGTCTCATACACGCTGTGCAGCTCATTGTTCTTATCCGCATATTTGATATTGAACGCATCCGGGAACGCATTTCCGAAGAAATGGCTTGTCGCGGACTGGAGCGCCTGCCCGTCATGCATCAGCGCTTCGATCGTATAAGTATCCTGCGCTCCCGCGAACTTCTCGCTCTCAGTCTTCCTTCCCGCAACGACCGGGATCGCCAGGTCTTCCTCAACAAAACTCTTGTACACTTCCCACATCATCTTTGTGCGCTCTTCCGCCTCTTCATAAGTAGCGTGGATCGTATGCCCCTCCTGCCACAGGAACTCCCTGGAACGCAGGAACGGTCTTGTCGTCTTCTCCCAGCGGAGCACGGAACACCACTGGTTCCACACCTTCGGCAGGTCGCGGTAGGACTGCACGGTCTTGCTCCACACATCGCAGAACAGCGTCTCAGATGTGGGCCGGATGCAGAACCTCTCCTGGAGCTGCTCCATACCGCCGTGTGTCACCCACGCCACTTCCGGCGCAAAGCCCTCGATATGATCCTTCTCCTTCTGGAGCAGGCTCTCCGGGATCAATACCGGCAGATACACATTCTCCACACCTGTATCCTTAAAACGTTTGTCCAGGTCCGCCTGGATATTCTCCCACAGCGCGTAGCCGTTGGGCAGGTAGTTCAGACATCCCTTTACCCCTGAATAATCACAGAGTTTTGCCTCGCGCACAACGTCTGTATACCACTGCGCGAAGTCCTCATCCCTGGAAGTGATCGACTGTACCAGTTTCTTTTCCTTTGCCATCTTCTCTTCTCCTTTTTTCTGTAAAATAAAACGCCGGGACATCCTCTGTCCCTGTCATAAAACAAGGGACCGGATTTCCCGGCGGTACCACCCTAATTAACTGCGCCTGCATTTTCCTTTTCATCTGACGGCCGGTCAGCCGCATCCGAAAAGCCGCATGCGCGGTTCGCTCTTTTGCCCTTAACGCAGGCCTGCGCTGCATTTTCATGCAGAAGCTCCCGGGCCGGTTCTATATGCTCCTGCTCAAGGCTCGCACCACCCGCCTTCTCTCTGGGGCATTCCTTCATATATACTGATCCCGTTCATCGCTGTCCGTAACTGTGATTTTAGCGAATTCAGGATGGATTGTCAACCCGAATCATATCCATCAGTGTATTCATCTGCAGAGTATGGTAATTTTCACTAATCTTGTGCACTAAATACCCGCACACTTCTTCACCGAATTCTGTTTCCATCCTCAGATCTCTTTTCATCGCCTTCGGAGACAGATGCTGCCTGATATAATATCCAATCAAACCATCCAGTACCCGGGCTGTATTATAAAGGGAATCCTGTGTCTCAAAACCCAATTCATCATAGGCATTCGCAAATTGCCGATCAAAATATACGATTGCATTGTCAAACAGATAATCAATGACTTTCTTTGCCTTTTTTTCATCACTGCTCTGCATTTTTCTCAGTTCTGAAACCTCAAAGAAAATTTCCAGCGAACTTATGACATCCTCAAGCAGCCACGAACTGTCGTCTGCCATATAGGTTTTAAAAACACTTTCCGTCTGTTTTGCATCTCTCTTATAAGTTTCCCTTGCTGCAGAAAAAAGTTCATTAAAAGCACGGACCAGTTCCTTGTTTTCAGGCGGTGTATCATTCTTTTGTTCTTCCCGTACTGTCTGCGCCCAATTATCGTCAATTTCTTTCAGTTGCTCAAATTTTTCTATCAATAAATTCATAGGCACTCTCCCGCATCACTAAACATCCGCATAAAATTTTTTTCATCCGTCCACTTCTTATCCAATCTGTCAATATCCGGTTTCCGTCTGTAATTTGCATACAAAGGAAATGTCTCTTCCTGTTCTTTTTCCCTTATAATCTTCCAGGCCGCAACGCTGAAACTGTCCGGGTCAACGTCCCACTCTTCATCGATATCCGGCCGGACGTCCTTTAAATATTTGCGTCCGGCATTTGTCAGATTATAGAAGCAGCATCTTCCGCTTTCGATTTTTTCCACACAATCTGCATCTCTTAACACATTGAGCAGATCACTGAGCGTACTTCCCGCGATTCCCAGATTATTTTTCAGTTCTTTGTGCTGAACATGCGCATGTCTGTACAGGTAGACCAAAACTTTTCTTGCTTTTTCATACCGTTTTTCAATCAATATGATCTGATCGGCGAATTCTCTTTTTTGTTCTTCAGCCTGCACGAGCTTATTAAACACATTATACGTCTGAACCAACTTAGCGGATATTACGATTGACTGATCCGCATAGCTTCTCAGTTCATTTGTCAATGTTTTTCTCAAACTGCGCTGTTCCTGAAGCAGCCGGTTGATCTCTCCAAAATCATGTTCAAAATATGCCTGAAAATATGTATTTGTACTTTCCACCAATAGTTTTTGAAAAGCACCCAGCACAGCATTGCTCATCGGCTCACTGCCATATTTTATGCTTTTTTCTAATTCTGCAATAAATTTTCTTTCTTCTCTCATGGCTCTCCCGTCTTTACGCTGTCTCTGTTCAATGGAATCTCAGCATAATAAATACAATTTTTACAATTTTCTCTGCCACACTTTGTTTTCCCCTCAAAAATCCGTTCAAATGAATTCGGGTTAAACTGCTCACACTGCTTACTCAACGTTGTGACCAGGCCTATAATTTCAAAATTTCTGTCTTTATCTGTCTCATGCGCTGCGGAACAAGTATTGCACCACACCAGGTTACAGCTCTGTTTGAAAAAAGCTTCAGCCAAAGTTTTAAAATGAAAACTCCCGGTTGAAAAGGACGGGGTACACACAAGTGTCGGCCGTATATTTTTCATGATCCTCTCCTGGTTTTCTTCATCAAGATAATCATAACAGATTATTATGCATATCCTTCCAAGCCCTTCCACATGTATGACATTCAAAATATTGTTTTTATCCCTATCGCGGTTAATATCCTCATAAACCGGACCACCCTCTGTATCATATTTGTAATCACAGCGCTTGTGCTGCTCAAACAAAACTTCGTCTCCATTCAGGATCATATAACTCTTATTTGTATTAGCCAGATCGTTTTCTGTTTTCTCCCACACAGACGGAAAAACAATCAGGGTTGGTACATTTGTCTTCCAGTCACTTTCCAGTGCTTCCATCACCTTACACAGCATTTCCTCCGTACCCAGCATTTCAGGAAACACAAGGATATCTGTCTCCTTCGCCCCGGCAATATGAATATTTTCGATCACCTGATCCGTAATCAGTTTTTCACCCAGAACCCTTTCCACGCGGAATAGCTTTTGAGGTATCCCTGTCCTTCCGTTGACCCCTTCATAAGGGGCGCTGAATTCAACCGATTTTTTCCGGGTTATGGGAGAAACCGCGATTTTCAGACTGGTTTTTCTGCTTCTCATCACAGCGGTCCGATCCAATATATAATTTCTAAGCCTCATTCCATCCAGTCTGTTCTGATCTATATAGTAAAAATTTTGAAGCAACCCATTCAGGCCTTTACCCGGCTGACGCATTTCCCATCTGCATCCCACTTTTCTCAAAATTATAATATCGGTATCATGATAATTATCATTCAGCGCATCACACACCTCAATATCATCCTCAAATCCGATCATCTGATCATAGCAATCTCCAATCCCCCGATCCATATAATAGAGGAGCAGGTGCAGCATCGCGATATTATCCTGGGCAAGCACCTGCGATACAGCCATAGAAAAATCCTCTCCAATATCACTTATCATAAGGCTTCCCGCCGTTCTGTTATCCCTGATCAATTGGGGAAAAAAACTAATTAACTCAAAATAAATCTGATGATTTTTATCACCTAACAGACTCGCAAAATCTTTTTCACGAAATATTTCTTTATCTTCAATCCGCCGGATTATCGCTGCCATCTGGTCAAAATATCCTGCCAGTTGATTTATCATGGGTACCCCTTTCTGCGCCCTCATTATATCATGCAGCCTATAACTATTCAACATAATCGTTCGGGATTATTCGGCAGCATAATATAAAAAGGGACAAACTTTCCCTGCCTGTCTCCGAGAAAGTTTGCCACCACATGATCATACTAACATATTCTATGAAAATGCTCAAGAATACACCGTCTTCATCCCTGTATCTGTAGCAGCTTATTTTTCAGCTCCGTCTCCATATTCCTGAGTTCCGTCTCCGCTGCCGCTCTCTTCTCCCTGCCCTCTCTCTGGATGTTCATTACCTCGTCCAGCGTCGAGATCAGGGATTCATTCGTCGCTTTCAGCGTCTCCATATCCACAATGCCCCTCTCAGATGCCTTCGCCGTCTCCACGGTCGCCATCTTCAGCTTCTCGGCATTTTTCTTCAGCAGTTCATTCGTCATGTCCGTCACCTGGCGCTGCGCCTCCGCTGCCTGCGCGGAGTGCTCCACCCCAAGGGCGAGCACCATCTGGCTCTTCCACAGCGGGATCGTATTCACGATCGTTGACTGGATCTTCTCCACCATCTGCGTGTCATTGTTCTGCACGAGCCGGATCTGCGGAGCGGTCTGGATCGAGATCATCCTGGTCAGCTCCAGGTCATGGATCTTCTTCTCAAACCGAAGGCACATGGACTCCAGGTCCCGGGCTGCCTGCGCGTCCTCGGGCAGGCCGGACATCTGAGCTTTCTGCGTGAGCTGCGCAAGCTGAGTGCCCCTGACTTCTGCCAGCTTCTTTTTCCCTGCCAGGATATACATGGAGAGTTCTTTAAAGTAGGTCAGGTTCAGCTCATACATCTTATCCAGCAGAGCCGTATCCTTCATAAGCTGTACCTGATGTTTCTCCAGCGCCTTAACGATCTCATTTACATTTTCCTCTGCCTTCGCGTACTTCGCCTTCATGGACTCGATCTTGTTCGACGCTTTCTTAAAGAATCCGAGGAACCCCTTTTCCTCTTCCTCATCAAAGCTCTTAAGTTCTGTCACAACACCCGAGAGCAGGTCTCCTACTTCTCCCAGGTCCTTTGACCTGACATTCTCGAGGGCAGACTCTGAGAAATCCGCCATCTTCTTCTGCGTTCCCGCCCCGTACTGGAGCACCAGCGCGGAATTTGTAAGGTCGATCTGCTGCGCGAACGAATCCACCAGCCTGCGCTCTTCCTCTGTCAGTACGCTGTCATCCAGCGCCGGTTCTTCCTGCTGCACCACAGGCGGCTTTTTCTGCTCCTGTGCCTGGAACGGATCCAGTGTCAGCGTCGGTGTTGTGCTCATGTCCTGAAATTCATTGCCCATCTGCCTGTCCTCCATCTTTCTGTTATCGTTGTTCTTTTTTCCTCTGCTCTATATACAACACGTTTTCCCGCATTTCTATGCGTTATCTCTTCCCGCCTGTCTTCAGCCCGTCCTCTGTCAGCCCTTCCTGGGCAAGCATGGTATTCAGAACGGAAATATCCGATGACAGATCCCACGCAGTATCCTGGAACAGCTCGTCCAGGAGCTTTTCAAAAGCTGTGTTGAGCGTGTCCAGCGTTTTCTCGATCTCCTGCTTGGACGAAATGATATTCTCGCCCTGCACAGGCTGCGCGTCCAGTTCTTCATAGGCTTCCAGGAGCTTGATCGTGGTAGGAAGATAGTATTCCATCAGCTTCCGTATATCGTCCACAGTATCCGGCTTCTGCTCCACCCGGTCAAAGATACGGTCCACCAGCGTCTCCATCCTGGAAATCTTCGCCGAGATTTCCTCGCCCGGTATCGCGTCATTCGCCTCACGGATCTTTCTCACATATTCATCGCCCGCCTCAATCACCTTCTGCACTTCCGGGGAAAGCCTGGAATACTCCTCTTCCCTCTTCCTTGCGGCGGCTTCCCGCTCCGCCTTTTCCCGGCGTGTGTGCTCCATAAGCTCTGTATACTGGCGGTAAGCCCCATCACTGACCATCATGCAGGATTCCTGTTCATCCATATGTCCCTGGCAGAACCACCCCTTTTCGATCATCTTCCTCAGATCTTTTATGACTTTTTTCAGCGGACGCCCTGCTTTCTGCGACAGTTCTTTGATATCACAGTATTCCCGATTCCCGATAAGTCCCACATATTTGCGGAAACGGCTGACGCTGCCCGCCATCCTCGTCCCGGTCACAGCCATCACGAGGAATATGGCTGTAAACACAGCGAAGGCCCCTGCCCCGATCTGCAGCACCAGATCCCATCCTGCCGCCAGAGCGCCGATCGCAAGAAGGAGCAGGAAGACCAGGGATGCCGCGCCGAATACATACCCTGTCACAGCCAGAAAGATTCCGCCGATCTTCACGGAAGTCCCTTTCAGGAACAACGGACGCTGCCTGGTCTGTGCCGGACCGCCATATGCAGGGCCGCTCTCTCCCATCGGGCCGCTCTGCCCCATCTGTCCCCCCTGTCCCTGAAACTGCCTGTTCCCGGACTGGTTTTTCTGATTCCCCATGCCTGACGGGGCCTCCCGGTACCATCCGCCGTTTTTCAGGCCGCGGGACACATTGTCCACAGCCCGTCCCACCGTATCCGAAACCGTCTGATTTAATCTACGGAAATCCCCGGAATCGACCGCATCCTGTATCGTCCTGCGGATCTCATCACCGAACCGCTCCCAGTCATTATTTATCATACCCAGCCTCCCTGAAATCACTTGACCGTTCATTACTTTTATATGATAATCAGTTTAGCCAGAAGACCAGGAAAAGTCAAGAAACGGCATGTTAAAATACTGCTGAAAAGGCAGCTGCTCAGCCCGGCGGCTGAACGGTTCCCTGAAATGATCTTATGAAGGAGGATTTTATGAGACACGATATCCACTCTCTCATTATATATGAAGATCCACACATCATCGTCTGCCGCAAGCCTGCGGGGATCCCGACACAGACCGCCCGTATCGGCACTTCCGACATGGAAAGCATGCTGAAGAACTATTTATCCGGCGGATATCTCGCTGTGATCCACCGCCTGGACCAGCCGGTGGAAGGGCTCCTGGTCTTCGCGAAAACACCAAGAGCGGCAAAAGAATTAAACCGGCAGCTTACCGCCGCCGGCTTTGGGAAATATTACCGCGCTCTCGTCTCCGGCATCCCCGATCCGTCCGAGGGCATTCTGGAAGACTATCTTGTAAAGGACGCGCGCACCAACACCTCACGGGTCTGCACTAAAAATACTCCCGGCGCAAAAGCCGCCAGGCTTCATTACAAGACCGAAAAAATATACCGGGACACTTCCCCTGTCACCGCTCTTGTGGAGATCCATCTGGACACCGGGCGGCATCACCAGATCCGGGTGCAGATGGCGCATCTGGGATGCCCGCTCGTGGGAGACCGGAAATACGGAGCGGTCCGGTCCTGCCGCACAGCTCCCGGCAAAGACATCCCCCCGGCATCCACACCCTCGGCATCACAGGCACCGGAAAGTCCTCTCAGGCTCTGCGCATACAGGCTGGAATTCCGGCATCCCGTGAGCGGGGAGGAAATGACATTTATGCTGGAGGAAAACCCGTGGTAAGATCTGAATCTGCCAGGTTTTCCCCGCTCAGCAGTTCTTCCGCGATCTGGAGGTCTGTCCAGTCGGGATGCAGCATGAGCGCTTCTGTCACTGCCTCGGCCGCCGCGCAGGGAATCTCTAATAAATCCGCTATCTCAGCAGCCCCCATCCCTCTGGATACTTTTCTGCGTATGATACTGATCAGCCGGCTCTCGCCTTCCGCTCTTCCTTCTGCTCTTCCCCGCCTCAACCCTTCATCTCTTATCAATCTGTCTCGTTCTTCCATCTTCATATAACTCACTCCAATCTCTTCACTCATTTTAATCTGGTGAATCTTTTTATGCAGATGTTTCAAACGTTCATCACAGTCTTCCGGCACATTCTCGTCGCTGCTCTTTTCCACGTAATGCAAAAAATCGATCAGCGCCCTGTCTACTCCATCTTCACTTTTCCCCTTCGTATTCAGGATGATCTTGCTGCATTCGTCTCCCATGACCAGATCCGGGATTTCTTTGCACCGGTTGTCAAATGTATATCGGTACAGCCCGTATCCATAAAGATCGAACCCGCAGATCACCACAATATACGCCGGCTTTAAGCTGTCAAAGCCTCGCTCCCCGCTTTTCAGCATGGGCGCGTCGATCAGTGCCTGATAAAATCTCGTACGCTTTGGGATATTTCCTTCATTGCGCTTCTGCATTTCAACATCAAACACCCGCCCGCGGTCATCTTCCACATAGAAATCCATCCGGATCCCCCGGTTCCCCGGAAGATTGCGGATCACCTTCTGCCCTTCTTTCCAGGCAATGTTGCGGATCCTGATGCCCAGTGACAGTTCGATAATGATCCTGCATGTTTCCAGATCCCCGGTGGCAGCATCAAACAGGAAATCATCCATCAGGTTCAGCTTCTGCAGGGGAGCAAGGATACTCTCAGCATCATACATCTGCATATTCAGTTTTGTTTTTTCTTCCATAAGCTTTTCTCCTTTGATTATAGTATTTTTGCT
>DWUV01000081.1 GCA_019120595.1 Candidatus Mediterraneibacter tabaqchaliae | reverse complement strand
TTTTTCTTTGCCATCTGATCCCTGTAAATTAATATGGAGCTCTTCAAGTTCATACTGGCTGAACAGTGCTTCTTTAAAAGATTTTTGATCTGTAACCAGCTCAGAAAAATCAACACTACTGTTTTTTCTTTTATTTAAATAGTAACCTATATAATAAAAAAACAGACTCATGATACGCTGCTGCCCATCCAGGATTTCCAGTTGGTTCAAATTGTTTCTGCATGTATAAATAGGCGGAATAGGAAGTCCACATATAAGCGATTCAACCAAAGATGTCACCTGAGCTTTGGTCCAACGATATTTTCTCTGATATTTAGGTATAATATATAAATTTTCATCTACACTTTCCACAAGCGTCCGAAAACCTATATCTGTTTTGTATTGCTGAATCGTAACGCCCTTCAGGCTATCTGCCGTATACTTTCTGTTCATATCTATATACTCCTCGATCCTTATAAATATATGCCTTTCCATCTAACTCAGATTGTAACCGTTTTTCCCATACAATACAATCGGAATATAATACCCGCCCCTTACTTTTATTCCGCCCGGAACGGATAGGACTCCAAATCTATCGTAAACCTGCTGCCCTTCCCCGGCTCAGACTCCGCTGTCAGAACATGTCCCAGCCTGTCAGCCGCCTTCCTGCACAGATACAGCCCGAGCCCTGTGGACTTCTTGTCCAGCCTGCCGTTATACCCGGTATACCCTTTCTCAAAGATACGGGGCATGTCCTCCTGGGAGATCCCGATGCCAGTGTCCGTGACCGAGAGCTTCTTTCCCTTATCGACTGAGATCGTGACAGAACCCTCAGCCGTATATTTGACCGCATTGGACAAAAGCTGTTCGATGATAAAGGACAGCCACTTCTCATCTGTCAGCACGCGGACGTCCGTCCCCTCGTAGATGAGCCGGATCTTCCGGCGGATGAACTGTCCTGCATATTTGCGCACCGCCTTGCGTATGACCGCATCCAGATCATACTCCTGGATGACCAGGTCCGAGGCGCCTTCTCCGAGCCGCACATAGCACAGCGCCATCTCTACATACTGCTCCACCCGGAAAAGCTCTGCCGAGAGTTCCCGGTTCTCCGGCGTATCCTCCTGCTGGAGCATGACTTTCATGACCGCGATGGGCGCTTTGATCTGGTGCACCCATGTGGCATAATAGTCCGCCATATCCCTGCGGGCAGCGTCCCACTCTCCCTTTTTCTCCCTGTAGGCGTTTTCCATTTTCCCGATCAGCGCCTGATAGTCCTCCTCGGCAAGGCTTCCCGCCCTGGGCAGGATGTCCGTCACATCGGGAAACAGCGCTTCAGATGACAGGACCTGCTCCATCCCGCGCCGTCTTCTCCTGCTGTGTGCAAAACCTGCCGCCAGCATGATTGCGCCGAAGAGCACCGAGATCAGAAGCGGATACCACACAGCCTCCAGAGTGATCCCGTACATGGCAAATACCACGGCAAACACTGCGCCGCTGAGGCACATCCAGATGCACACACCCCTGTAGTCATAGAAATATCTGAAAAACCGTCTCATAGCTTTCGTCCTGCCTCTCCTGCATCTTTATCTTCTTGCTTTCCTGCTTCTTTCTGCTTCTCCCAGCGTCTTTATAACTGCTGTATGATATACCCCTCGCCCACTTTTGTGGTAATAAAATCCTTAAGCCCCGCCTTTTCCAGCTTCTTCCTGAGCCTGGCAATATTCACGGTCAGAGTATTTTCTTCTATATAATTATCCGTCTCCCACAGCCTGGTCATCAAAGTCTCCCGGCTCACCAGCCTGCCCTTATTCTCCATGAGCGTCTGAAGGATCCGGAATTCATTCTTTGTCAGGCTGATCTTTTCTCCTTCGTAGACCAGCGTCGTATCGTATAAGTTCAGGATCGCGCCTCTGTGCTCCAGCACCGGGATCTTCCCCGCCAGGTCATAGGTCCTGCGGAGCACTGCCTGCACCTTTGCCGTAAGCACGCTCAGATCAAAGGGCTTTGGTATAAAATCATCGCCGCCCATATTGACTGCCATGATGATATTCATATTGTCTGACGCGGACGAGATAAATATGACCGGCACGTTGGAGATCCTGCGGATCTCGCTGCACCAGTGGTACCCGTTATAGAACGGGAGTGTGATGTCCATCAGGACAAGATGGGGATCATATTCCGTAAACGTTGTCAGCACATTCTGGAAATCCCGTACGTACTCCGCCTCATTCCCCCACATTTTCATCTCCTTTTGTATCGCCTGCGCCATGGGCAGGTCATCCTCCACGATCAGTATTTTATACATGATGCCCTCCTTATTCTGCCTTTCTTATCTGTCACTGTTCCCGCCATTTCTTCCCGACCGCCTTCGCACCGCTTAATCTGCCTTACACTGCGTCCGGATCGACTACTCTCTGGATATGGATCGCCAGGAAACCGATCTCTTCCCGCGCCACCTCTTTTTTCAGCTGCCGCGACATATGGGCGCATATTTCCTCAGCCACCTGTCCTGTGTACGGATAATTGGCAAAGATAAACTCATTGAAGTCCGCTTTCGTGGACTCCCCTTTCCGCGTCCTTGCTATCATGTAATACAGATGGCTCATCAGCCTTGTGTACGCCAGGGAATCTTTTTCAAACTCCTGCCCGAACGCCTTCTCGATCATCGTGATCCCTTCATCGATGATCCGGGTCGTCTCCAGCGCCTCGGACACCTGCTCATCAGACAGCCCGGCGTGGATATGAAGTGTGATGAACCCCACCTCATCGTCCGAGATCTCGCATCCCGCCAGCTCCCGTATGATCTCCCGGCCTTTCAGGGCCGCCGCGTATTCTTTTTCAAAAAGGACCCGGATGTCCGGGGTAAATGGATTTGGGATCTGGCGCCCCTCCGCCGCCCGTTTCGCCGCAAGTGCGATGTGGTCCGCCATAGGCAGGAGGATATCCCTGCTGACATTCTGAAACATTTTCTCCGCTTCGTCTATGATCCGGCCCGCTGCCTCGATAAATTCCGGCCGGATCCCATTTACCACCTGAAGGACAGAGTGCTGCTTCTGCCGGTTCACAAGAGTGTAGACCTTTGCCCCGGGCAGGCTTCCGATCTGCTGGGCCGGCCGCTTTCCGAACCCAACCCCATTCCCAAGCAGGATCATCTCCCTGCCGGTATGATCGTCATACACAAGGATCCCGTTATTGTTCAATACTTTTATGATGCGATACATACATTGTCCCCCATGTTCCATATAGAAAATCCCCCTCTCCCGCCGCTTATGCAGCAGGAGCAGGGGGTAATGCTGACTCAGTTAAAAGATACGATCTCAGCCGCCGGATCCATCTTTTCTGCTTTTCCGGGCTTTGTCAGCCGGATCTCCTCGCCTTCTTTCAGGCTGGTAAATACAATGATGCATTCGTCGGACTTCGCGTGCTCCCGTATATATTCTATATCAAAACCGATCAGTTTGTCACCCTTTTTTACCCGGTCTCCGTCTTTTACAAAAGCTTCAAAACCTTCTCCGTTCAGATTTACGGTATCCACACCGACGTGGATGAGATACTCCACTCCGTCGTCGCTCATCAGCCCCACCGCGTGTTTTGACGGGAATACGAATGACACCGCCGCATCCTCCGGCGCATAGACCATCCCTTCCGCAGGTCTTACGATGTAGCCGTCTCCCATCATCTTTCCGGCAAATGCTTCGTCAGAAGCCTCTGTGATCGGAGCCGTCTCCCCGCTCACCGGCGTGAAAAGCGTTTTCTTCACAGTTCCGCCCTGAACGCCTGCTTTCACTTCCGCGCCACTTCCGTCTTCGCGATTTCCCGCATCCGGGTTTTTCCTGTTTACACTTTCTGCACTGCCGGTTTCTTCCCCGGATTCAGGGACATATTCTTCATCCGGCGCCTTTTCCAGATAGTCTTCCAGGTTTGACTTGATCACGGACACAGACGGCCCGTAAATGATCTGGATGCCCTGGCCCTTGCGGATAATGCCTGACGGAGAGGTCGCGCGCAGGATACCTTCATTTACAAGTTCCGGCTTCACCACTGTGCACCTGAGCCTTGTAGCACAGCAGTCCACATCGGAAATATTCTTTTTGCCGCCCAGCCCTTTTGTGATCAGTGCACTCTTTGCGTCTCCGCTGTCTTCCCCGCTTCCAGCGGCGCTTCCCGGAGCACTTCCCGCTGCGCCCTGCTTTGCCTGGTAATCAGCTTTTGTAAACAGCTTTGTCTCTGTATCATCATCTTCACGCCCCGGAGTCTTTAAATTCATCTTTTTGATCAGGAAGGAGAAGATCACATAGTACAGGATGAAATAGATCACGCCCACCGGGATGATCAGCATCCAGCTCGTCTTCTCATTGCCCTGGAGGATCCCGAACAGGAAGAGATCCAGCAGCCCGCCCGAGAAAGTCAGTCCCACCGCGATATTGAGTATATGCGCGATCATGTACGCTGCCCCTGCCAGAACGACCTGCACTCCAAAAAGCACCGGAGCGACAAACAGGAACGAAAACTCAAGTGGCTCAGTGATGCCTGTCAGCATACACGCAAGCGCCGCTGAGAGCAGGAGCCCTCCCGCCTGTTTTTTCTTCTCCGGCTTCGCGCAGCGGTACATCGCGAGCGCTGCTCCCGGGAGCCCGAAGATCATAAAGATAAACTCGCCGGAAAAATATCTCGTCGCATCCGCGCTGAAATGTACGGTGCTCGGATCTGCCAGCTGGGCGAAAAAGATATTCTGTCCGCCCTGCACGAGCTGTCCCGCCACTTCCATGGAGCCGCCCACCGCTGTCTGCCAGAACGGGAGATAGAACACATGATGCAGGCCAAACGGGATCAGCGCGCGTTTGATGATACCGAAGATCAGCGTGCCGAAATATCCCGTCCCTGTCACCAGGCCGCCAAGCGCATAGATCCCATCCTGAACAAAGGGCCAGAGGAAATACATCACGATCCCCACGCCCACGTACGTGATCGTGGAAATGATCGGGACAAACCTTGAACCGCCGAAGAACGACAGCGCATTGGGCAGCTGGATCTTATAGAACCGGTTGTGCAGGGCAGCCACGCCGAGCCCGACGATGATCCCGCCGAATACGCCCATCTGGAGCGTCTGGATACCGCACATCTCTGCCACTGTCCCGCCCAGGACATGGTCCGCCAGGCTTCCGTCCGCGAGGATGTCTCCCCTGAGTACAAGCATGGCATTGATCGATACATGCATGACAAAAAATGAGATCATCGCTGCAAGCGCCGCAACTTCCTTTTCTTTTTTCGCCATCCCGATGGCAACGCCGACTGCAAAGATCAGGGGCAGGTTGTCAAAGATCACGCTCCCCGCCTTGCTCATGATCGTAAGCAGGCCGTGCAGGACCGTGCCTTCGCCAAGCACCGCCTGGAGTCCGTAGGTTTCGATCATGGTCGCATTTGTAAACGAGCTGCCGATCCCGAGCAGGAGCCCTGCCACCGGCAGGATGGCGATCGGGAGCATGAAGCTGCGTCCGACTCTCTGCAGCACTCCGAAAATCTTGTCTTTCATACTTCTTTTCCTCCTATATAGAATGTCATTTTCTCGAACACACGCTGCGGGCTCTCGCCCTATGGGAATCCGGCTCCGTGCAGCCGTGCGTACCTCGATCCCGCTCCGCTCCATCTCGGTCGCGGGCTCACGCCCTATGGGACCCCGGCTCCGTACAGCCGTGCGTACCTCGATTCCGCTTTGCTCCATCTCGGTCGCGGGCTCACGCCCTATAGGCCCCGGCTCCGTACAGCCGTGCGTACCTCGATTCCGCTTTGCTCCATCTCGGTCGCGGGCTCACGCCCTATGCTCAGAGAAACAGATGCTCTGGAAAGCGGGCTTTCCGACGCATCTCTTCCTCTGAGCGCACGGCTTTGTGCTTACACGTAAAAAAAGCATAAACTTTTCCTTTTCTTTTTGACCTTGTGTCTGGGTCTGTTAAATAAAAGGATAGTTTATGCCTGCCTTACAGTAACACTCTATCGCGCGTATTCGATTTACACGTCTAGTATAAGAATCATTTACTCATATGTCAATCTGGGATTATTGCCTAAATTCACGTTGAAAAAATGTGCAGTTTTCACAGATTTTCTGCCGGCCTCATCCCAGGATCTTCACTGCTATATCCCCGTCCCCGCTGACAGAGAATCCGGTCTTTTCATAGAAACCTGCGATCAGCTCCCGGTACTGGTCCGGTCCGGTATATCCCAGGGGAGCGAGTTCATAACCGTTCGGGGCGGTAACCTTTGTTACCCCCTTTTTCCCGAACTGGTCAATGATCTCGTTCATACAGGCTGTCCCATACCCCTTCCCTCTCAGCGAAAAATCCGTCAGATAAAATTCAATGATCTCAGCCCGCGTCCGGCTTTCCAGATAATACTGCATATGAAAGACAGAAAGCCCCTTCTCATACACATCCACTGTCTCAGGACGATAATGGAATTCCAGTATATGAGCGCTCTTGTCCGTAAGATCTACTGCCCTGAAATAATCTTTCCGTATGTATACTGGTATTGACATTTTCTCCTCCTGTCTGATATAGCCGTTCTTTTGACGCACTTACCATACGTCTCCGGCGCGTATCGCTTCCTCATGCACCCGGGCTTTTCTCATGCTTCCTGTCTGTTTCTCATGCTTCCTGCGCCGGCTGCTTCCTTTTCGCCACCTGGAGCTGTACATTGACCCCGAAGGGATTGATGACCACTCCTTTTGCCTCGTTGATCAGGACCTCCGGGATCTTCGCTGCAGGGATCACCGCTGTCCGCATCTTCTCTCCGCAGGCAAACTTCTGGAATTCAAGCATATCCGTAAACAATGGCTGGTATACAGTTCCGTCCTTCTGTTTCAGGATCGGAAGCTGTCCGTCCTCCCGGACTGCAATGACAAAAGTCCCTTTTCCGTAGTGCGCCAGCAGCTCCTCCTGAAGTTCCTTTAACTCTTCTGTCGGCTGAGGCTGCGCCTGCCTGCGCATCTCCTGCATAAAATAGATCGCGGTAAGATGCAGGGCCGGGTTCTCCACTGGCTGTTTCCCCTCCGGCATATTCTCGGGTTTCCTGCGGATCACAAGATCCGAGAGCTGTATGTTGATCTGGGTATCTGTGCCGCTGTTGACAGCGAGACAGTTTACTCCCATTGTATACAGGCTTGTATAAAAAGCAAGGAGCTGCTTATCCTCCAGTTTCACCACTGCCGCTGCATATTTTTTCTCCAGGAGTTCTTTCGCCTTGCCCTTTGCATCCTCAAGTCTGTAATACAGGAAAACTTCGTCATCAAATGTCTCCTCATCACAGGATACAAAAGGCAGCCTTGTCGCCCCTGACATGATCACATATAATTCGCCTGGATTCTTGAGAGCCGCAAGAGTCTCCTGTTTTGTCACTGTTGTACTGTTCTCATTCATTGTCCTGTCTTTCCTTTCCATATCAGGCGGGATTTCACGGTCCGCCCTGCCGCTTTCATACTCTGCTATTGTATCACAACTTCTCCGCCAGTTCCAATAGGTATGGAAGGAAAATAATGCATCCCGCGATCACGGATATGATCGCAGAGAAAAGCACTGCCCCGGCCGCTGTATCCTTGGCCAGTTTTGCCAGAGGCTTCTTTTCTTCTGTCACGAGGTCCACCGCTGCCTCTATCGCAGTGTTCACCAGTTCCAGCGACGCCACCAGCGCGAAAAGCAGCAGGCAGACGCACCATTCAGACGCCGTGATCTGAAACAGGGTCCCTGCCAGCGTGACGAGGATGACCGCCAGGCAGTGTATCTTCATATTCCTCTCCTTCCGGATACATGACCATATGCCCTCAAACGCATATCCAAAGCTCCGTATCAGAGGATTTTTTCTGTCTTTATCCATTTTTATCTATCTTTCTGCATTTTATAGTTTCTTTTATCGCTTTTTATTTTCTATCTATCCCTTATTTCCTGGAAAGCAGATGTTTGATAAATACATACATCACGATCACGAATGCAAGCATGTATCCAAAGGCGCCCAGGGCCGGTATCCCCAGCACTTTTGGCGTCATGTCCGTAGTGCATATGATACTGGAACTGATCAGGAGCGCCATGACCCACAGCCCCATCACGATATTCCTTACCAGGCGGCGGAGCAGCCTTGCCAGGTCATCCGTGACCTGAAGATCCAGATTGATCTTTGCCTGTCCCTTGAGATAACCGCTCATCATATCAGATATCATGGAAGGGATATCCAGCGCCTTCCGGAAGGAACGCAGGACACTTTTCCCGCTGCTCTTTAATTCCTTTTTTATATCCAGATGGCGGAAAAATTCCCCGGACATATGCGCTGTAGCGATCTCCACCATATTGATATCCGGCGCGATATCCGCCAGCACTCCCTCCATATGGGTCAGGCCCCTCGCCAGCATGGTCAGCCCGTGGGGCATCTTGATCTTATTTTCCTTCATGACATCCATCAGATCCGTCATAACTTCCGCCACATTGATCTGCCCCATATCCACGCTTCCGTATTTCATGAGCAGTCCGTCAATATCCTCGTAGAGCTTCCTCTGGTCCGGCCGCTCTTTGAACTCGCCGATCCCCAGCACAGCCTGCTGGATCAGTCCCACATCGCCCAGCGCCACACCCTGCACAGCCTTTCCGATCATCTCCCGGTCGTGCTCCGTGAGCCTGCCCATCATCCCCATGTCGATCCAGATGATCTTGCCGTCCCGGATCTTCACATTGCCGGAATGCGGGTCCGCGTGAAAGAAACCGTCGTCCATGACCTGCTTGATGTAATTGTCCACCAGCTTGCTCCCGATCTCCTTTAGATCATACCCCTGCTCGGTCAGCGCTTCCTTGTCATCGATCCCGCATCCGTCGATATACTCCATCACCAGCACATTCACTGTCGTATACTGCTGGTACAGGGCAGGCGTGCCCACAAAGTTCACGTCCTTGTTCCTGCGGGCGAACTCTTCCATATTGGCAGCTTCCGTGAGGAAATTCATCTCATCGCGTGTGACAGACCACAGCTCATCAAGCACCAGGTCCAGATCCGCCATTCCTTTGATGCTCACAGGCGGCATGAGCTTTACCGCCTTATGGAGAAGGTCAATATCTCTTGCCATCTTCTCATAGATCCCTCTGCGCTGGACTTTGACCACGACTTCCTCGCCGCTTCTCAATACCGCCCGGTGCACCTGCGCGATAGAGGCTGACCCCTGGGGCGTTTCCTCTATGGATGCAAACACCCTTTTCCAGGATCTTCCGTAGGATTCCTCGATCACGGAGATCACTTCCTCAAAGGGCATGGGCGTGACTTCTGTGCGCAGCCGCATGAGCTCATCGCAGTACCTTTTCGGCAGGATATCCGAGTGCATGGACATGATCTGTCCCAGTTTAATAAAGGTCGGGCCCAGATCCTCCAGGATGGCCCGGAGTTTTTTCGGCGTCACTCCGCGGGTAATGTTATGCCTGCGGAGCACTGCCGTGATCTCCCTGAGCCTTGAATTATATTCGATCGGTTCTATCCTGCTCATGACTCTTCTTTATCGGAAGCCTCCTGATCTGATACGCCCTGTTCCGGCGCATCCCGGTCTGATCCATCCTGCCCGGCGGCCTCTGCCTCTTTTTTCCTGATCTGTTCTTTGAGCGCCTCGATCTCCCCGGGCGTCATCCGGTCCAGCATGTCGGCCAGATCGTCTGTCCCCGGCTTCGCGCCGCCCATTTTCTCTTTCACTGTCTTTTTGATATTGTGCTTTAATTCTTCATTGAGCACCTTGCCCTGCTCCACGGTCAGCTCGCCTTTTTCCACCATTTCGTCCAACAGGTCTTTTGACTTTTCCGCTGTGACTGCGACCGCGCCGATGCCGGCAAGGATCACTTTCTTAATGTTGTCGCTGAATTTTTCCATGATGCTATGCCTCCTCTGTCTGTGTCCCGTATTTTTCCTTATATCTGTCAATGCATTCCTCGATGACCCGGACAGCGCCCAGTGCCCCGTCAAACTCATTCACCGCGGTCTTCTTGCCTTCCAGATCCTTATACACGGTGAAGAAATGGCGGATCTCATCAAAGATATGCCGCGGCAGCTCGGATATGTCGGTATACGCCTCGTATGTAGGATCCGCCCAGGGGATTGCGATGATCTTCTCATCCCCTGCGCCCCCGTCTGTCATCTTCATCACGCCGATGGGATAACAGCGCACGAGCGTCAGCGGCTCCAGCGGCTCCGAACACATGACGAGCACGTCCAGCGGGTCGCCGTCATCCCCGAGCGTACGCGGGATAAAGCCGTAATTCATAGGATAATGGGTCGATGTATAGAGCACCCGGTCCAGTATGATATATCCGGTCTCCTTATCCAGCTCGTACTTTTTCTTACTTCCCTTCGATATCTCGATCACAGAAATAAAATCCGTCGGGAATATCCTCTCTTCACTGATATCATGCCAAATATTTCCCATAACTTCCTCCCTTTCCGCCCTTTTTACAGATGTTCTTTCAACACGGCTTCCATGGCCGCATACGCAGCCTCCTCGTCCCCGCCGCTGACTTCCACTCTGATCTCATCCCCGAAACGGATCCCCATGGACATAAGCCCTGTCAGGCTCTTTGCGTCTGCGCTTTTCTCTCCGAGGCTGACTGTGATCTCAGAGCTGTGTTTCTTCGCTTCCTTCACCACGATCCCTGCGGGTCTGGCATGGATTCCCGCCCGGTCTCTGATAACATAGACAAATGATCTCATCCGGTCATCTCCCTTCTCTGGCACTGCCAGTTTCATACTATGATTTTACCTCTTCCGCGGCATTCCGTCCAGTACCGTAACGGCAAAAAAAGCTCCTGCCCCGGATCTTTCCCGCATTCTGCGTTCTTCCGGGGCAGGAGCTTTCATCCTGCTGAGACAGAGCTTTTACATGATCTTCCTGAACAAATCTTTCAGGTCTTCCACGCTGGCATCCTTCGGGTTGCCCGGGGCACATGCGTCTGCGTGTGCTGATTCAGCGAGGAACTGAAGGTCCTCTTCCTTTATCGCATCCAGTTTTGTCGGGATGCCTACATCAATGGAGAGCTGCTGCACTGCGTCCACAGCCGCTTTTCTGTATTCCTCCACTGTCATATCGTCCACGCCTTTGACTCCCATTGCCCTTGCGATCTCACGGTACTTCTCACCCGTGCAGTCCGCATTGTACTCCATAACGATCGGGAGCATCATCGCGCATGCGACTCCGTGGGGCGTGTCATATACAGCTCCCAGTGTATGCGCCATAGAGTGGGCGATGCCCAGACCTACGTTTGAGAATCCCATTCCCGCGATGTACTGGCCCAGCGCCATTCCGTCTCTTCCCTCTTTTTCATTTGCCACAGCGCCTCTTAAGGACTTTGAAATGATCTCGATCGCCTTGAGGTGGAACATATCTGTCATCTCCCATGCAGCCTTCGTGGTATAACCCTCGATCGCATGCGTCAGGGCGTCCATTCCGGTAGAAGCGGTCAGGCCTTTCGGCATGGAAGCCATCATATCCGGGTCAACAACCGCGATCACCGGCATGTCATGAGGATCCACACATACAAATTTCCTCTTTCTCTCCACATCTGTGATCACATAGTTGATCGTCACCTCAGCCGCTGTCCCGGCTGTGGTCGGCACTGCGATGATCGGCACGCATGGATTCTTTGTGGGAGCGGTGCCCTCCAGGCTCCTCACATCTTCAAACTCCGGGTTTGCTATGATAATGCCGATCGCTTTTGCCGTGTCCATGGAGGAGCCGCCGCCGATCGCGATGATATAGTCTGCCTGCGCGTCCTTGAATGCCTGTACCCCGTGCTGTACATTCTCGATCGTAGGATTTGCCTTGATGTCCGAATAAATTTCATAAGCAAGTTCTGAGTTGTCAAGTACATCAGTTACTTTCTTTGTCACCTCAAACTTGATCAGATCCGGATCTGAGCATACAAAAGCCTTTTTGTATCCTCTTGCCTTTGCCTCCGCAGCGATCTCACTGATCGCGCCTGCGCCGTGATAAGATGTCTCATTGAGCATAATTCTGTTTGCCATTGGTATCAGTCTCCTTTCTTTCTGTCTATATTTTAACAATCCAGGAAACAAATGAAAAGTTACAAAAGGGCCGATCTGTCACCTCATTTCGGACAGACCAGCCCTTTCTTTCTCAGGCCTTGAAAATATCGGTTCACTTTCACAATAGCTCCAGTTTCCTGAATACCTCCCCCAGCTCGGCCGGCATTGCATCTACCAGGGCCTCCGTCATCTCCTCCGGACCGCCTTTGATCTTACCCAGGACCCACTGTACAGTCATGTAGATAGAGCCCTGGCAGTACATTTCCAGAAGGAAACGCAGATGATCCGGCATCTTCATCCCGGTCTTCCCCTCGATCCTCTCTGTATAAAACGCCAAAATGAGATGAAAGTCATGCTCCCTCAGATTATTCTGGGCATCATTTTTGAATGCCGCTTTAAAAAACATCCGTTCCTCTTCGATATATTGAAACTTGTTGACAAGCCCCTCGAAAATTGTACGCCCTTCCCCCATATGCTCAAAAGATTCCTGAAGGATCTTGTCAAAATACCAGTTCACAAGGTCATATTTATCTTTAAAATGACGGTAAAAAGTCTGCCGGGATGTACCGCACTCCTCAGCGATCTCCCCCACTGTGACCTTCTCCAGGGGCGCCCGCTTCATACATCGTTTCAACGCATCAGCAAGATAGTATTTCATATTTTCACGGGTTCTTTCCATGCAAGCCACTCCCATATCCGGATATTCATTCGTTTTCTCAACATTCTCAGCCATTCAGCTCATCAATAATAATAGCATGGAATCTCTTTCCCATCCACATAAAGCTTATATTTTTCTCCATGGTCTTTTATATTATATTTTTCCTCCCCCTCTCCTTCCGCAGGATCCTCCGCCGGCTCATACCGGATCTGCAGCACCGGCTTCACTTTATTGACCTCCTCCCGGTGCAGATAGACATTGATCTCCAAACGCTCCGGATAGCCGTACAGATCAGTAGACAAACGGATCGAGCGGAAAGAATTCTCTCTGCACATCTGTATCACAGTCCGGGCAAATTCCTCTGTATCTTCAATCCGGTCCGCATTTGCTATGACATCCAAAAAACATTCCCGATT
>DWUV01000080.1 GCA_019120595.1 Candidatus Mediterraneibacter tabaqchaliae | reverse complement strand
TGTAGCCCGCCTGATCCGGATAAAAGCCGTGGGTGGCCCGCTGGAGCTTCCCGGAGAAATGTGTGGAACAGGTGAGCTGTAAAAAGCGTCTGTATTCAAGGACTTCAAACCCGAAATATAATGTTGCGGTGATCGACTGCGGCATAAAGCTGAATATTATAAGGGAGATGAACCGTATGGGCTGTAATCTTACGGTCCTGCCCTATGATACGGATGCGGAGCATATCATGAAGCTTGCGCCGGACGGAGTATTCATATCAAACGGGCCGGGCGATCCGGAAAATGTTCCGGAGGTACAGGAGACTTTGAGGGCTCTGAGAGGAAGAGTGCCTGTTTTCGGAATATGCCTGGGACATCAGCTGATGGCTCTTGCTGGAGGAGCAAGGACATATAAGATGAAGTTTGGACACAGGGGAGGCAATCATCCTGTGAAAAATCTCGATACGGGAAAAATAGAGATAACGAGCCAGAATCACAGCTACGCCGTGGACGAGGAAAGCCTGAAGGGGACGCGCCTGAGAGTCACACACAGAAATCTTCTTGACAATACTGTGGAGGGAATAGAGGACAGAGAGGGGATGATGTTTTCCCTTCCGTCATCCCAGTCTCCCTTTTGCAGAACGCCACCGCCCGCTGCCTCATATAAGGGATATTATCCAGTGTTTTAAAGCTTTTTATATCATTCTCACGCGCAAATATCAGCATCTGCCGCTTTACACGCTGAAAGTCATATTCCTCTTTTTCTTCTTTTATATCAATAAATTCCTGATTATCGAAAATATTGTGAAACTCAAAAAACTCTTCCCAATTTCTAAATCTTTGCTTTATATAGCTAAACACCTCTTCCGAAAGGTACCCCTCTGTCTTCTTTTTATGCATTATTGTATAATAATACTCCTCTGCGCTGCTGAACGGATAATCGAGAATAGATGAAACCATATACGCCTTCACCGGATTATTATGTATATAACGGATACAGCTGTACAAATATCCCTCTGTCTCCACGACGCTGCTGTAAAAGCGCCCCTGAAAAACATGGCCGCTCTCACCGTGTTTATAATTATGGTAAATAGCATAAATGGAGTTAACTTCCTGCATGAATAGCGAAAGAACCTTAAAATCCGATTTGAGCAGGATGTGGACATGATTAGACATAATACAATATGCATACACCTTAACCCCAAATTTCTCTGCCCTGCTCCGCATGATCGACCTAAAATATTTCTTATCATCGTTCTTTTGCAAAATATGGTTCTGATTATTTCCTCTGGATACGACATGATAGACATCTGTGCCACTTTGCTTTCTTTTACTTCTCGGCATACGCATTCCTCCTGCTGGATATTGAATTTTTTCGTCTGAATTATGTTCCGAATCGGATGTGATCTCTTAAGACCTCTCAACACTTAAATGAAACTTCAGAATATATTAGATATAACTATAAGATAGCATTGAACCGACAATATTTCCAGGATTATTCTTTGGACTTTTTAATTTAGCAATTTAAAAAATGAACGGGGTCAGACCCCGTTCACAAATTTTTTCACCTTTTCATATATACTCTTTGCATCCAGCCCGTATTTTTCGATCAACTCCAGCGCCGGCCCTGATTCACCGAACACGTCATCGATCCCGATCTTCAGCACTCTGGCTGGTGCTTTCTCACACAGCGCATCGCACACCGCGCTCCCGAGCCCGCCGATCACGGAATGTTCCTCAACTGTAACGACTTTTCCCGTCTCTCTTGCCGCTGCTGCCACAAGCTCTTCATCCAGCGGTTTGATCGTATGGATATTAATGATCTTTGCGTCGATCCCATCTGCGGCAAGCATTTCAGCTGCCTCCAGGCAGTTGTTTACCGGAAGGCCTGTGGCGATAATTGCCACGTCCTTTCCCTCTCTTAATACAACTCCTTTTCCCATTTCGAATTTATAATCCGGTCTGTCATTGATCACCGGCACTGCCAGCCTGCCGAATCTTAAGTAGACCGGTCCGTCGTACTCATAAGCAGCCCTCACAGCTGCCCTTCCTTCTATATAATCAGACGGATTGATCACTACCATGCCCGGTATTGAGCGCATCAGGGCGATATCCTCATTGCACTGGTGGGTCGCTCCGTCCTCGCCCACTGAGATCCCGGCGTGAGAAGCGCCGATCTTTACATTTAGGTGGGGATAACCGATGGAATTCCTTACCTGCTCGTAAGCCCTGCCAGCCGCGAACATTGCAAATGAACTTGCGAACGGCACCTTGCCCGCTGCCGCAAGTCCTGCCGCGACTCCCATCATGTTTGCCTCCGCGATCCCGCAGTCGATGAAACGTTCTGGGAACACTTCGGCAAACTTACCGGATCTGGTCGCTTCCGCAAGGTCCGCGTCCAGCACTACGATATCCTCGTGCTCTTTCCCGAGCGCGATCAGCTCATCACCATAACTGTCTCTTGTTGCGATTTTCTTTACATCTGACATAACGCTTCACCTGCCTTTTCCAGATCTGCCATTGCGATCTTATACTCATCATCATTCGGGGCCTTGCCGTGCCATGACGCCGCATTTTCCATGAAGGAAACGCCTTTGCCTTTCAGCGTTCTGGCAATGATCGCCGTAGGCTGCCCCTTGACGCCTCTCGCCTCTTTGAGTGCTGACTCGATCTGATCAAAGTCATTTCCATCGATATTGATCACATGGAAATTAAATGCCTCAAATTTTTTATCAATGGGGTACGGAGAATTCACCTTGTCGATCTCGCCGTCGATCTGAAGATTATTGTTGTCCACGATCACGACCAGATTGTCCAGTCCGCGGTGTGCGGCAAGCATGGAAGCCTCCCAGACCTGTCCTTCCTGGAGCTCACCGTCTCCCAGCACCGTATAGACACGGTAAGACGCCCCGGAAAGCTTTGCTGCGATCGCCATACCCACAGCTGTGGAGATGCCCTGGCCAAGTGAGCCTGAAGACATATCCACACCCGGAACCTGCTTCATATCCGGGTGTCCCTGGAGATAGGAACCTGTATGCCGGAGCGTCACAAGATCCTCCTTCGGGAAATATCCCCTCTCCGCAAGAACAGAGTAGAGCGCTGGCGCTGTATGTCCCTTGGACAGTACGAACCTGTCTCTGTCATCCTTTCCCGGATCCTTCGGATCAATATTCATTTCCTCAAAATACAGGTAAGTAATGATCTCCGCCGCTGACAGTGAGCCGCCCGGATGTCCGGCCTTCGCACTGTGAACCGCAGTCACGATATCCTTACGGACCTCATTGGTAATCTTCATCAGCTTTAACTTGTCCATAATATCTCCTTTTCTTTTATTCTCAAACCTTAGTTCAAAGGGTGCAGCTACTCTCCAAATACTGCTCTGTAATCTTCCTGGAATTTTCTGATGCCTGCATCTGTCAGCGGATGGTGCGTCATCTGCTCCAGCACCTTGTACGGCACTGTGGCAATATCCGCCCCTGCAAGAGCACAGTCTGTGATATGCATGGGGTTCCTCACGCTTGCCGCGATGATCTCCGTCTCGATCCCTGCCACAGCAAAAATCTCCGCGATCTCCTCCACCAGTTCAACGCCTCTCACCGAAATGTCATCGAGCCGCCCCAGGAACGGCGAGACATATGCCGCGCCTGCCCTTGCCGCCAGCAGCGCCTGGTTCGCTGTAAAGATCAGCGTTACATTCGTCCTGATCCCCTCAGCTGCAAGTACTTTCACAGCCTTAAGGCCTTCTGTCGTCATCGGGATCTTCACTACCATATTCGGGTGGAGCTTCGCGATCTCGCGTCCCTCGCGTATCATGCCTTCCGCATCTGTAGTCGTGGCTTTGACCTCGCCGCTGATCGGTCCGTCTACGATCGATGCGATCTCCGCGATCACATCCTCAAATTTTTTCCCTTCCTTCGCAATGAGCGAAGGGTTCGTGGTCACTCCGCAGATCACGCCCATATCATTCGCTTTTCTGATATCATCAACATTTGCCGTGTCAATAAAGAATCTCAATTCAAGCCACCTCCTGTGAAACCAGCCTTATATTACAGCCTAGATTATATCCATTAACAAAACTCAGGTCAACCACTGTTCCTGCGATCATTACAGATCTCTCTGTTTTTCTTTGCATACAATCCTGCTTTTTGTACCTTGTTTTACCTTTTTTCGCCGGATCAGAGCTCTGTACGCCCTTCCAGAGCCCGCAGCAGGGTGACTTCATCGATATATTCCAGGTCACCGCCCACCGGCACCCCGCTGGCGATCCTGCTGACCTTAATGCCTGCGGGCTTGATGAGCTTGCTGATATACATTGCAGTCGTCTCCCCTTCCAGACTGGAGTTCGTCGCAATGATCACCTCATCCACATCTCCCTGAAGACGCTCCATAAGCTCTTTAAGCCGGATATCCCCCGGTCCTATGCCCAGCATCGGGGAAATCGCACCGTGGAGAACATGGTACACGCCATTATATTTTCCTGTTTTCTCGTATGCTGCAAGATCCCTCGGCGTCTCTACGACCATGATGGTCTTCTTATCCCTGTCCGTGTTACTGCAGATCGGACAGATATCTCTGTCCGTAAGAGTGCAGCACACCTTACAATAACGGACATTCTTCCTTGCATCCACGATAGCCTGCGCCAGCCCTTCCACCTGGTCCACTGGCATATTGATAATATGAAAGGCAAGACGCTGAGCGGATTTACTCCCGATCCCCGGCAGGCGCGAAAACTCCTCGATCAGCCGGCTGATCTGGTTACTGTAATAATCCATCCTGTTACACCTCTGTCGCTAAACACAAATTGAAAGGGGTCTGTCAGACAACTGACATCTGATAGCCCCTTTTGTTTTAGAATTTCGAAATATCGCGAATTTGTTTCCCAAAGGGGTCAGACCCCTGTTAACAGGGGTCTGACCCCTTTTACGGAAATTGTCAGAACATTCCCGGCATTCCGCCGCCGAGCCCTCCTGTCAGCTTTGACATCGCTGCCCCTGTCTCCTCATCTACCTTGCGGATGGCCTCATTGGTCGCCGCCACGATCAGGTCTTCCAGCATCTCGATATCTTCAGGATCAACGACTTCTTCAGCCAGCTTCACTTTCAGGACTTCTCTCTTGCCGGATACAGTTACCTCGACTGCGCCGCCCCCGGCTGCCGCAGTAAATTCTTTCGCCTCCAGCTCTTTCTGCTGCTCTTCCATCTGGCGCTGCATCCTCTGCGCCTGTTTCATCAGGTTTGCCATGTTCCCCGGCATTCCGCCGCCCGGGAATCCGCCTCTCTTTGCCATATTAATCCTCCACTGTTATCTCCATATTGATCTTCT
>DWUV01000079.1 GCA_019120595.1 Candidatus Mediterraneibacter tabaqchaliae | reverse complement strand
CTGTCCTCAGAAGGGATCTGTGCGGCATGCAGGAAGAAGATCATCTATGTGAGTGAGCCGCGCTGTATGCACTGCGGCAAGCCCCTCAGAGATGAGACGCGGGAGTACTGCCAGACCTGCGCGCGCCGGAGATCCTCCATTGATCAGGGGAGAGGACTGTGGCTCCACGCGGATCCCGTATCCGGCGCTGTCTACCGTTTTAAATACAAGAATAGAAGGAGCTGGGGAAGGATCTTTGCCGGTGAGCTTGCGCGGCAGTACGGGGGCCAGATCCGGGACTGGGGGATCGATGAGATCATCCCCATCCCGCTCCATGCGTCCAGAAAACGGCAGAGAGGGTTCAATCAGTCAGAAGTGATCGCGAGGGAGCTCTCAGACCTGACCGGGATACCATGCCGGACGGATGTCCTCTTCCGTATCAGGAAAACCGTACCCCAGAAGAAGCTGGGCCCGGACGGCAGAGCAGCCAATCTCCAGGGGGCTTTCGCGGTGTCCCGGAGATGGGATGCGTGCGGGAAAGCCCTTCTCATAGATGATATCTATACAACCGGCGCAACGGTTGAAAAAGCGGCAAAAATGCTCAAAAAAGCGGGATGCCGAAATGTCTACTTTTTGACTATAAGCATTGGACAAGGCATCTGACTGTATGATATACTAAAACATAATGGACTGAATTTAAGAAGAAGCGTAGTACATAGGAAGGACGTGTAAAAGCGTTATGCTGGATAAGAGAAAGATACGCCTGATGACGAAGGCTGCGGTTTATGAAAAAGAGTACGGCGGGGAAGATTTTAAGATTACCGGATATTATAAGAAAGATTATGCCAGTCTGAACACATGGATCACCCTGATCTGGATCACAGCAGGATATGCCCTGTTCGGCGGGATCCTTTTCCTCTGCTTCGGAGAGGCTCTCATGGAGGGAATCACCATCATGCGTCTGATCTTCCTGGCGGCAGTCGCTCTGGCGCTCTATCTGGTGCTTGTGATCCTGTATGGCATTGGAGCGGGTAATTTCTATTCCAAAAAGCATATCCGCGCCAAGCAGAGAGTGAAGAAGTATCTGAGGGATATATCGCGTCTTGAAAAAATGAGTGAGAAAAAGGAGATATACAGGCCATGAGTACACTACTTGTCTGGAGAGAGAAACTGCAGAGGCTCTACGCATCATATTCGATCTATATACTGAAAGGAAGCCAGTTCCTGTTAGGACTGATCCTTTTCGGGCTGATCAATTATAATATCGGCTTTATGAAGATGGCGTCGTCTGTATTCTGCACGGCCGGTCTGGCAGTGATCTGCACGTTCCTGCCGATGGTCATTATGGTCATAGCGGCATCCGCATTGATCTTAGTGCATTTTTACGCATTGTCACTGCCTATTGCGTTCGTATCCGCGGTCATTTTCCTTCTGATGTATATTTTTTATTTCAGGTTCACGCCGAAAAAGGCATGGCTGGTCCTGATCGCGGCCCTGGCTTTCGGGCTGAAGATCCCCTTTGTGATCCCGGTCGCTTTCGGGCTTATGGGGACTCCGGTATGGATCGTTCCCGCAGCGTGCGGCGTGATATCGTATTATATGGTAGATTTTGTAAAAGGATCTGCGGCGGCATTAAAGAGTGCGGATGCGGACGGCATTGCGGCAAGCCTCGCCGGCTTTACAAAGCAGGTGCTCGGGAATAAAGAAATGTGGCTTATGATCATGGCGGTAGTGATCGGAATCCTTGTAGTGAATATGGTCCGCAGCCGGGCTGTCAGCAACGCGTGGAAGATCGCGTCCGCGACAGGTTCTGTGGTCTGTCTCGTGATTGCGGCGGCGGGAAATGTGGCGCTGGAAGGCAATATTTCTTATATGTCGATCGCAGTGAGCGCGGCGCTGGGACTCGTGCTTGGATTCGTGCTGGAATTCCTTTTCTTCTCAGTGGATTATTCAAGGACAGAGAATATCCAGTTTGAAGATGATGAATACTATTATTATGTGAAAGCGATCCCCAAGGTCGGGGTGTCCGCGCCGGAGAAACAGGTCAAGCATATCACAGAAGATGCGGGCGGCAGAAACACAGAGGATATTCTTCTTACAAGGAGCCTGAGCAAAGAATTGGGCATTGATAAGGAGAAAACAGAGTAAGCAGGGCGGTGACACAGTATGATAGACTGGCTGAGAAATTTCATAGACAATTATACACACGATATGTATTTCCCCAGGGTCCAGGTGATGGATGTTATTGAGATCCTGATCATCACGGTGATCGTGTATGAGATCATGCTGTGGATCAAAAATACTAAGGCATGGATGCTCCTCCGGGGGATCATCATGCTGGGTGTATTTATCCTTTTGGCATGGATCTTCCAGATGCATACGATCCTTTTCCTTGCGGCGCAGTCCATCAATGTGCTGGCGATAGCGGCAGTGGTCGTATTCCAGCCAGAGCTGAGGCGCGCGCTGGAAAAGCTGGGAGAGAAGAATCTGCTGAACAGTATCAACCCGTTTGATAAAAACAGGGATAACGAGCGTTTTTCGGACGAGACAGCGGACAGTATCGTCCGGGCGTGCTATGAGATGGGAAGCGTGTGTACGGGAGCACTGATCGTGGTGGAGCAGGCCATCCGGCTCAACGAGTATGAGATGACAGGCATTGAACTCGACTGTAAAGTGTCGTCACAGGTGCTGATCAATATTTTTGAGCACAACACTCCGCTCCATGACGGCGCTGTGATCATCCGGGGCGACAGGATCACATCCGCTACCTGCTATCTGCCGCTCTCGGATAATATGTCCATCAGCAAAGACCTGGGTACGCGCCACAGAGCTGCGCTTGGCATGAGCGAAGTGTGCGATGCGCTGGTGATCGTTGTCTCTGAGGAGACCGGGCTTGTCTCCGCTGCTATGGGCGGCAGGCTTACCCGCGGGATCAAGCGCGAAGAATTAAGGGAAATGCTGAGCCAGATTCAGTATAGGAAGTCTGAGCAGAAGAGATTTACTATACGGAAAGGATGGCGCAGAAGATGAAGAAATATAATATTACAACAAATTTAGGATTAAAGATCATTGCATTCATCTTTGCTGTATTTCTCTGGTTTATAGTGGTAAATCTTGACAATCCGGTAGGGAGCAGTACGTTCCGTGATATACCGGTGCAGATCCTGAACGAAGACATCATAAAGTCTGCGGGTGAAGTGTACCAGGTGGAAGGCGACCAGACCGTAACCGTCGTGGTATATGCGACACGTGAAGTCAGACAGAAGCTCACCAGCGATAATATCGTGGCGACAGCTGATATCAAGCAGATTGATTCCACCGGAAGGCTGGTCCCCATAGAGGTTTCCATAAGCGGATTCAGCGGAGAGAATATCACAGCGGAAGCTGTGCCGAGGAATCTGACGATCCAGAGAGAAAAGTCGGGCAAGAAAGTCCTGCCCCTGACGGTTGATACGGACGGGATCGGGCTGGCGGATGGATATATGTTGGGAGACGCCACTGTGAAACCGGACCAGGTTACCATAACCGGCGCGGAGTCCGTGCTGGCGCAGGTGGACCGGGCCGTGGCGCAGACAGGAGATGTGGACGGTATTTCAGAGGATACTGTGCTGTCGGCGAATCTTGTTCTGTATGATGCAAATGGAAATGAACTGAATCAGTCGCAGATAGAGAATAATCTTGGGAAAAACGGGCTTTCTGTTTCTGTGGAAGTCCTCAGGGTGAAGAGCATACCTGTTGTGTTTGACGTGACGGGAGCACCGGCAGAGGGATATAAATATACCGGGTGCACCAGTACCCCTGAGAGTGTCCAGGTGTGCGGAAAGAGCGAAGACATCGACAAAATGAGTGAGATCGATGTGCCGGCATCGCTGATCGATATCAGCGGAGCTTCCGAGTCAGTCGAGATGACAGTGGATATTAAACCATACCTTCCGGAAGAAGTGGAACTGGTAGATGAAAATTCCGCAAACGTCACTGTGACTGTTAAGATCGAAGAAGAAGGCACGCTTTCCATTGATTTTATGGTGAGTTCCATAAAGCTCAACAATTTGGCGGAAAACCTCCAGGTAAGCTATGAACCGGATGCCGAGATCACACTCCGTTTTACAGGGGATGAAGACCTGCTTGACACACTTGACATCAGCAATGCGGTTTCGGTCGACCTGGGTGATTACGATGAGCCGGGGACGTATGATGTCCCTGTGCGGGTAAACCTTCCGGCAGGGATCAGCCTGGACGGGCAGGTCAGCGTGCGCCTGATCCTGGAGGAAAAAACAACAGAAGATAATCCCGGCAGCCAGGGCGGACAAGAATAGGAAAGTCCTGTGCGGGATATATAGAAAAAGCCTGTGCGGGGGATTCAGGCAGACAGTTGTATGAAAACACGATAAGGAGAGGATACGGATGGTAAAGGGGAAGGTCAGGATCAAAAATCCTACGGGACTTCATCTCAGACCGGCAGGACTGTTCTGCAAGACAGCAATGCAGTTTGACTGCAGGATCACAGTCCTGAAAAAGACCAGACATGAAGATGTTACGGCAAATGCAAAGAGCGTGCTCAGCGTACTCGGTTCCTGTATCAAGAGCGGCGATGAGATAGAGATCATATGCGAAGGAACGGATGAAGAGGATGCTCTTGGCACAATGGTACAGCTTGTAGAGGACGGGCTTGGAGAGTGAGAGCAGACCATGGGGGATGCGGAGACAGAAAGGGATAAGGTGTTCCTGAGAAAAGGAGGAGAGGATTATGTCAAAAGCAGCACTTGTAATCATGGCGGCCGGCATCGGCAGCCGGTTCGGCGGCGGGATCAAACAGCTCGCGCCGGTGGGACCGGGCGGAGAGATCATTATGGACTATTCGATCTATGATGCGCTGGAAGCAGGGTTTGATCAGATCGTATTCGTGATCAGAAAGGACCTGGAAAAAGACTTTAAGGAAGTGATTGGAAACCGGATAGAGAAGCAGGCGGATGTAAGCTATGTCTATCAGGAACTGGATGATATCCCTGAGAAATATCAGTCAAAGTTCCATGGCAGGACAAAGCCGTGGGGCACAGGACAGGCGATCCTCTGCTGCAAAGACGTGGTCCGTACTCCTTTCCTGGTGATCAATGCGGATGATTATTATGGGAAGAGCGCTTTCCGTGAGGCGTACAATTATTTGACAAGTATCCCTGATACTGGTAAAATACAGGTCTGTATGGTTGGATTCGTACTGAAAAATACGCTCAGCGATAACGGAGGCGTGACAAGAGGGCTCTGCGCGGTTGACGGGCAGGGGATGCTCACCGGCATCACGGAAACGCACAATATAGAGAAAGACGGGGACCGGGCGGTTATCCGCGAAGCGGATAAAGCAAAGATACTGGATGCGGATACTACGGTGTCCATGAATATGTGGGGGCTGACCCCGGCGGTTTTTGAGATCCTGGGCTCCGGGTTTGAACGTTTCCTGGATGATACCGCTGCGGAAGATTTGAAGGCTGAGTATCTGCTTCCGACGATCATCGGAGATCTCCTCGCATCGGGAAAGGTCAGTGTAAAAGTCCTCAAGTCGGAAGACCAGTGGTTTGGCGTGACGTACAAAGAGGACCGGGAAACTGTGGTGGATGCAGTGAGGAAATTGGTGGAGAGCGGCGTCTATCCATCCCCTCTTTATAAGTGATGAGTACGCAGGTGCAGCGGAAATCCAGGTACTCATGCGAAAGATAAGAAAGAAAAGGATTTTTAGATAATGGCTAGTAGACGCAATAGATATGAAAGGACCGGACAAAAGAACAGACAAAAGGGAAAAGGTAGTGTACGCTCTAAAAAGAATGGATTTGGAAATTTCTGTCTTGTACTCCAGGCGTTAGTCAGCCTGGCATTTATGGGGGTTGTTATCCTTCTGGATATGCTCCCTTTGAAATATCTTGGACTGGCAGCTATGGTTCTCTTCTTCCTGTGGTGCATAACATTTGTTTCTCAGGCCGCAAGGAGAAAAAGAGGGATACCGGGGAAGCTGTACAGTCTGCTGATGGTTGCCGTGCTTGCTGCGGGGACATATTATGTTGCGAAGACGAATGATATGTTTGCAATGATAACAAGCGGCGGGACTAAGGTCGACAGTATGGTCGTAGCCGTATTGTCAGATGATCCGGCGGAGACACTGGAAGAGGCATCTGAATACGTATATGGTGTTCAGTTTGAACAGGGTGCGGATAACATGCAGGCAGCTGTTTTGGATATTGAGGATCAGCTTAACGTTAACGATCTGAATATGACAGAATACGGATCTGTCCAGGAACAGGCCGAGGCTCTGGTGTCGGGAGAGGTACAGGCGATCATATATAACCAGTCGTATACAGAATTGATGGACGAGGCAGTAGAAGGGTATAGTGACCAGATTAAAATCCTGTACAGGCATGAGATAGAGACAAAGCTTGACTTCGGAGGTTCAGAGGAAGATGACAGCCTGACAAAGGCGCCGTTTACCGTATATATCAGCGGTCTTGATGTATATGGGGACGACAGAGATGAGGAGGGAAGGGACTCGGCACGAAGCGATGTGAACATTATCGCAGTTGTGAATCCTACGACATACCAGATCCTTCTTGTGACTACCCCGAGAGATTATTTTGTCCCCATACCGGGTATTTCAGACGGGATGAATGATAAACTGACCCATGCAGGGACATATGGCATAGATGCTTCTATGGCAACGCTCGGGGAATTATATGAGACGGATATTAATTATTATGTGCGGTTGAACTTTACTTCATTGATCGAGATCGTAGATATTCTCGGCGGAGTAGATGTGTATTCGGATTATGCGTTTAACACGGGATGGGAATCAGGATATGAAATGGCGGTTTCGGAAGGATACAATCATTTCAACGGACAGCAGGCACTGGCGTTCTGCCGTGAACGCCACAACCTGGTTGACGGCGATAACCAGAGGGGACGGAACCAGCAGGCGGTGATCACAGCTATGCTGAAGAAAGTATTATCTCCGACGATGTTATTGAAAGCAGGAAGCATACTTAACCAGGTGGGAGAAGGAGTCGAGACAAATATATCACAGGGCCAGCTGAATTCTCTTGTGAAATATCAGCTCAGCACAGGGGCGGAGTGGACGATCCAGTCTGTGGCTGCAACGGGCTTTGATGGTGAAGATTATCCTTATTCTATGCCGAATGATCTGGTATATGTTATCTATCCGGATGAGACGGTAGTGGATGAGATCATCCACCTGACAAATGTGGTGGAAGAGGGAAGGAACCTTACAGAAGGTGAACAATTAAATTAGGCTAAAGTGCGGATGAGGGCGGAAATGATGGAAAAGTCGTTTCTGCCCTTTGAATGTGGCAGATATATAATGGATAATCTATGTAGTTGTGAAGGTGCTTTCCAGAAAGAGTCTGTCATACACAAAACTCGATCACGCTGTATCTTCAGGGGGATTCTGAAGATCAGCATATTGGACATATAACTCGGTCAGTTGATTGAATATTTAATACAAGTATTGTTGGTATGTTTGCAACAGACCAGAATGTGGAATATGGTGAAGCTATGAATATATTTTATAATTCAGAGTCTTTTGAAAAATTCAAGACAAAGAAACGGCACTGTATTTGGAGAGTCCAGAATATGTGTATGATATTTTCTAGGATGAATTGAATTTTGGACATATTGTCCAGGGGGAAATATAAAGGAATTATCTTCTGATGTAT
>DWUV01000078.1 GCA_019120595.1 Candidatus Mediterraneibacter tabaqchaliae | reverse complement strand
TATTCATACTTTTGATCTCGGAACGGGCTCCAACAGGTTTTACACTCCGCTGGCCCCGTAGTTTGCCAGCACCCTTGCGGAAGGATCATCCACATCGCATCCTTCCCACTCTTTGTTCGGCATCCAGAATCCCACGATCATCTGGGACTGTCCCGGATAATATTTCTCAAAGATCTCCCTGTACATCAGAGACTCCTTCGTAAACGGAGCCGCGTGCTCATACTGCGCTGCCTTTTCCCGGAATTCCTCGTCCGTATACAGTGTCTCAGCATATTCTTTCAGGTCGTCTACCATGGAATGGCCGACCGCGTCCGAGAAAGCCGCCTTCTCCCTCATGAGGATATCATATGGCAGATAATCCCCCTCAAACGCATGACGGAGCAGATATTTCCCTTTGTTATACACATTCATCTTCATCGCCGGATCCAGACTCATCACATAGGAGACAAAATCCAGATCCCCAAACGGCACCCTCGCCTCCATGGAATGGACGCTGATGCAGCGGTCTGCGCGGAGCACGTCATACATATGCAGTTCATGCACACGCTTCACGGATTCCGCCTGGAACGCTTCCGGGGACGGAGCGAAATCTGTATACTTGTATCCAAAGAGCTCATCCGATATCTCCCCTGTCAGAAGGACCCGGACGTCCGTCGTCTCATGGATCGCCTTACAAATCAGATACATTCCCATGGACGCGCGGATCGTTGTGATGTCAAATGTCCCGAGTGCTTTGATGACTTCGTCCAGGGCAGAGATGACCTGGTCCCTCGTGATGATCACTTCCGTATGTTCGCTGCCGATATCGTCCGCCACCTCTTTGGCATATTTCAGGTCAATGGCGTCTTTATCCATCCCGATCGCGAATGTACGGATCGGCTTTTTCAGGATCTTCGCGGACACAGCGCACACAAGCGATGAATCCAGGCCGCCGCTCAGCAGGAATCCCAGGGGCGCGTCCGCATCCAGCCGCTTCTCGATCCCTGCTGTCAGCTTCTCGCGGATCTTCCGGCATGCTGTTTCCAGATCGTCCGTGCACACTTCCTTTACCTCTGTGATATCCCGGTAACAGATAAATTCTCCATCCATATAATAATATCCGGGCGGGAAAGGCATGATCCTGTCTGTCAGTCCCACCAGGTCTTTTGCCTCGCTGGCAAACAATATGGCTCCGTCCCTATCATAGCCGTAATAAAGCGGACGGATCCCGATGGGATCTCTCGCCGCGATGTAGGAGCCTGTCTCGCCGTCATAGATCACCAGGGCGTACTCTGCATCCAGCATGGCGAACATATCGGTCCCGTATTCCTCATAGAGGGGGAGCAGGATCTCGCAGTCACTGCCGCTCTCAAACGTATACCCTTTCTTTATCAGCTCTTCTTTGATCCTTCGGAAGCCATAGATCTCCCCATTGCACACTACCCGGCGGTTCCCCCTGGAAAAGGGCTGCATGCCCGCCTCTGTAAGCCCCATGATAGAAAGGCGCTGGAATCCCATGATCCCTTTTCCTGTCTCGATCACTCTCATATCATCCGGCCCACGGGACTCCGTGCGCTGAAAACCTTCCATAAAAAGTTCCATATCTGCTTCGTCGGAACACCACGTCATAATTGAACACATACTATTTTCCATCTCCTCTCATCTCTCTGCAGGAGTTCCTGCCTGCGCAGGATCACCTCCCGCTGCAGGCAACGGGGTCCGCTCCTGGTTTTTTAGAGCACTGCTGGCAGCAGGTCATCAACATCTGAGCGAATAAAAAAAGAGAGAGCTGTCCCCTGTTATAGGTAACAGCTCCCTTGCTATCTCCTGTCAATGGAATTATTATAGAGCATACTCTGTTTGTATGTCAATCTTTTTTTACACGCCGAGCCGGTAAAGATAAAAGCATCCTCCAAACAGTCCCAGTATGAGGCCTGCGTATCCGCCGGCACAGATCAGATCTGCAAGCGCGGTCACCATATCCGCACCTGTTGCAAGACATACAGCCGATCCAACCGCAACACCCGCCAGCGTCCACAGCACGATCAGCACGGGCAGAAATATGGATACAGCATGACTGCTGTCCGTATACTTCGTGATCAGTTTCCATAATCCTTTGTACATCATCATTCCCCCATTTACTCTAATGTATCTTCTTTTGAGTACATTATAGTCATGGGATGTAAATCCTATACGGGAGAAGATGAAAAATCTGTGTAAAAAATTTTACAAAATGAACCCGCACACTTCTTCCGGCGTCTCTGCGATCATCTCCGCGCCCGCGCCTTCCAGCTCTGCCCGGTCTCCGTATCCGTACAGCACTCCCAGGCTGTGCAGCCCCGACTTTGCCGCGCCGATCATATCGTGGGAACGGTCTCCGATCATGACCGCACTCTTCCTCTCCTCCTCAGAGATCCCGCAGGAACTGAGCACATATTCGATCACCTCATGCTTGTCCGTCCTCCTGCCGTCCATGCACGCGCCGCCGATAAATTCAAAATATTTCGCGAAGTCAAAATGCTCTGCGATCCGCCTGGCAAATTTTTCCGGCTTTGCCGTTGCCATAAGGATGCGGACGCCTGACTCTTTCAGCCGCTCCAGCATCTCTGGCACGCCGCTGTACACACTGTTCTCAAAGATCCCTCTGTCCGTATAATATTCCCGGTATGCTTCCACCATACGCGCACCCTCTTCTTCATTAAGCCCGCATACAGCCTGAAACTGTTCTTTTAACGGCGGTCCGATAAATGTGCGGAGCACTTGCTCCTCCGGGACCGGCAGCCCGTGCTTTTCCAGCGCATAGCGGATGCTGTTGACAATACCGGGACCGGAATCCGTGACCGTTCCGTCCAGGTCAAAAAGCGCGATCTGATACTTCATCCTGTTCTCCTCCCTGTGCTCTTCTCTCTGCATTCTTCCCTCGGTGTTCTTCTCTCTGTCAGAAACTTCGTATCTGGTCCTCTGCCTCGCTCTCGGTCTTTATCACTTTGCGGATCACCACATAATACCCGAAGTCTGCATTTACCTTCACAAATACACGGTCGCCTTCCTTATGCCCCAGAAGCGCCTTTCCGAGCGGGGACTCAATGCTGACCAGCCCGTTCAGAGAGCTTCCCCTTACAGATGTCACGATCCGGTATGTCTCGACTTCATCGTCATCTTCGCAGTAAATCTCCACCGTGTTATTCAGCCCCACCTCATCTGACGCAGAATGATCCTCCACGATCACTGCATTCTTAAGCATCCTCTCCAGATAACGGATCCGGCTCTCATTTCGGTTCTTTTCCTTCTTTGCGGCATGGTACTCAAAATTCTCGCTCAGGTCGCCGTGGGAGCGGGCCTCCTTGACAGCCTCGATCAGCTCTTTCCTTTCCACCAGTTTCCGGTGGTCGATCTCGGCCTGTATCTTCTCCACATCACTTTTGGTCAGTCTTTCACCCATCCTGTATCCCCCTTCTGTTCTGTCTGTTTTCTTCTATTTCTCCAGATACTGTTTTGTAAACTCTTCTGCGCAGACCGGCTTTCCGTAATAGTACCCCTGCCCGGTCTCACAGCCCCATCCGCGGATCATCCTGTCATCTTCCGCGGTCTCCACACCCTCCACGACAGTCCGGATATGCAGCTTTTTGCACAGAGATATGATCTGCTCCATGACAAGGCGCATCCGCTCATTGGCGCCGGACGATACTTCCCTTAAGAATCCCCGGTCCAGCTTCACCTCATCGATATGGAGGCTGCCCAACGTATTCAGGGAAGAATACCCGCTCCCGAAATCATCCATCGATACCTGGAATCCTTTTTCCCTGAGCTCGCAGACCGTCCGGTCAAACTCCTCCGCATTCTCCAGCGCCGCTCCTTCCAGTATCTCCAGGGTCAGAACCTCCGCGGGAATGCCGTATCTGTCTGCGGTATCCGACACTTTCCGCACATAATCAGCCTGATACAGAGCGGCTTTTGACTGGTTCACCGAGACCGGCAGGGGCTCATACCCCTGCTCCATCCAACTGCGGATATATGCGCACACTTTTTCCACCATATACATATCCAGCTTCGTGCAGAATCCGTTCTGCTCAAACAGCGGGATAAACTGATCCGGCCGCAGCATTGTGCCGTCCCCCGTCTCCCAGCGGACGAGCGCTTCCGCTCCGGCAGCCTTCCCGTTCTTTAAATCCCGCTTCACCTGGAGCCAGAGGGCAAACTCTCCGTCACGCAGCGCCTGATACATATGACTCTCTACATAATGATCCAGCCGTTCCTTCTCATGCAGTACGGAATCAAAGAACCACACATTATTCTGATGCGTTTCTTTTGCCTTTGCCAGGGCAAACATAACATGCGTCAGCATCTGCTCCAGATCGTACCTCTCGCCTTCCACGTCCGAGATCACTGCCCCGCAGTACAGAAGGATCGGACAGCCGGTGTTTTCTCCGTAGCGGGAGATGCGGTCCATGATCTCGGTCAGCCGCTGCCCTATCCTGTCCCTGTCCGTCTCCCTCAGAAAAAGATAGAAAAAATCCGCGCTCTCCCTGCAGAAGATCTCATTAACACAGAGAGCGCCGGAGATAATGTCCGCGGCAGCCTTGAGCACCCTGTCCCCCTGTTCCTTCCCGAATATCTCGTTAATAAACTTAAACTGGTGGATATTCAGGGATACAAGTGTACAGTTTCCGTTCTTTTCAGATGCCTCAGCAGCTTCCCGGCGGAACCCCGAAAAATAATACGCTCCGGTCAGCCGGTCATAAAGCGCCAGCCGGCATAGCCTGCCCATATCCCTTCGGAATAAGGCAAAGGAAAATGCCATCCACAGGCAGAGCAGAAACAAAGCCGCCGCCAGGCCTGCGGCAGCAATCCCGCCCGAGCCCGCCCGTTCGACAGGATCCAACAAAAAAAAGCCGAAAAATCCAGCTGCTGCCAGCAGGATCACTCCCGTGGCAGCAACGATCATAGCCGTTTTCTTCAAACGTCCCTGTATTTTTTTCTCATTCATATATGACCTTATTTTACAAGCAGTGAAGTTCCGGTCATTTCCTTCGGCTGCTCCATCCCCATCAGCTCGATCAGCGTCGGAGCGATATCCGCCAGGCATCCGCCCTCTCTTAACTGATAAGACGGATCTGCATTCACAAGGATAAACGGAACCTGGTTCGTCGTGTGGGCTGTAAACGGCTCGCCTGTCTCCTCATCGATCAGCTGCTCTGCATTTCCGTGGTCTGCGCAGATAAACATCTGTCCGTCCACTTCTTTGATAGCGTCAACCGCTCTTCCGACACACTTGTCCACCGCTTCGATCGCCTGGACCGCGGCACTCTCAACTCCTGTATGGCCGACCATATCCGGGTTTGCGAAGTTGATGATGATCACATCATACTTATCAGACTTGATCGCCTCTACCAGCTTATCGCACACTTCATAAGCGCTCATCTCCGGCTTCAGGTCATAAGTCGCAACCTTCGGGGATTTCACAAGGATGCGGTCCTCGCCCGGGTTCGGCTCCTCCACGCCGCCGTTGAAGAAGAACGTAACGTGCGCATATTTCTCTGTCTCCGCGATGCGCGCCTGCTTCAGGCCGTTCGCTGCCAGGAATTCTCCGAATGTATTCGTGATCTCTTCTTTGACAAACGCGACCAGCTTGTTCGGGATCGTCACATCATACTCTGTAAAGCACACATATGTGGTCTTCACCCTCTCACCGCGGTCAAATCCTGTAAAATCATCGTCGCAGAATGTCCTCGTGATCTCTCTTGCACGGTCCGGGCGGAAGTTAAAGAAGATAATGGAATCTCCGTCTTTTACCGTAGCCGTCGGAGCGCCGTCCTTCATGACTACCATAGGCTCAACGAACTCATCCGTTTTTTCATTGTCATAGGAAGCCTGGATGCCCTCTGTGGCGGAAGATGCTTCAATGCCCTCGCCTTTTACAAGCGCCTTGTAAGCTCTCTCCACACGGTCCCAGCGGTTATCGCGGTCCATCGCATAGTAGCGTCCCGCGACTGTAGCAACTTCGCCGACGCCGATCTCCTTCATCTTCGCTTCCAGCTCTTCCACATACTCTTTACCGGATGCCGGAGGAGTATCACGTCCGTCAAGGAAGCAGTGTACGTAGACTTTCTCAATGCCCTGTCTCTTCGCCAGCTCAAGCAGCCCGTAAATATGTGTGTTGTGGCTGTGCACGCCGCCGTCAGACACAAGCCCCATCAGGTGCAGAGCGGAATCATTTTTCTTCACATTCTCACATGCTGCAAGGAGCGCCTTATTCTCAAAGAAATCTCCGTCCTGGATGGCTTTCGTGATCTTTGTCAGATCCTGGTATACGATGCGTCCTGCACCCATGTTCAGGTGTCCTACCTCAGAGTTCCCCATCTGTCCGTCCGGAAGCCCTACTGCCATGCCGCTGGCATTACCCTTCACAAACGGGCACTCAGCCATCAGTTTGTCCATGACCGGTGTCGCCGCCTCAGCGACCGCATTTCCATGCTTGTCATCTCTTAAGCCGTAGCCGTCTAATATCATCAATACGGTTGGTTTCTTGCTCATATCCATATCTCCTTTATCTGTACATTTGGGCGCTTTGCCCCGTTTTTTATTGTACCCGCTTTTCCCGGATTTTTCAAGATGCAGGATTGCCTGTTTAACCCTGTCTATACCATCCAAAATACAGAATCTTATCAGTCTTTTCTAAATTATTTACATCCTCCTGCCCGTCAAAAGTGTTTTTTACGGTAACCCAAACAGCATACCGCAGCTAACGATACAAACATCATTCCCGCAAACAACCTGATATCAGTAAAATCTCCCGTTTCTACGGCACTTTGTCCCTTATCTGGTTCTTTTTCTGCCGGTTTGTCTGTGTCATCTCCTCCTGCAGGTTTGCCCGGATCTTCCGGTGTCGTTGGATCTTCCCCTTTATTTACAGCTTCTAACCCTTTGATCGCTTCTTGTAATGCTTTCACCGCAGCATCCACTTCTTCCTGTGTCGGGTTTCCTTCCAATATTTCTTTTGCACCTGCCAGGGCATTGCTTAATGCGTTCCAACTTTCTGACGTATAATCATTTTCATTTAATGCTCCTGCCTGGGCAACTATCTCGTCAAGCTCCTGCTTATCGGCAGAGAGCCTGATCGGCATATTTTCGATCACTACATTTGAAGCTTTTAACATAACTGTATATCCTGTTTCCAGCAGACTATCATCTGTCAATACAATATCTCCATCGCAGACAGAAATCTCATCAACCTCTGCATATAAAACAGCTTTTAATTCCCCAACAGTTTTAATCTCTGATCCGATCTGCCATTCTGTTTCTGTTTTTGTCACTTTCTCAGTATCGGCAATCTGGATTCCTTTGCTGGAATATACTCTGACTTCTGCGATAGCAGGATATAAGGATCCATCTACTGAGGTAACAGTAACACACACCTTCTCCACGCCTGGCAAATCTTCCAGTATATGATCAAATATCTGCTGCTCTTTTGTTGTAGCGCCGCTGCCGATCTCAACCCATTCTCCGTTAATTTCCGCTTCCACTTTATAATCTATAAATAATCTGCGATCAACTGCCGGAGCTTTTTCAAAAGCAACCTGAATGTCATATACCGGATATGCTCTTCCCAGATCGACCGTTACACTGCTCGGTGTGCTTCCATTTATTGCAACCCATAACGTATCATCGTCATTATCGGTCAGATTTGATAGCGGATGGCCTGCATCTGCGCCATTGCTTGAAGTAAGCGATGCATTAACCGCAACATTGTCATCTGTGACAGGCAGATCTACTTTATGGAATGTATAATCTTCCATAACAATTTCGGATAATCTGGCAAGCTCACTTTTTGCATCTGTTGTTTCTCTTGTATAAACCTGATCATCAAGAATGAAATCCCACATATCATTAAAATATGTATCATAAGAGATTGTATCACTTGTGCCGTTTTCTAAATTCTGGCGCAGTGTATCAATATATTTTGTCCAACGTGGTTTCACATAATTTTCTTCTAATCCCGCATACTGCCTGTAAGCATAATCTCCCAATGTTTTTGCGCAGTTTCTTCCGCCCCAGGTTGTAATCAACGCTTTCGCATTAAATTCAAATGCATCCTCAGAGAAATCATCATAGTCTGCGCTGCGCTCATTTGCTTTTCCAATCCAGTTTCCTAACAGCTCATCCTTTTGAGTAGCTGAAATCTGATCGACTAATGAAATAGATTCCGGGAATTTTTCTGCATTTTCGTTGAATGTTTCCAGATCTTTTTCCCTGTAAGCATCCTGGAAATTATTATAATAAGTTAACTGCGAGTTCTGTAACTGCTGATTCAGTAATTCGGCGATATCATACAAATACGCTTCACTGTTTTGTTGTAATTTTTCCTTATGATCATTATTCTAAAGTATATTTATATTAATATCGCAAAAAAAGCACCTGTCTTCTATAAAAACAGGCACTTTATCAAACATCCGTATCAACAGACTATTTATTCTATTTTAAAAGCATTTTTTCCTGATATTCCTTCGGAGAGACCCCCGTAATTTTTTTGAAACACTTTGAAAAATAGCTTGCGGAGTGAAAGCCCACCTCATATGCGATATATCATTCTCCCGAGTTTTGCAAAAAAGGCTTCTCTATGATATATCATCTCATTCACAGAAAAGCCTTTTCTTTTAATTATTTTCCCTATTAATTTGTAGTTTTATTTGTAGTTTACGATCTTTCCGAAGTCAGCCTTCAGGGAAGCTCCGCCTACCAGACCGCCGTCGATATCAGCCTGTGCGAAGAGCTCTGCCGCATTGCCTGCGTTTACAGATCCGCCGTACTGGATACGGATCGCTTCTGCTGTCGCCTCGTCATAAACTTCAGCGATGCACTCGCGGATGCCCTTGCATACTTCCTCAGCCTGCTCTGTTGTAGCTGTCTTTCCAGTTCCGATCGCCCAGATCGGCTCGTAAGCGATGACCATTGTCTTAGCCTGGTCAGCTGTCACGTTCTGAAGGCCAACTTTTACCTGCTGGCGGATGAAGTCCATTGTCACGCCCTGCTCTCTCTGCTCCAGAGTCTCGCCGCAGCACATGATCGGTGTGATGCCGTGCTCAAGTGCTTTGAGGACTTTCTTATTTACATCCTCTTTTGTCTCGCCGAAGTAATCTCTTCTCTCAGAGTGTCCGAGAACAACGTATTT
>DWUV01000077.1 GCA_019120595.1 Candidatus Mediterraneibacter tabaqchaliae | reverse complement strand
GGTTCCGGTTCCGTAATCTGGGAAAGACGTAAAAGGGAGAAAGCATGGCTAAAAGCAATTGTCCGGCGGAAGATTCGGCTCCGCCTCAGGCATCCGCCGGACAATTAACGCCACGCTTTCTCCCTTTAAGTCTTTCCAACAGATTACTCCAAGTCACCGTCGCCATATCCCCGTCCGCCGCGAAAGGTGCATCAAAGGGGCGGTTTTCTGCGCGCATCCGATCGGAAGGTCCCTCAGTCAAATGCAGGATTTCGAAAGGCTGGTGAGAGGGGAGCTTCAGCGGCGAAACAGAAAGTTTTACCAATCGGAAGGTGACTCGGACTTCCGGGAGAGGATTAGCCGTTCGATATGGCCCAGCAAGCTGTGCCTCTCTGGCTATAGATTTGTCGGGGACCTTCCGGCTTGAGTAAACCAGAAAACAGCGAAGCGCCTTTTTCGAAAACCTTTCAGCGCGGGGATATGGGTGGTTGAGGTGACTTCGGAATGAGGCTTGGAAAAAGTAGAAATCAGGGGACACGCGTTGGGATCCGAAGAGGGGTTGTCTGAGGCGAAGCCGAGTTCCTCTCTTCTGATCCCTGGTTTTAGCGTGTCCCCTGATTTCGTAGTTTTTCCTGCCTCATGGAGCGGAGCGGATACCAGCCATATCCCCGCTCTGAATACGTCTTCGATATCTGCGCTTCACTGTTTTCGGACGTTTTACTCTGACAGAAATTCCCCCGCAAATCCAGCTTCACCTTTGATTTTTCTGATAGATGACCGCCAGCCCCTTGAGCAGCAGATCTTCATCCAGCCGGATCTCTCTCCGGCAGTGGGGCACGATCTTCCCTGCCAGCCCTCCGGTGGCGACCACGGTCACATCCCCGTCCAGTTCTTCCGCCAGACGGTCAATGATACCGTCTATGGCAGCGGCGGCGCTGTATATGGTGCCGCTTTTCATGCACTCCACCGTATTTTTCCCGATGATATGCTCCGGAGCCTCCAGGCTGATGCCGCCCAACTGCGATGCATTCGCAGTGAGGGAATCAAGGGATACGCCGATCCCGGGATAGATCATCCCGCCGATGTAATTCTTATTTTTATCGATCACGCAGACTGTATTCGCAGTCCCCATGTCGAAGACCAGAAGTGGAACGGGATATTCTGCGATCGCCGCCACTGAGTCCACCACAAGATCGCTGCCGAGCTGCGCCGGGTTATCGATGCGGATATTGAGCCCGGTTTTGATGCCTGCGCCGACGATGAGCGGTTCTTTTTTCAGGATCTTCTCTACCGCGAGCTTTACGATCGTGGTGATCTGCGGAACCACCGAGGAGATGATCCCCCCCTCCAGATCCGCTCTTTTTATATGATAGATATCCAGCACATTCTTGATGTCAATGGCGTATTCAAGCTCCGTCTTTGTGCGCACGGTGGACAGCCGCTCGATGAACACGCACTTTTTGCCGTCCATGCACCCGATCACGATATTTGTATTCCCTATATCAATAGCCAATATCATTTCTTAAGCCCAGCCTTTCCCTGACATTTTTCTTTAAGAGCACACGTCCGATGAGCAGGGTCAGGATCCCTGCCACGATCGCCTCAGGCACGCCGTTGATCCCGATCACTGTCAGGATAAACGTATAGACCGCTGACACTGCGACTTCATTCGCCGCGGCATATGCCTCTCTGAAGAACACGAAGATCAGGTTCATGACGAGCAGGGTGTTGACCAGCGCGCCGCTCACTCCCGCGAGCACGAGACCCACGCTTGAGATCCCGCTCTTCCTTTTGACCAGGTCTTTGGTGAGCCACATGACCAGCTTGTATACAAAATACGGCACTACACCCACAAGGATCCTCGGGATAAAGCATATGATTATACTTCCCAGACCGCCGCTCACATCCCCAATGCTGTAAAAGGGCGTAAACACGAATGAGGTGGGCGTGGGGTTCATCGTGTTATTGATAAAACTGGTCAGCCCGAAAAGGAATCCCAGCGCCGCTCCCTTTTTCGGTCCCATCAGAAGGGACGCGATGATGACCGGCACATGGATGATGGTCGCCCTTGTAAATCCAAGCGGGATATAGCCCAGAAAGGGGGTAAAGGCCATGATGCATATGATCGCACCGAATATCGCCACCTGGACCATGCTCATCGTGCTGAATCTGCTCCCTGACTGTACACCGCCGCTGTTCTGCCGGCTGCCGTCAGTCTGTTTCATAGTTTCTGCTCTTTGATTTTCTGAATTTTTCATGATTGCCTCCTTGTTATCATTCCCGTAAGGGATACAATACATTTGGCACAGTTAAGAATTCTGTCCCTATATTCGATTGTTTTCGCTGCCGCCAATATCTTCGGCAGCCCGTATGTCCATGATCCGGTCCATGATCTTTGAGGCTGTCTCCTCTTTTGACATTTTCCCGAGTGAGAGTTCCTCGTTTTCCGTGATCATGGTCACCACATTGGTATCGCCGCCAAATCCCGCGCCTTCCACTCTCAAGCTGTTCGCCACGATCATGTCCAGGTTCTTTTTCTGAAGCTTCTGCCTGGCGTTCCCGATCAGGTCCTGCGTCTCCATGGCAAACCCGCACAGGAACTGCCCCGGTCTCTTATGCCCGCCGAGCCAGGCCAGGATATCGTCTGTCCTCTCCAGTTCCAGCGTGAGCTCCCCGTCTTTTTTCTTCATCTTTTCACTGCTCACGGATTTTGGTCGGTAATCCGCCACTGCGGCTGCCTTGACGATGATATCCTGCTCTGCTGCCCGTTCGGTCACTGCCTCAAACATCTCTTTTGCGGTCGTGATCTCCACCGTGCGGACGAACTGCGGCTTCTTCAGAGCGGTCGGGCCGCTCACAAGCGTCACGGACGCGCCGCGCCGCGCGCACACTGTGGCAATGGCATATCCCATCTTTCCCGTGGAGTGGTTCGTGAGATAACGGACCGGGTCCGCCGCCTCCTGAGTCGGTCCCGCTGTCACGAGCACATTCAGACCCTGCATGTCCTTTTCACAGGCGATCTCCTGAAGGATATACTCGAGCAGGAGCTCCGGCTCCGGCATCTTCCCTGCGCCCGTGTCGCCACATGCCAGATATCCCACAGCCGGGCTGATGACCTCATACCCGTACTTTTCCAGGATCTTCATATTATCCTGTACGATCGGATTCTCGAACATGTTCGTGTTCATGGCAGGAGCAACGATCTTACGGCACCTGCACGCCATCACAGTGGTCGTCAGCATATCGTCCGCGATACCGTGGGCGATCTTGCCGATCACATTGGCGCTGGCAGGCGCGATCATCACCACGTCCGCCTTCTTTGCCAGCGATACATGCTCCACGCTGTACTCAAAATTCCGGTCAAATGTGTCTACAAGGCACTTGTTGCCGGTCAGAGTCTCGAACGTAATGGGATTGATGAAGTTCACCGCATTCTGCGTCATCAGCACATGCACATCCGCGTGCAGCTTTTTGAGCGCGCTGGCCAGGGACGCAGTCTTGTACGCCGCGATGCTGCCCGTGACCCCGAGCAGGACTGTCTTTCCCTTTAACATAGGTTACCCCCTTTCTAAGTTCGACAGAACCGTATGCGCCCTCGCTGCGGACGCTGTCTTCCGATTATGTGTGAACATCCCGCACCTGCGTCGGGATTGCTCCGGTTCCGCTCTATTATATGGCATGAAAGCTGAAAAATCAATCCGCTCCGTATCTGTGGGCATAATGTAACAGTTCAGCCCGCGCCATTCGGAAAACCGCACTGCGTGCTTATTGCGGCTGCCGCCGCTGTTTTCCTCATAAACGGGCGCTCAGCTCATCGAACTGCCCGCTCGAAAAATCATGCGAGCGTGATTTTCTCTCCCGCGCAGCCCGATGGCTGAACTGTTACCGCATAATCCATCAGAAAAATGCGCACAATATCCCTGACATTCTAAGTATAAAAGATTATTAGAATTAAGAAAGGACATGGAAGATCATGGATGAACAGACAAGAAAACTGCTGGAAGAGTGCACCAGCGGATGCAGGATGGCGGAGGACAGTATCGGGCAGGTCCGGGAGTACATCAGGGATCACCGCCTGCTGGAACTGGCGGACAGCTACGCACAGCGCCACGCAAAGCTGAGGCAGGAAGCGGATGAACGTCTCAGCGAATGCGGTTATGAGCCGAAGGAGCCGGGAGCTGTCTCCAGCACTTTTGCATGGTTTACCACAGAGATGAAGCTCACTTTCAACGATGACAACACGCAGATTTCCAAGCTCCTCATCGACGGCTGCAGTATGGGGATCAAGACCCTGGGCGAGCGGAGGAACACGCTGGACCGCGCGGATAAGAAAGCGCTTGCCCTGGCGGACCGGATCATCCGCACGGAAGAGGATTTTATAAAGGATCTCCGGGGATATCTGTAAATACAGATGCAGACTCAGCCGTAATCCAGCGCATATCCGGCGCATATCCGATGCTCTTATACCGGAGCTCTTATGCCGGACGGTAAATAAAATTGGATTTTCTCCGTCTTTTCCTTTATAATAGCAGTCAGAAAAGGAGCGGAAATCATGCTGAGATCATACATTGCATTTGACATTGAGACAACGGGACTCGATCCCATGGAAAATGAGATCATAGAGATCGGAGCGCTGAAAGTGCGGGAAGGCAGGGTTGCGGAACGGTTCATGGAATTTATCCGTCCCGTATCTCCTGTCTCACCGGCGATCACAGCGCTTACCGGGATCACAAATGAAATGGTCGCGGACGCAAATCCCCGCAGCCAGGTAGTCTCTGACTTCCTGGATTTCTGCGGGGACGATGTCCTGATCGGCCACAATGTGATCTTTGATTACAGTTTTGTGAAATGCAGCGCCGTACAGGACGGCCTGACATTTGAAAAGATGGGCATTGACACCCTGAAGATCGCCAGAAAAGTGCATGCTGACCTGGACTCAAAAAGCCTGGGCAGCCTGTGCAGCCACTACCATATAGAAAATAAATCCGCGCACCGCGCCTACCACGACGCGCTTGCCACTGCCAAGCTTTACCAGACTCTGGCGCATTATTTTGAAGCGGGCGAACCCAGGCTCTTTCAGCCTGTGCAGCTTACATACAAGGTCAGAAAACCTCAGCCCGCCACGCCGAAACAGCTCGCCTTTCTTACCAGCCTGATCCGGAAGCGGGGTGCAAAGATCGACCTGGATCCCCAGACATTGACCCGGAGCGAGGCATCCAGGATGATAGACGGGCTGCTGAAAGGATAAATGGAGTTTCCGCACCCTTTAAAGAATTATCACATAACATATATGCATACCTTATTTCTGTTATAAAAACTGAATAATCCTTGCCACCTGCCAGTAAGATATGCTATATTAAAGGTGCTAAAAGAACAACCGCCAAAGTGGTTGACCAATAAGTTAAGTTTATGAAACCGCCCTTACTCGCCAAAGTACAAGGGCGGTTTTGCTATGCTTTAAACACTACTTCAAATTCGCAAATACGAATGTCAGCAATGCCAGAATGAACATTCCAAAAGCCATTAGATCTTTAAAGTCAAACGGTTTCTTGTCCATCAGCACCACCCCATCCTATGTAGAATAGAGGTCAGCCACCCTGTAACACGGTTGTTCTAGTAGAGAGCATATCATACCCTGATCAAGATTACAATTCCGCGCTTCCACTTTGACGATTTTTCACTTTTCCAGATAAAATGGGTCAGTTCAGATAAGCCTCACCCTCTCCACCACGCTCCCCTTCCTGATCATCCGCGCTCCCGCGGCAAGGGGAATCCCGACACATACCGCTGTGATAAACACCGCCATCCCCACCAGGGGCCACACCGGCACCACAAAGGGCGCCTGCATATAGTTCATAGACTGGTACACTGCATACGTCACAGCGAGCCCCGCGGTGGCGGTCAGGATAAGCGACCCGCCTGCGAAGAACAGTCCCTCCAGGATGAGCATCCGGTTCCGCTGCCTGTCCGTCATGCCCACGCTCTCCAGGATTGCCAGTTCATCCTGTCTCCTCTGGATATTTCCGGTCACTGTGTTTACATAATTCAGGATCCCGATCAGCGCCAGGATCAGCGCGATGCCAATACCGACTTCCCTCATATTCCCCTGGGCGCGCTCCACCTCCTGCATGGATTCCAGCTTTGACTCCCAGGAGAAGTCTTTCGCATCCGGGCTGCTCCGGAGCAGATCCAGCACTTCCTGCTCTGTCTGTTCGTCATACTCCTCCGCATACCTGATCCCCGCCTTGGAGACAACCGGAGCGGGGATAAACTCCCTGACCACAGCATCGCTCACAATGACCGTGGGCGGATACCCGAGCATGGGGCCGCTGTAATATCCCTCATCCGTCAGCCCGGCGATCCGGAATGTACGTGTATTTTCACTGTTCCCGTACTCCGCGCAGGTGACTTCTTTCCCCGCCAGGTCATCCATCGTCAGATCAAGGCCGTTCCGGTACAGCACACATGATCTTCCGGACAGGAACTCTTCTTTGTCAAGTTCTGCTCCCACGGTTTCCTGGAGATAGGGGAACTCCGCCTCGCTGACTCCCAGTATGACGGAACCGAAATTTTCCGGATACTCCTTATATTCCTCCGCCTCATCCGAATAGGGTATGTTCATCCACTTCGCGTAAAATTCTTCCATCCACAGATCGGCAAAATCCGGCTCCCAGGGCACTGTGATCTGCCCGTATATGAGCGGATAGACCTGAGACACTCCGCCGACCTCCTCCAGTCTTCTGAGAAAATCTTCTGTCAGCAGGTCCCTGTGCTCTGCGGGATCTTCCTTTTTCAGCGTATCATTTGCGACCGTGATATCATTGTTCATATGATTTGTCACAATGGTCCTCGCCGCCTGGCTTTCCAGAAGGGTGCTCAGGCAGAGGAATACAGACAGCCCGGCTGCAAGCGAAACTATGATCACGGCGGATTTCTTTTTGTCTTTTAATACCTGGTCCAGCGCCATCCTGGGGATCAGCCTTCCTCTTCCCGTCCGCCGGCGCCCGTCCTTTCCCTGCGCCGGGCGGTATCCCGCTGCCTCCAGAGGTGAGACAGACACTGCCATTTTCACAGGCTTCCTGCTGCCCATATATATCGTAAACGCGGTCAGGGCAACCGTCAGGAGAACGACTGCCGGGTTCAGTGTTATAAGGACATCCCCCTCCTCCCCGGCACGGATCCCGAGGAAACGGATCACCGACGGAAGGAGCAGGAACGAGACCGCGCCTCCTGCCAGAAGCCCTCCCAGCACTCCCGCGCATCCGAGGAACATCATCTGCCTGCGGATCAGCCGCCGGATCTGCCTGCCTGTCATCCCCACAGTCTGGAGCAGCCCGTAATAACGGACATTTCCCGATACGGCAAGATACAGGATATTATAGATCAGGAGATACGCGCACAGGCAGGTCACTGCCGCAAGGGTGCACAGGCCGAAAAAGATAGGCAGAGAATATCCCATATCACTGGTAAAATACACGGCCTGCTGTTTCCCCAGATCCAGGCTCTCGATAAATGCTTCCTGCTCACCGGATGTCATGACCAGCCTGTCAAAGTCCAGATGGAATCTCCCGCACCTCGCCTCTGACACGTCATATCCTGACTCCCGGTAAAATGCCTCTGACACATAGAACGCATTCTTCGTCCCATAGCCGTCCCACATGCCGGATATGATAAACTCCTTTGTCAGCAGATTTCCGTTCCCATCCCGGTATCCTGCGGAAAAACTGTCCCCCACCGTAAGCCCGGCAAGCCCTGCCTGCTCCAGCGCTTCTTTTGTCACCATAACCTCATTGTCAGCCTTGGGATAAACTCCGATCACCCAGTCCCGCGCCGGCGCCATGATCTCATCCCAGCACACAGGATCCGCCCAGATACAGGAAGCCTCCACAGTGCCATCCTTTTCCGTGGATTCGATGTATCCGCTCATGGCGAGGACCCCTGTCCTTTTGATATCCGGGTTATTTTCACACTTCTCCCTCTGTTCCTCAGTGACTCCGTACATGATGGCATCGTACTCCCCGCCGTTTAAACGGATATTCTGGAGCCGCTGCATTTTAAAATAAGTGATCCCTGCCGTAAAGATCGAAAAGAGCATAAAGGATGCCAGTACGATGGACAGAAAAATGATCAGGTTCCTTCCCTTATTGTTCCTCAGCGTGCTCTTTGCCATGCGGTCGATGGCCCTGCGGTTGTTATTTGCCAGCATAACGGTCACCTGCCTTTACGATCCTGCCGTCCTCAATATGCACGGTCCGGTCCGCCATCTGCGCGATATCATTGTCATGTGTGATCAGGACTACCGTCTGCTGGAACTGTTTCGCCGCCACTTTGAGCAGTCCCATCACGTCATGCCCGGACGCAGTATCCAGATTCCCAGTCGGTTCGTCCGCCAGGATAATCCCCGGTTTTGCCGCCACAGCGCGGGCGATGGCGACGCGCTGCTGCTGTCCCCCGGATAACATCCCCGGCAGAGCCTCCGCCTTCCCGTCGATCTGGAGCAGTTCCAGGATCTCCCTCACGAACCGCCGGTCGATCCGCTTCCCGTCCAATTCAATGGGCAGCACCACATTCTCATACACATTCAGGTCCGGCACCAGGTTATAACTCTGGAATACAAATCCCACCTTGCGTCTCCTGAAAATGGCGAGCTGCTCTCTGTTCATATCCGAGAGCTTCCTTCCGTCCACATAGACTTCCCCGGCAGTGGGTGTGTCAAGCCCGCCGATCATATGCAGCAGAGTGCTCTTTCCGCTCCCCGACTTCCCGATGATGGCGGTAAACTCCCGCTCCTTTACAGTGAAATCCACTCCGTCCAGCGCCTTTACCGTATTCTCTCCGAGACGGTAATATTTCTTCAATCCGACTGTTCTTACAATGTAATCTCCCATAGTTCTTACCTCCTCTGTGATCTCAGGATACACGCTGAAAATCACAGACCGGTCTCAATCTCGGATAATCACAAAACTGTGACCGTGCTCCCGCCTGACGCGCCCCTCTCCGTCCGCTGCCCCTGCCCTTGCTGTTCATTCGGCAGATAAATACAGAAGTCCGCTCCTGCTCCCTCTTCCGAGCGCACTTCCACATATCCGCCCTGCATCTCCGCGATCTTCCTTGTCAGGTACAGCCCGATGCCAAGGCCATCCTGTCCGTGGACTTCCGGCTCGCGGTAAAACCGGGTAAAGATCCGGGCATGCCGCTCCGGTGCGATCCCCTTCCCGGTATCCCGCACATGGATCTCCGTGAAGATCTCCCGCCGCTGCACCCGGACCGTGACCTTCCCGCCCTGCGGGGTATATTTCACAGCATTGTCCAGCAGATTATAGATGGCTTCTTCCGTCCATTTTTTATCATGGGACAGTTCCAGCGCCCCTTTCCCGTCTTCTCTCTCCACAGAGAGAACGATATTTTTCTTCGAGGCTGCCGGGACGACCGCCGCCACGGCACATCCCAATGTCTGTATCAGATCCGCGGTTTCCTTCCGGATCTGGATCACGCCGGTCTCCAGCCGGGACATTTTTACAAGGCTCCGGAAGAGGAAATCCAGCCTGTCCGTCTGGTGCTCCAGCTTATCCAGAAATTCTCCCGCATCCTCAGGGAGCCCCCTGCTTTTCAAAATTTCCAGATAGATCTTCTGGTTTGCGATCGGCGTCTTCGTCTGGTGGGAAATGTCCGAGATCAGCTCTCTGATCTGCTGCCTGCTCCTCGCAGTCTCCTCTTCCTTCTTCTCCAGGATATGAAAGACCCGGCGCAGCTTTTCATTCACCCTCCCCAGGAGCGTATCTTCCGTTTCCCCGCTTTCCCGCGGTCTTCTCCCCTGGATGACCGCGTCCAGGCTCTCCTCCAGCGTGTCTGCGAACTCATAAATGTCCCGCTTCATCTTCCACAGCTTCCAGCCCATGACGCCCGCTGCCGCGGCGGCGCACACTGCGATGATCACTGTCCAATCCATTGATATCCCATCCCATATACATTTGAAATATATTTGTGTTCCGCGTCCTCGATCTTCCCCCGCAGCCGGTTTATATTCACCGCCAGGGCATGCTTATCCACAAACTGGTTCCCGCCGTCCCACAGCCTGTCCAGCAGCACTTCATAGGTAAGCAGCTGCCCCCTGTGGGCGAGGAACTCTTTGAGGATCCTGAATTCCGTAGGAGTGACAGAACACGCCTTCCCATTTACTTCCGCCTTTGCCCGGAGCAGGTCGAGCCTCAGGAACCCATCGTCAAACACAGGCCCCTGCTCCTCCCCGCTCCGCTTCAGGATGACGCTGATCTTCCTGAGCAGGATCTTCATGGAGAATGGCTTTGTCACATAGTCCTCCGCGCCCACTTCATACCCCAGCAGGGCGTCCTCCTCCAGGTCCCTTGCCGTCAGGAAGAGCACCGGGACTTTGGAGCGCTCCCGGATCCAGCGGCAGAATCCAAAGCCTTCCCCGTCCGGCAGGTTCACATCCAGAAGGATAAGATCCGCGCCGTTCTTTTCATAAGCGTCCCGCCCTTCCGCGATAGTATGGGCGGATATGGTGCGATAGCCCTCTTCCTCCAGGACATAGGAAATCCCCTGGTTCATCTCCCTGTCGTCTTCCACTACTAAAATCTTCTGCATTTATTCTTCCCTTCCTTACCGATACTTCTGCATCTCCTGCTTAAAAGCCCTGTGTCTTGGAAATTCTGCCAGATTTTTCCTTATACTCTTTCGTCAGCTCATCTCTTGGTTTTATCTTTTTCAAAAGACCGTATTTATAAATTTCTATCCACGCCTCATCATCTCCCAAAATATCCGCTGCCTCAAGCGCACGGTATAAGATGATCTCTTTCTGCATCTCTATACTGTTCTTAAAATAATATTTCACTCCCTGCTCCGTCTCTGCCAGTGAGAGGGAAAGCATAAGAAACAGGTCGCAGAAATTGTTGATCTCTTCTTCCAGATAATCCCTCTGATGATCAAATCTTACAAGTTCTGACAGCTTCTCCTTCCGTTTCTGAACCTCTTCCTTTATTGTTTCCATCGCCATATACTTTACATCACTCGTCTTCAGCTCAGAAAGAAGCACTGTCTGCTGCCCATAATAGAGAGACTCCCTGCTCAGCCCGCCTGTGCATGCCATAATCGTCATCTCCGCGACATTCTCCTTACTGAATCCTTTCCCAAATGTCTTTGACACCAGAAGATGAAACAGCTCCTCCTGCCGCCAGCCCACCGACCGAAAAGCATCCTCCGTTGAGAACAGATAATAGTTGCACGCCTGGCACAGCAGTGCATAAATATCCCTCAAAAGCTCCGATGCCCTTTCATAACGTCCGCTTTCCGGAGCAGTCTTTCCCAGTTCTTTAATATACCCCTTCACCAGGAACCGCCACTTTGGGCGCTGGCTTTTAGGGATCACGCGATTCGGAGCATAATAATTCCCTGCTTTCGCGTTTGCAAGAAATGTTTCTATCTGCGCTTCCAGTTCCTCAAAACTCTGTTTTTCCTTTTTTGCACCGGATTTCTCACTTTCCCCGGACAAAATTGTCCTGATCAGATAATCCGCCTCTTCTTTCTGAGCTTTCTTAAGCTGTTTATAACTCTCGACAAACGCTTTTTCAACCAGACTGCGGTCTGTGTCTCTGAGCATCTGCCTTAATTCCTGCACTTTCATAGCCTTTTCACCTCTGCTTAGTGTGTTTCTTTCTTAATACCCGCACTCTCACATCATGCCTGAATCCATATGCGTAGTATAAACCGGCGGGCATGGGATTACAAGGCGAATGCGTGATCGTAATCCGTTCCCGGAACATTTTGCAGGACTGCCCCGCAGCAGCGGCTGTATCTGCCCCTCGGCAGGACGCACACAAAAAAGCAGTTCAGCCTCCGACTTCCGATGGTTGAACTGCTATTTTTAAATCCGCTTAGTTCTCAGCTTTCTTCCTGATAAGCTCTTTTCCCGACGTGACCACGATCGTCACGCCGAGCACCATGAGCAGCACCGCAACGATAAGCTGCAGTCCCTCGACCATGAACACGCCTGTCCCCGCTGAAAATGCCTTGACAAGCGAGATAAATCTCTGCACCAGGGCGGAGAATGTCACGATCAGCATGATCACAAACGGCGGTACCAGTGTCTTCATCGTCCTTCCCGTCACTTTCAGGAAGACGCACAGTGTGATCAGCACAAGCGCGCTCAGCAGCTGGTTTGCGCTTCCGAACAGCGGCCAGATATTGGAGTATCCGACCTGGGTCAGGATGTAGCCGAACACCAGAGTGATGACTGTCGCGAAATACTTGTTGCACAGGACTTTCCTCCAGCCTTCCGCATGCTCCATGTCATCCACGCTGAACAGCTCCTGGAAGGACATACGCCCGATACGCGCTACGGAATCCAGCGTCGTAAATGCCAGAGCGGATACGCACATGGTCATAAAGCTCTGCGCCACATAGACCGGGATGCCGAACATCTCGAGGAATCCTGCGACTCCCGAGGAGAAGATCTGGAACGGCGTGCCCACAGCCGCTGTGCCGTCCGCAGCTGCCGCCGCTCCCGCCACGCAGAGCGCGATGACTGCCAGAAGACTTTCCAGGACCATTGCGCCGTATCCGACTTTCAGCATATCCTTTTCATTTGAGATCGTCTTGGAGGACGTACCGGATGACACCAGGCTGTGGAATCCGGACACCGCGCCGCAGGCGACCGTCACGAACAGGATCGGGAAAAGGGTTCCCAGGCTCTCATTCTGGAATCCGGTAAACGCCGGGAGGTTCATGGACGGATGCGCAAAAATCAGACCCAGCACCGCGCCCGCGATCATTCCCACGAACATAAAGGTCGACATATAATCCCTGGGCTGCATCACGAACCACATCGGAAGCACCGCCGCCAGGAAGATATAGATAAATGCGATGTACACCCACATATCCTTGCCCAGGATCACCGGGAAGTTCATACCGAATACAAATGCGAGCACCGTGCATACCAGCCCGAATACGACTTCCTTCCATCCGGCGAACTTCACCTTATGCTGGACCACGCCGAACACGACCGCGAACAGGATAAAGAACAGGGAAATACTTCCCGCCGCCCCGTTTACTGTCGCATTTTCAGAGAGCGTCTGCACGCCGTCCGTCACGACATACGCGTTAAATGTATCTGCCACCATGTCAGCAAACGCTGCGATAACAATAAGACAGAACAGCCAGCAGAATCCGAGGAAGAGCTTTCTTCCCGCTTTTCCGATATACTTCTCGATCAGGAGTCCCATGGACTTTCCGTCATTCTTGACGCTCGCGTACAGTGCTCCAAAGTCCGTGACTGCCCCGAAGAAGATACCTCCCAGGATGATCCACAGAAGGACCGGCAGCCAGCCGAACGCCGCCGCCTGGATCGCTCCGGTGACAGGACCCGCGCCCGCGATGGATGAAAACTGATGGGCAAAGACTGTCCATCCGTCTGTGGGCACGTAATCCTGCCCGTCATTGTGCAGGACCGCCGGAGTCTTCGCCTTCGGGTCGATCCCCCATTTCTTCGCCAGCCAGCGTCCGTACAGCACATAGGCAGTGATCAGGCACACAGCGGCGATCAGTACGATTACTAATGTGTTCATAATCCTCTACTCTCCTTTGTATCTAAAAAGATTGTCTCACGGATGCCGATGCATCCGATGCATCCTGAAATGCAAAAGCTGCCGAAAGGACCTTCGCGGGAGCCGCCAAACGGACATACAGGCATGTCCGCCTGGATCGCTGCTTCACGGAAATAAAAAACGCCCTCTGACAGATCACTCTGTCAGAAGACGAAATACTTTTCCGCGATACCACTTCTGTTACCGGCGCTGCGCTGCTGCGCCTCTCTGCGCTGCCGGTCCCTCATCCCTGTCTGCCGCACAACCGGCGGGGCAACAGGTATCCCTGTAACGGGAGAATCCCGGTCCGGGCTACTCTCCAAAGATTTGACCCAGACTGCTCGCAG
>DWUV01000076.1 GCA_019120595.1 Candidatus Mediterraneibacter tabaqchaliae | reverse complement strand
GGGCTGATCACCCTCAGGTTCCGCTCCGCAAACAGAGGTTTTGTATTCCCTTTTCCAAAAGGTTCTAGAAGGTCCAGCTCATGGATCAGTTCTTCCGTGATATAGGGAAAGGGAAGCCTCATGTCGATGGACACTTTCATCTGAAGGTCCTCTTCAGTCAGATCTGCGAGTTCATTGATAGTCTCCCGGAACCGCTCCACGTTCCCTTCCTCCAGAGACAGCCCCGCCGCCATCTTATGTCCGCCGAACTTTGTGAACAGAGCGCGGCACCGGCACATCTCGGCAAACATATCATAAGTCTCAATGGACCTTCCGGACCCTTTAACTCCCTCCTCCGCACGGGTCAGGACAAACACCGGCCTGTAATACCGTTCACGGATCCTGCCCGCGATGATCCCGGCAATGCTCTCATGGCAGTCCGGGAGATACACTACCAGCACTTTGTCATGTTTCAGAGGAGTGCTCTCGATCATCTGCACTGCCTCCTCAACACCCTTCTCCGTCATCTCCTTGCGGCTGTCATTGAGTGCTTTCAGGTCCTCTGCCAGCACCACAGCCTCCCTGCGTGTCTTCGCGTTCAAAAGTTCCAGGGCTCGCTTCGCTGTATCCAGCCTCCCGCTGGCATTGATGCAGGGTCCCAGCACAAAACCGATATGGTAGGCAGAAAGCCGTTCCACATCGATCCCGGTGCACTCGATCAGCGCCTTCAGTCCCTGATTCTTCGTACGCTTGAGCATCTCCAGCCCCTGCTTTACAAAGATCCGGTTCTCTCCGATCAGATCCATCACATCTCCCACTGTGGCGATAGCAACATTCTCCATCAGATAATCCACATCTTCGGGATCTCTCTGCATGACATTATAGAGCGCCTCCACCAGCTTATACGCCACCGCTGCGCCGCAGAGCCCTTTAAACGGATACCCGCAGTCCGGCCGGTGAGGGTCCACCACTGCGTCTGCCTTTGGGAGGATGTACTCTTTCTCCCCGTCCATCTCAATATACGGCACTTCATGGTGGTCCGTCACAACGACAGTCAGCCCGTTCTCCTTTGCATACGCGATCTCCTCTGCCGCCGCGATCCCATTATCGCAGGTCACGATCGTGTCAACGCCATCGTCGATGGCCCGGTCGATGAGCAGCCGATTGAGCCCGTACCCGTCTTTGATCCGGTCCGGGATATCTGTGTCCACATCCGCGCCGAGTCCGGACAGTCCTTCCTGGAGGATATAAGTTGCATTTACGCCGTCGATGTCATAGTCCCCGATCACGCGGATCCGCATCTCCTCCCGGATCTTCTCCGCGAGGATCTCCACCGCCCGGTCCATATCCTTCATCAGCATACCGTCGTACAGATCCGCGATCGTCCCGTTCAGATAGAAGTCAATGGCATCATCCCCGATGATATCCCGGTTGCGGATCAGGCGCGCCACGATCGGAGAGATATGGTACTTCTCCCCGATCCTGTTAAAGTCTGCTTTTTTCATTGTGATAAACCAGCGCTGCATCCTGTATGCCTCCTTCATTTTTACCTTTTATATATATCATTGATCCGGACAAAAGTAAAGACGGGCGCGCCCCATGCGGAAGATGTCTCATTCCGCATAAAGCGCGCCCGTGTTCGTCAAATTTATGGAGCCGCCTGACTGTGTATGTCAGCTGTATGCCAATATATGGTCCCGCCTTACAATGGCGCGATCGTTGTCACTATCCATCCCACGCCCATCAGCAGGTCTGTCACGCACAGGATCAGGACAGACGGCAGGGTAAATGCACATCTGAGATATCCTTTCGGCGCGGCATTCTCCGCAAACCAGCTTTTCAATTTCCCGCGGTTTTTTACCAAAGCGATGATCCCTGCAACAGATCCGGCTGTCAGGCATCCGAAAAACACGAGATCAGACAGGATCCCCGGCATCTGATCCAACAGCCGCACAAACAGGTTCCCCAGCAGCAGGTTGTTTGCGATATGCAGCAGGATCGCCCACTTGACAGAATACTCGACTGCAATATATCCCAGAAGGACCCCCATCGGAACTGCCAGACAGATCTGTACCGGATTGATGTGACCAAGTCCAAACAGCAGGGAACTGAGGATCAGCGCAAATGCTTTCCCATTCTTCCGGAGCCCTTTGAGAACCATCCCGCGGTGTACGATCTCCTCTGCCACCGGACCCGCGATCCCGCTGTACAGCAGCATGGATATGCCTGTATGTTCTTCCCCGGCAGCATGGCTGACCGCGGTTTCCATAGTAAGCCCTGCCGCATTCAGCACGGATTCGATCACCCATGTCCCCGTTATAAACAGGAACTGCATCATCAATATCAGGCAGAAAAACACAGCGAACGTCCGAAACCGCATCCTTTTCCCGGTTTCCGCAAATACGTCTGTCTTTTTGCCGAACAGGATGTTTCTTACAAAGAGAACAGCCACGCCGGCTGCAACGCCGATGATATACCCTGTCCCCTCAGCTTCACCCCGGTTCATTCCGCCCCGCAGGAAAACTGCTGTGCTTCCCATTGCTATGAGTATCATGACAAGAAAGTACCAGATCAGCCCTCTTATGATATAGCCGGTCTCCTTTCGGAAAAACTTCCTCTGCCCACGCTCCATCTCTTCTCCCCCTCTGATTCCCGGGCAGCCGCCCGGGAACAAGATCAGTCTTTCTGCGACCTGTTCTTTGTATATCTCCTGACAGAATGTGCCTGCGTACTTCCGCCTTCTTTTCCCGCGGAAGCGCCTTCGCTCTTTTTCGCAGATGTTTTATTCTGGGTATTCCCGGCCTTGTCAGCCTTTGTATCCTTCGCTTTCTTTGAAGCGGCCTTCTCTGCCGGCTTCGCGCTTTCAGACGCCTTTGCCGCCTCGGCTGCGCCTTTGTCAGCCAGCGCGTTGACTGCGGACATCTTCATGCCCTTTGTCTTCATTGTAAACCAGAGCGCGCCTGTGATACATACGGATGAGTACGCGCCGCATACGATACCTACCATCAGCGGCAGTGCGAACTCTTTGATGGAGCTTACGCCCATGACATAGAGCACTGCGATCGTGATGAAGGTCGTCAGGGAAGTATAGATACTTCTTGTCAGCGTCTGTGTGATGCAGCGGTTGACAAGCTCTTTGAGCACTGCCGGGTTGTCCGCTGCCCTGCCGTCCTCCTTGAGCTCCTCGCGGATACGGTCAAAGATGACGATCGTCGCGTTGATGGAATATCCGACGATGGTCAGCATACATGCGATGAACGTATTGCCCACAGATACTCTTGCGATCGCATAGAAGGCAAATACCACGAGCACATCATGCACGAGCGCCAGCACCGCGCTGGTCGCGAAACGGATATCCTTGAAGCGGAACCAGATGTACAGCAGCATGCAGACCGTCGCGATGAGCACCGCGATCACAGCGTCTGTCCTCATCTCGGAGCTGACTGTGGAGCTGATGTTCTCTGTCGTGATCTCCTCGGTCACACCGAAGTCTTCCTGCATATAGGTCTCAAATGCTTCACGTTTATCGAGATCCAGTGTCTGGGTCTTGAACACAACCTGGTTCGTTCCCTTAACTGTCTGTACCTGGATATTTTTGTCCCCTGTGATGTCTTCCAGTTCAGGGATCATCTGGCTGTCGATCTCATCCAGAGTATATTCTTTGTCAAATGTCACGGTGGTCGCCGTACCGCCTGCAAAATCAAGGCTGTAATTCATTGCCCCGATACCGCGCGCATGGTTGATGCCCATGCCTACAAATCCGCTGACGCACAGCAGGATAGAGACAATGAAGAAGACTTTTCTCTTTCCAAGGAAATCGATAGGTTTTCTCGGAGCTTTCACGCGTCCGTAAACCTTCGGGTTCCTGATCCCCAGCGCGTAGAATGAGAATACAATGAGTCTTGTCACGACAAGCGCCGTAAACATGGATACCACGATACCAAGTGCCAGAGTCTGGGCGAATCCTCTTACCGGACCGCTTCCGCGGAACCAGAGCACTGCCGCAGCGATCAGGGTCGTGATGTTTCCGTCCAGGATCGCGGACATGGCCTTATGGAAGCCCGCTTTCAGCGACGCGTGCACAGAAGTCCCTGCTGAGAGTTCTTCTTTCACGCGGGCGAAGATGATGACGTTCGCATCCACCGCCATACCGATCCCGAGGATGATACCCGCGATACCCGGCAGGGTCAGCGTGATGTCAAACGCATTCAGGAGCACCAGTGTCAGCCCGGTATAAAATACAAGGGCAATACTGGATGCCAGACCCGGAAGCAGGTATACAAAGATCATGAAGATACATACAAGGGCGAGTCCGATGGCTCCCGCCAGAAGGCTGGTGCTGATCGCTTCCTCGCCGAGCTGCGCGCCCACGACTTTGGAGCTGATCTCTTCCAGCTCCAGGTTCAGGCCGCCGATGCGGATCGTTGAGGCAATGTTGTCCGCCTCCTCATAAGTCATGCCCGCGCCGGAGATCTGCGCCTGCCCGTTTTCGATCACAGCATTTACCTCCGGGACGCTGATCAGGTCGCCGTCATAGTAGATCGCGATCGTATCTTTTCCGTTGTTATATGCTTCTTCCGTCGCCGCTGCAAAAGCTGCGGTCCCCTCTTCATTCAGTGTCAGGTCCACGCCGTACTCCTGGGCTCCTGTGGTGGGATCCTGATAAGCCCCGGCTGACGCGGATTTCACCTCAGAACCTGTCAGGACAATGGAGTCTGTCCCTTTCAGCTCTTCGATATCTTTGTTCAGAACGTAGCCGTTTGAACCGAGGGTGTAATTTTCATTTCCCTCGCTGTCATAGTGCTTGATAAAATACAGGGAGCCCGGCTGTCCCAGTTCCTCGAGGATCGCATTCGCGTCCTCTACTCCCGGGATCTCGATGCTCACCCGGTCGTTTCCTTCCTGGTATGCCTGTGCCTCTGTGCTGTACTGTTCCACACGGCGCTGCATCTTGTACACCGTATCATCCATGTCCTCCTGGGAAGGAGTTTCTCCCTTTACCTGATAGGTGATGCTCACTCCCCCCTCAAGATCAAGGCCGAGATTGATGTTCCTTGCAGCTCCCATACCTTCTGAGTCCAGACCGTGGATCGTCGTCACACCGATCAGGATCATGACAGCAGCCACAAGGATCAGGCTGATTATGCCTCTGCTCTTTTTCATGACTGTACATTCCTTTCTTTTTTCTTCCGGTTCAGGCGTCCGCCAGAGCCGCTTTTATCATGATCGCGCATTCTACGCGTTTGCGCTCCATCTCACAGCTCACCTCATAGGTGTCGTTGATCGTATGATGGAATTTATAAGAGTTCGCCATACAGCCGCCGCTGCAGTAGAACCTCGCAAAACATTTCTTACAGCTTTCCTTTGAGTAAACGCTGCATCCCCGGAATGCATCCGCAATGTCCGGGCGGGTGATCCCCTCATCCACATTTCCCATCAGGAACTCCTCCTGCCCCACAAACTGGTGGCACGGATAGAGGTCGCCCCACGGCGTCACTGCCAGGTACTCCGTACCCGAACCGCAGCCCGAGAGCCGCTTGGACACACATGGACCGCCCTCCAGGTCGATCATAAAGTGGAAGAAGGTAAACCCTCTGCCGCTTTTCTCCCTGTCGACCATGATCTTCGCCAGCTTATCGTACTCCTCGAAGATCTGGGGCAGGTCTTCCTTACGGATCGCGTACGGGTCCGTATCCTCGCCGACCACAGGTTCGATGGAGATCTGCTCAAAACCAAGCTCCGCAAAATGCAGGACGTCATTTGAAAAATCCAGATTGTTCCTCGTAAATGTGCCTCGTATGTAGTATTTCTGCTGGTTCCTGCTCTCTGCCAGCTTCTGGAACTTCGGCACGATCAGGTCATAGCTTCCCTTCCCGTTGCGGAACGGGCGCATCCTGTCATTGACTTCTTTCCTTCCGTCCAGGCTCAGGACCACATTGTCCATCTCTTTGTTGACGAACTCCTGTACCTCATCGTTTAAGAGTACGCCGTTGGTCGTAAGAGTGAATCTGAAATGTTTGTCGTGGATCTTCTCCTGCTCCCTGCCGTAAGCCACCAGATCTTTCACGACCTGCCAGTTCATCAGCGGTTCCCCGCCGAAGAAATCCACCTCCAGGTTTCTCCGCTTCCCGGAATTGGCGATCAGGAAGTCCAGCGCCTTCTTGCCCACCTCATAGGACATGAGCGCCCGCCGCCCGTGGTATTCGCCTTCCTCAGCAAAGCAGTATTTACAGGCAAGGTTACAGTCGTGGGCGATATGCAGGCACAGCGCCTTGACCACTGTCTTTCTCTGCTTTACTTCATCGATATAATCCTCATACACATCCCGGGTGAACAGCCTTCCCTGTCCGGTCAGCTCTGTGACAGCCTCCAGGATGTCTGTCAGATCCTCTTCTGCATATTCCTGTCCCAGCCGCTCTTTTAAGTACGCGGCCGTCTCCGGGCTCTTAAGCGTCTCCGGCGTGTGGAACTCATTCTGTTCCTCCAGGGCGCCGATCACATCGTATGCCGCCTTGTCCACCACATGCACAGCGCCGCTGTTCACATCGAGGACGATATTATATCCATTGTTCTGATACAGATGTATCACAGATAGTACCTCTCTTTCTACATGCTCCCCTTCATCATTTACGCTGTACCGGCCGCTCCCGGCACGCGCGCATTTTTAACATGCATAAGGCAGCGGTCACAAAAACCGCTGCCTTTCCCCCTTGTTTTCTTGTGCTTACCGAAAACTTATTTTCTGTTTTCGCAGGTCTGATTTCCGACTGTACAGGATGTCTTACATGCTGACTGGCAGGATGTCTGGCACTCTCCGCATCCGCCTTTTTTCACTGTATTATTTAATGTCTGTGTATTTAATGTCTTAATGTGTTTCATGTTCTGTCCTCCTAATATCCTACAACATATTGCTTCCGATATTATAGCACAGGTCACGGGGATATGGAAGCCTTTTTTTCACGACACCATCCCGCCCAGCATGCCGCCTCCCGCGCACAGGAGGAAGGTTGTCAGCAGATTTCCCGCCTCCCCCTGGAGAGAATGGTACACTCCCAGAGAGATCAGGAGAAGGAGCGCAAAATACAGGATCCCTGCCAGCAGTCCCCAGAGGAATCTCTTCACTCCCGTGAGCTTCCCGATCACAAACCCTCCCGCAAATGTGGAGATCACATACGTCAGTATGATCCCTGCGTTTACATTTTCTTCGTTCAGCCCCGCCTTGTACAGAAGGACCGTCAGGAGCAGGAGCATGATCCCGGTCACCACATACGCGCACAAAAGCGCCTTCAGCATCCTGACCGCGGCCTGCCCGATCCCGCTCCGGCCTGTAAAGCCTCCCGCTGTTTTTTTCTCCATAAGCTTCACCACCCTCCCTGCCGTATGATCATCCGACCATTTACTTCATATATTTCTCTGCTGATAAAGCTTATGTTTGTCCGCGGCGATTTATTCCAAAATCCACTTTGGGATCAGTCCGATGCCTGTCAGCTCATCTGGCGCCCGAGGAAATCCGCGGCGCTGTGCGCCACCCTCTGTTCCACTTCCCCGAACCGTCTCTTTTCGTCTTTGTTCAGCATGACCACCGCGCCGATCACATCCCCATCGCAGATAATGGGACAGATCACTTCGTCACAGTACCCTTTCATATCCGCAGTGATCTTTATATAAGACAGATCTCCGCTCCTGGCCAGGATCTGTGCGCGTTCCTTTATCGCATTTCCCATCTCCTGTCCGATGAACTGATCCTGGAGTTCTTTTCTCCCGCTTCCCGCCGACGCCACCACCTGGTCCGTGTCCGTGATGCACACCGTGCAGCCCATCGTCTGCGCGAGGCTCTCCGCGTACAGCTTTGCCAGGCTGCCAAGCTCGCCGATGGGCGAATATTTTTTCAGGATGATCTCTCCCTCCCGGTCTGTAAAGATTTCCAGAGGATCCCCTTCCCGGATACGGAGCGTCCTTCTGATCTCCTTCGGAACGACGACACGCCCCAGGTCGTCGATCCGCCTAACTATCCCCGTTGCTTTCATATAAAAAACCTCCGTTTTACAGATATCTGCACATTTTACTGTTTTCTGTCAGTAAATGTAGTATCTGTAAAACAGAGGTTTTTATTCATCTGCTACTGAGCCATTTCTTTATACTGCTGCGCGATATTGAGCGTATGGTCTCCCATTCTTTCGAAATCCGTGAGGACCTCGGAGAACACGATGCCGCTCTGCGGCTTGCATTTGCCTTTCTTTAAGCGCTGGAGCTGCTTCTTGAAATACTTATCCCTCATGTCGTCATTTTTCTGCTCCATCACGACCGCCTTGTTCAGGACAACGCCTACATTGTCCGGTGTGACATCCTTTACGTTATCCAGGGCGCTCATGCACTGCTTCTTCATCTCATCCAGCTCTTCGAGCACATTATCCGAGAACTGCTGATCCCATTTCTTCATGTCGTCCGCATATCCCGCGAGGTTGACCGCGTGGTCGCCGATCCGCTCCAGATTGCTGATGATCACATAGTATCCGTTGATCTGGATGGAATCCGACATGGACTTCTCGCTGGTCATCAGGGATACGATATATTCGGAGATTCCTTTGTTGAGGAAATCAATGTACTCTTCCCTCTCCGCGATCTTTGCCCTGCGCTTTTCGTCATAGCTGATCAGGATGCCGAATGCATCGTCGATATTTTTCGAAACCATGTCAAACATACGCCCCACTTCGTCGCGGACCTGGGACACTGCCACCGCGCTGTGCCCGATGGCGTAGGATGACTCAAACGGCCTGATGTACTTCAGGCGCAGGTCCTCGTCGTCCTCTTTCCTGCTGTCCGGCAGGATGTGGGTTGCTGCCTTTGCCATGTAATTGCCAAAGGGAAGCAGGAGCAGCGTGGTCACGATATTAAAGATCGTATGCGCGTTTGCGATCTGCGCCACCGGGTCGCCCGGAGTGATGGATTCCACCAGATGCACATACGGGGTGACCATGCAGACCACTGTAAATATGACCGTACCGATGATGTTGAACATCAGATGGATCACCGTCGTGCGCCGCGCGTTCACTTTCGTCCCGATGGAAGCTAGCACCGCTGTGATGCAGGTACCGATGTTCTGTCCGAAGAGCACATACACCGCGCTTGACAGCGGGATCATCCCTGTCGCTGCCAGTGCCTGCAGGATACCCACTGATGCGGAGGATGACTGGATCACCGCCGTAAACACCGCGCCCACCAGGATCCCCAGAAGCGGGTTGCTGAACTGTGTCATCAGATTGATAAATGCCTCAGACTTCTGGAGCGGCTCCATTGCCGCGCCCATCATGTCCATTCCCATGAACAGGACGCCGAGTCCGGCGAAGATGCTGCTGATATGGTGCACCTTCTCGCTCTTGACAAACATCATTGCAGCCACGCCGGCGATGGCGAATATCGGAGCGATCGCGCCGATGTCCAGCGCGATGAGCTGCCCGGTGATAGTGGTACCGATATTGGCTCCCATGATGACCCAGACTGCCTGGTTCAGGGTCATCAGCCCTGAATTAACAAAGCCAACGGCCATGACCGTGGTCGCGGAAGACGACTGGATCACCGCCGTAATGGCAGCGCCTACGAGTACGCCTTTGAATCGGTTTGACGTCAGTTTCTCAAGAATCGATTTCATCTTGTTGCCGGCGGCAGCTTCCAGGCCGGTGCTCATCATCTGCATTCCGTACAGGAAGAGAGCAAGACCGCCGAGCAAAGAAAGTATGTCTGTAATCCCCATTCCTCTTTCTCCTTTGCATGATCCTCATTTTCAGTATGCTGTTTTTCTGATTGTGTCCGATAGTTCTGTTTCAAATACGCGTTAACGCGTCATTTCTAAACTAACACGCGGGATTGCTGACTGTCAATTACTATTTAACATTTTCTTTACTGATTCTTTACTTATTTTTCACTGCATTTTAACGTTCTGCAGTTCTGCAGCACAGAGACAGCACAAAGGTTCCTGCGGACAGTACCGCACAGGATCCGGAAGTATGCATGATCCGTCATCCCGAGCTTTACACGCCCGCTTTATTCTGCTAAAATCTTAAAGTGTGAGGAGTGAAAAATTATGAGTCTGACAATACCCATCGAGACTTCTGCGCGCCATATCCATATCACGCAGGAGGATTTTGAAACATTATTCGGACCGGGCACAAAGCCCACATTTGCAAAAGAATTAAGCCAGCCCGGACAGTATGCGTGCAAAGAGCGCCTGACTGTCGTGGGCCCGAAGGGAAGGTTTGAAAAAGTCGTCATACTTGGGCCATGCCGTAAGGAAACACAGGTAGAGATCTCCGTGACCGATGCAAGACGCCTCGGCATCAAGAGCGTGATCCGCCAGTCCGGCGACCTGGAAGGCACGCCCGGGTGCACCCTGATCGGGCCGAAAGGCAAGATCGAGCTGTCCAGGGGAGTCATCGTGGCGAAACGCCATATCCATATGAATCCTGTGGATGCCATCCGCGCCCATGTAAAAGACAATGATATCGTATTCGTTATCACAACGAGTTATGAGCGCTCTCTCATCTTCTCTGATGTAGTAGTGAGAGTCAGCCCTTCTTACTCGCTTGCCATGCATGTAGACACGGACGAGGCGAACGCTTTCGCCAATGAAGACAACCCCACCGGGGTCATCCTCAAGCTCTTCAACGGGCATACATACAGTTTGCAGAATTGGGCAGAGGAACTTCAGGCGGGGATTGATCGTTAAAAAGTGCAAGGGGTCTGACCCCTGTTCATGGGGGTCAGACCCCTTGCACTTTTTATTTACACTTTTTATTCCACACTCTTCAGCGACTCTACCATATCGATCTTTTTGATCTTAAAATACATCGCCCCGTTTACAATGCACGAGAACAGTACTGTGAGAAGGAATGCAAATACAAAACTGCTGAAATCGATATTCCTCCCGAACATAACGGATTCGATCTCTACGGTGACGATGATAAACCGATGCAGGATCCATCCCAGGAGCACGCCGAACACTGCGCCCAGAAGAGTAAGTACGATATTCTCTCTGTACACATACATTGTGACTTCGTTGTTATAGAAGCCCAGCACCTTCAGCGTTGCCAGCTCTCTCTTCCGCTCTGTGATCGCGATGTTGTTCAGATTATACAGGACGACAAATGCGAGCATGCCCGCCGAGACGATCAGCACGAGGATGACCAGGTCCAGGGCGCCAAGCATGGTATCCACCTGCTCCCGGAGATCTGTCGTATAGCTGACGCTCAGAGCGCCCGGAAGCTTCAGCGCCTCCTCTCCGACTCGTTCCGCCTCCTCGGTATTCCGGTCCGCCGTTTTATAGAAGATACAGTTATAATCCGGAGTCTCCCCGTATACTTCTTCATAATACGCGGGCGTCATATAAAGATAATGCCCCATATAGTTCTCGCACACTGTGCTGATCTTTACCGTGATGTCCCCCCGCTCTTCATCGCGGATGGTGACCGAATCCCCGGGTTCCACGTCCAGCTCCTTTGCCATCTTTTCCGTGAGCGCCGCGCCTTCGTCATCCAGGTAATATTTTTCGTTTGTCACCCGGTTCTGGAGCACATTGTATTCCGAAAAGCTCTCCACATCTTTCGGCACATCCAGGTACACATCATGCCATTCTTCCCCGCTCCCGACGGAAACCTGGGTCAGCAGCCCCTCTGCCGCACCGTCCACATCCCGGTCCGCCCGGACCGCGGACAATACTTCCGCCTTATCTTCTTCCCCTGCGTCTCCGCTGAGGATGATATTTCCGTCATAGAGCTGGATCTCGCCGTACTGGATGTCCACGATGGCAAAGATTGAATCTTTCAGACCAAACCCGACCAGCATGAGCGCCATACAGCCGCCGATCCCGAAGATCGTCATAAACAGCCGTTTCTTGTAGCGGACAAGGTTCCTGACGCTCGCCTTCCACGAGAAATTAAGCCTCTTCCATATGAATGGCACTCTCTCCAGGAGTACTCTCTGTCCCTGCTTCGGCGCAGGCGGCCGCATCAGCTCCGCTGCCTGCTCTTTCAGCTCCCGGAAGCACGCAAGGAATGTAGCGATCAGAGTCGAGGCAAGCGCTGCCGCTGCCGCCCCGAACCCGTACTGGATATTATACGGCAGCGCGAGCTCATGCATATGCTGGTACATGATCCCATACGCAGTGATGATGATATAGGGGAATACCTTTTCACCAAAAAGGATACCCACCACGCTTCCCGTCACAGTGGCAAGGAGCGCATACCCCAGATACTTGCCCGCGATGGAATGCCTCTCGTACCCGAGCGCTTTGAAGGTGCCGATCAGAGTCCTCTGCTCCTCCACCATACGGGTCATGGTCGTCAGGCTGATCAGCGCTGCTACAAGGAAGAAGATCACCGGGAATACTTCCCCGATGGCGCGCATCCTGTCCGCGTTTTCGCCATACCCTGTATAATCGGGAAGATTGCTCCTGTCATACACATACCATTCCGGTTTCTCCAGGTTCTGTATCTCTTCCTCCGCATCCGCGAGCTCCTGCTTTGCTTCCTCGATCTGCTGTTCTCCGTCCGCGATCTCCGCCTGGGCTTCCGCCTCGCCCTCATAATATTCTTCCCATCCTTCTGCCAGCTCCTGCTCTCCGGACGCGATCTCTGCTTCCGCTTCGGCAAGCTGCTGCTCCCCAGCTTCCAGCTGTGCCCATCCGCTGTTGATCTGCTCCTGGGCGGAGGTAAGCTGTGCCTTCGCGGCATCGATCTGGGACTGTGCCTGGGCGACAGCCGTCTCCCCGCTCTGGATCTGCGCGTACAGCGCCTGGAGCATCGCCATCGTCACATCGTCCGTCTGGCCGCTCGCTGCCAGCGCATTGTACTGCTCTTTTGCCGCATTGAGCTGATCGATCTGTGTGTTCAGCGTCTCAATATTTGTGTTCAGCTCCGCGGTGCCCTGATCCACTTCCGCCTGGCTGTCGTTCAATTGCTGCCGGTTCGCTTCGATCTGGGCCCGGGATGTCTCCAGCCGGCTCTTCCCGCTGTCCAGCTCTGCCTGCGCGTCCTCGAGCTTCGCCCGTCCGTCCGCCAGCTCTGCTTCTGCTTCCGCCCGGCCTTCCTCTAATTCCGTCTCCGCGTCAGCCACTTCCTGCTCCGCGTCGGCGAGGGCTTCCTGTGCTTCTCCCACGACTTCCTCATACCGGGCTTCCTGCCGTTCTCCTTTGATCACTTCTACATTTTCAAGCGCCGCTGACACTTTGTCGTCATATTTGTCAGTAAATGCCGTCAGCTCCGCCGCGCCTTCCGCCTGGGCATAGATCTCTGTGTAGACATCCAGGGCAAACGCGTCTTCCGTCACATAGGCGAACGCACTCACACTTCCGTTCCCGATCGTTGTGCTCCCTCTCTGGAACGAGATATAATTCGGGCTGCTCACAGTCCCTGTTATGGTAAATGTATCCGTCACAAAAGTATCCGTGACCTCATCCTCTGTGCCGCTGGAAAAAGTGACCGTATCCCCGATCTCCAGGTCGCTCTCCGCCAGATAATCCACATCCAGGGCGCACTCGTCTTCCGCCTCCGGAAGCCGGCCGTCCTCCAGCTGTACCTGGTTCATCGTGGGAAGCATTGCCATCACATGGACTACGATCTGGTTCGCCCCGTCCGTGCAGAGCACATCCGCAGAATAACCCCCTTCCGCATCTCCGATCCCGTCCACTGCCCTGATGGCGCTGACATCTTCATCCGTAAGCCCCAGGGTGCTGATCACCTGGATATCCATCATATTCTTATTGTCAAAATACTCGTCCCCCGAATACCGCATATCCGGTTCCGAGGCGCGTATCCCTGAGAAAAAGGCGCACCCGATCGCCACGATAAAAAAGATGGAAAGAAAACGCCCGAGGCTGCGCCGGATCTCCATATAAAAATCTTTTCTCAACGCTTTTTTCTTCATCTGCTTCCCCTACCATTCTATCTCATCGATCGATACCGGATGTTCGTTCATCTCCATCTGGGAAACCTGCCCGTTCTTGATATGTATCAGCCGGTCCGCCATAGGCGAGATCGCCTGGTTATGCGTGATCACGATGACCGTCATCCCACGCTCCCTGCACATATTCTGGAGGAGCTTTAAGATTGCTTTCCCCGTGTTGTAATCCAGAGCTCCGGTTGGCTCATCGCAGAGCAGGAGCTTCGGATTCTTCGCCAGTGCCCTGGCGATAGAGACTCGCTGCTGTTCACCGCCGGATAACTGTGCAGGGAAATTGTCCAGCCGGTCTCCGAGCCCCACTTCCCTCAACACCTCCCTGGCGTCCAGAGGGTCCCGGCAGATTTGGAGGGCAAGCTCCACATTTTCAAGCGCAGTCAGGTTCGGCACCAGATTATAAAACTGGAACACAAACCCGATATCCTCCCGCCTGTAACCGGTCAGCTGCCTGGCATTGTACGCGGTCACATCCTGTCCGTCCACGATCAGCTTCCCGCTGGTCGCTGTATCCATGCCTCCGAGGATATTGAGCACCGTTGTCTTGCCCGCGCCGCTGGGGCCCACGATCACGACGAACTCGCCTTTCTGTATCGAAAAATTAATGCAGTCCGCTGCCCGGATCTCGACCTCTCCCATTTTGTAGATCTTCGTAATATCCTGTAATTTCACAAATTCTTTCATATCGTATTCTCCCGGCAATTTACTTAGAAGATATGTCAAAAAAGGAGCGGATATCAGTATCCGCCCCATCCTGATTTCCTGTCTTGATTATAACACGGGAATCGGTTGAATTGAGAAATTTCCGATTAATTTCACACTTTTTTCTGCCATTTTAGAACTGCTTATTTTTTGCCCTGTTCTTTCGCAGCCTGCCTGTTCAGCCTTGCCGAGAACTGGAAGAGCACCAGCCCGATCAGGAACATGACGGAAAGCGCGCTCACGCCGATGTTAATGCTGCCGGTCACCTGGCTTAAAAATGATACAAGGGCAGTGCCGAGCACAGAAGCTCCCTTTCCGCAGATATCATAGATTCCGAAATATTCCCCTGATTTCTCCGCAGGGATGATCTTTGCGAAATAAGATCTTGAGAGCGCCTGGATCGTCCCCTGGAACATACCGACCAGTACGGCAAGGATCCAGAAGTCAAGCTGTGAATCCAGCCAGTACGCATAGACCGCGATACAAAAATACGCTGCGATACAAATTGTAATGATCTTCTCCGGGCTGACATTTTTTATGATCCGGCTGAAAATGAGCACGGACGGGAATGCCACGATCTGCGTCACCAGAAGCGCCAGCAGAAGCCCCGTGCTGTCCAGCCCCAGCGCCTGCCCGTATGCTGTCGCCATATCAATGACCGTATACACACCATCAATGTAGAAGAAAAACGCCAGCAGGAATACAAAGATCTGTTTCTGTTTTACCAGCTCCGCGAAAGTCCTCCCCAGACGCTGAAAACTGTTTCTCACCACATGCTCCCCTGCTTCCGCAAAGTATCTCTGCCGGTAGGACCGCAGGAGCGGCACGGATGAGAAGAGCCACCAGAGCGCAGTGATGAGAAATGCAAGGATCATGGACGTCTGCATATCCATCCCCAGGCTGCCCCCTCCCAGCACGATGCCCAGACAGGCCACAAAGGGGATGCAGCTTCCGATATAGCCCCAGGCATATCCATGGGAAGACACCGTATCCATGCGTTCCGGCTCTGTCACGTCAGTGAGCATGGCGTCATAGAATACAAGGCTCGCGGAATATCCGGTCTTCGCCAGGACGAACACACCCAGGAACCAGATCCAGGACGACAGGAATCCCAGGAGGATACACCCGAAGACCCCCACGCCCATGGCAATGCAGAATATCGTCTTTTTAAAATTTTTCGTGTCCGCGACAGCACCCAGGGTCGGCCCCAGGATCGCCACCAGGAGCGTACAGATGGAAGTCGCGTAGCCCCAGTATGCAAGATAGTCCACATCCGATATCCCTGCATTTCCCGCAAGGAAGTTAAAATAGATCGGGAAGATCGTAGACACCATCATGGTAAACGCTGAGTTCCCCACATCGTAGAGCACCCATTTCTTTTCCAGTGAAGTCAGCTTAAATTTCATCTCTCATTCTCTCTTTCTTCCTTATACCCTTTCTTTTCAGACTTTCTTTTAGATCTTCAGATCCTGCGGCCCTGTCAGGACCAGGGAGATCCGCTTTCCTTTCGGCCGGTGTCACAGCCGCAGGCTCTCCCACTTATCTCCCTCGCCGAATGTCCTGCAAAACCTCTCCGGCAGCTCCGCGTCCTCAAACAGCACTTTCTGGTACTGGATGATCAGTCCTGCCGCCAGCGGGACTGCCCCTGCATACTGTCGTTTCAGGAGCTGGCAGTAATCGCGGCACGCGGGATTCGGCTCCAGGCTCATGACCATGCCGTGCATGTGCTCATACTGCCCTGCGATCTTCATGCCGCCGAAGAGCAGGCGCCGCTTCAGGCTGCCCGGGGCAAGGAGCAGCTTATGGCACAGGATCATCCCCTTCAGCGCCTTCTCCACAGTCTCCGGCGTCAGAGCCTCATAGAACGGCGCGATGACTGATGCATTCTCCCGTGAAGGATGGATATGCTTTGTGCCCAGGTAGCGCACAGGGTTGATATAATCTTCTTTCAGCAGGAGCCGGTCAAACTCCATCTCGATCTCTGAGTGGCTGATCCCGCTGTCATGGATCATCTTTTCCACATAGGGATGGCACTCGCTGTCCAGCGCGAAATGGCAGATCACGCCGTAGATATAAGCCCTTGCAGCAGCCGGATCCTCCGCGCTTTTGATCTTTTCCGCCGCGCGGAGAAAGAACTCATCCGCCAGCCTGTCGTGGAGCGCATATCCCTGGTCGCTGACAGGATTCTTCTTTACCGGATGGTAATAGAAAAGGATATCCGGTCCGTGCACGCCGATATCAAACAGCTCCCTGCGATTTCCGATCGCACTCTGGAGCGGGCGCGGCAGCGCGCTGATCACCTCTTTGCCGAATTTATAATGTGCATATGTTGTAGGCATGTAGATTCCTCTTTTCTTCTGCCCCTTCAGGATAATGGGGCTGTATTTCTCTCAAGTATTTATTATCACATATCCCCTGTAAAAAATCCAGAGATACAGATCGCCTGAATGTTAAATTTTCAATAAATTTTCTAAGATCCTCTGTAAAACTTGACTTTCCTGTCATTTCATTCTATATTTAGTATCATGCAGAGGAAATTCTGCATATACTTTATCCGTACAGATCTTACTGTACTATTATTCCGGGCTTGTACTGGTTTCGACAGGGATCTTGAAGATGGAGAAGCTATCCGCAGGCTGATGCGTCAAATCGCAACCTTAAAATTAAACGCTAACGATAATTACGAATTAGCTGCGGCCTAATTGCCGCATGTCAGCCCCGGGGCACTCACACCTCAGGGATCTGGCATCAAACATGTGAGAAACGATGACGGCAAAGCTTTGAGCCGTCAGGCGTATCATGAAGCTACTGAACCCGCAAGGATGTTCGTTTCCGTGCGGCAGAGGGAATGAAAAAGAACGGACTATGATAGTAGAAGTACATGGGATAGGTTTTTGGACGCGGGTTCGATTCCCGCCAGGTCCATATTTTCGGGGAACAGCGTGTCTTCGCCTGTTCCCCTTTTTCTGCTTATTTTCTGATCATTTACCTGCATTCACTTTACTCATCAGGGCCTCCCGGAGCACCTGAGAGAAATTTACGCCCATCGCTGTTGCTTCCTCATTCAGCCACGCCGGAATACTGAGAGTCTTTTTCACAGCCCGGGAATTATGTCTTTTCTGATATTCGAGCATATCAAACTCAACGATCACCAGAGTTCCATCCTCTAAATCCAGTTTGTCAATTTCTGCAGGTGCCGGAATCTCCTCTTTTTCCTCTTTCCTGTTCACCAACGCAAGTCCTAACGCCTCGACAGCCATTTCATATGCCTGCGTTATATCGTCGCCTTCTGTAAAACACTCTGGAAAATCCGGGAATGACACCCAGAATCCTCCTTCTTCTGCTTTGTGGAATACTGCGGGATAAAATAATTTGTTCATACGTAATCCTCCATTTTCAGGCGTAAATTATATCACGTATTTTTACGTATGTAAATAATCTAATGCGTATTTTTACGTATAGTATTTCTTCTCAGAAGACAGCGGCAGCCAGATTTCCACCCGCAGCCCGCCATTCGCCCCGGAAGAGAACCTTACCTCCCCGTGATGCGCTTTGATGATCTGCTGTACGATCAAAAGCCCCAGGCCATGGCGGTGCTCATCCGCCCCGCTGTCATTCATCATATAATGGGGCGTATTTTTCAGCTTTTCCAGTTTCTCTTCCGGGATCCCCACGCCGTCATCTTCTATGGCAATGCAGCAGGAATCTTCTTCCACCCGGAATCCCATCGTGATATGGCATCCGTCCGGATTGTGGGTCTGGGCATTATTCAGCAGGTTGTTCAGCGCCCTGCCCAGCAGGGTCTTATCTCCCCTGACCACACAGGAAGGCAGGTTTTCCTGCGCCTTCCATTCCAGAGGGTATTTCCCGCTGATATCCGTATTCATGAAATCCGCCGCGCACTGCCTCGCCACTGCCGCCATATTCACCTGTTCAGAACGGAGAGGCTGCATATTGTATTCCAGCTTAGACGCCAGGTTCAGGTCATTTACCAGATTTTTCATTTTTACACTCTGCTGCCGGATGATGGCTGCTTTTCTCCTGTCGTCCTCCGAAAGCTCCGGTGCGTCTTCCAGCTGTCCCGCATACCCCATGACCATGGAAAGGGGTGTGCGGATATCATGGGAGACTCCTGATATCCAGTCAGCCCTCGCGGCTTCCTTTTTCCTCAGGTCGCTTCTCTGGGACTGAAGGATATCCGCTGTCCGGTTGATATCTTTTGCCAGATCCGACAAAAGCCCCTTCTCCTTCACATACAGAGGCGCCTTTGTCGGCAGCGCCTGGATCCCGTCCGCGATAGGCCTCACAGAACGGAGCAGCTTTGTGTTTGCAGTCACATAGATCAGAAGGACCACAGCTGCATTGATCCCGATCGCAGCCAGCGCGATGTACGGGCTGTTCCTGATGAAATCATAATCCCAGGAAGGGCTCATGTGCTTCCAGTATCGGTCTTTCGGAAAGCCCACGACCACCAGCCCGTTTTCGGAACCCGCGGTGTAGGTGGGATAATCCGCCAGATAGCCCCTTGTCAGGCTGGAAATGTCTGCGATCGTATACTGCATGGGGATCTCTGACGGCAGGTTTTCTGTATGCCACAGCACCTTTCTGGTATCATTGTCAATATAGACTGCCCATGCATCCTTATCTTCCAGCATCTTTGTCATCTCAGCAGACAGGGTATATCCGGTCTCTGTTTTCTGCAGCCCGGCTTCCGTCTCCTGTGCAGTCGTCCACGGGCCGATGCCGGGAGTCTGCGTGGACGCCACTGCCAGCAGGATCACCACATTCACCACAAAGAGCAAAAACATGCTCAGGACCAGGATCCCTACAAATCTCCGGATCAGCTTTCCCACACTCGTCATCTTCTCCCCTCCAGCACCAGTTTATACCCCAGCCCCCTGACCGTGATCAGGGAGACCGGCTTCGACGGATTCGCCTCGATCTTTTCCCGGATCCTGCGGATATGCGCCATGAGGCTGTTCTCATACCCGAATGGATTCTCTCCCCACGCTGCCTCGCAGAGCTGGTCAATGGTCACGATCCGCCCCGCATTCCGGTACAATACTGACAGGATCTCGTGTTCTTTCGCAGTCAGGGGCAGATGTTCTCCGTTTTTGACCACCTCGGCCCGGGCAAGATCGATCCTGCATCCTGCCAGTTCTACTGCCGGGTCTTCCGCCTTATAATAGCGCCGCAGGATGATACCGATGCGCAGCAGCAGCTCCTTCGGCAGAAATGGCTTGACCATATAATCGTCTGCCCCGAGCCCAAGCCCGCGGATCCTGTCCTCGTCCTCTCCCCGCGCGGTCAGGAAGAGCACGGGGATCTCCGTCAATCTCCGCATCCGCTCAAACAGGGAAAAACCGTCCCCATCCGGCAGCATGACATCCAGTACGGCAAGATCCGGCTTCCATCCTTCCGCAGTCCGAAGCGCTTCTTTGACGGTGCCCGCTGTCCGTATCTGTGTATATCCGTCCCTGCTGAGAAAATCTGTTATCATGTCAAGGATCTCCTTCTCATCATCCACGAGAAGGAGCTTTTTCTGTTTCAGATAATATTGCTCCATCATCCATCCCTCCTGCTTCTGATTATAGCACAGAAGAGCCTGCTCCCATTTCTCTTTCCTTAAATGTAAGGTAAACGTAAGGAAGGGAGAAGGTCTCCGTAAGGACGGCATTCTATCCTTTAACTGTCAGGAAAAATCACCGGTGGAAATGCCGCGGATGCTTTTACGCCGCGCAGGCACCGGATACGGAAAGGAGTTCAGGAAATTATGAATATCATTGAAACAAAGGATCTGACGAAAACGTACGGCGGCTTTACTGCTGTCTCTCATTTAAACCTGCACATCCGCAAGGGAAGCGTATACGGTTTCCTCGGGCCTAACGGCGCGGGGAAATCCACGACCATGAAAATGTTCCTCGGGCTTACCCGCCCCACGGGAGGGAGCTTTCAGATCGACGGAAAGACCTATCCGTCCGACCGGATATCCATCCTGAAGGAAGTCGGTTCTTTTATCGAAGCGCCCGCCTTTTACGGCAGCCTGACCGGGGAAGAAAACCTGGATATCATCCGCAGGATCCTGGGGCTTCCCAGGAGCAGCGTCCGGGACGCGCTGGAGCTTGTCGGGCTGTCCCAGTTCCGGAACAGACCGGCGAAAAAATATTCTCTCGGCATGAAGCAGCGGCTCGGGCTTGCCGGGGCGCTCATAGGACGCCCGCCCATCCTGATCCTGGATGAGCCCACCAACGGCCTCGACCCGGCCGGCATCCACGAGATCCGCGCCCTCATAAAGTCCCTGCCCCGGCAGTTTGACTGTACTGTGCTCGTCTCCTCCCACCTGCTTTCCGAAGTAGAGCTGATGGCAGATGAGATCGGGATCCTCAACCACGGCCGCCTGCTGTTTGAAGGGACAATGGATGAATTAAGATCCAGCGCCCATGAAGCCGGATTTCCCACAGACAATCTGGAAGAGACATTCCTTGCAATGATCGATGAGGATAACAGGAAAGGGGGCGGCAGAGCATGGCACTGAACCTGGAGATCAAAAAACTGAAGCGGGCCGGCTATCTCCCTGCTTTCCTCGGTGGAGCCCTCCTCGCCGCGGCATTTCCCCTGGCAAATATGCTCTTCCGCCCGGAGACATTCACCGCAATGCCCGGACGCCCTTTTGACATCCTCATGGATGCAGACTGGCAGATGATGGCAATGCTGAACATCCTTGTCTCCATCTGCGGAGCCTGCATCATGTACCACACAGAGTATGCGGACAACGGCGCCCAGAAAATGGATGTGCTGCCGATCCGCGCCGGGAGCATGTTCCTGGGCAAATCCGTGATCGCCGCGGTGATGCTGGCGATGATGACCGCCGTGGAAATCCTCGCGGTCACAGGGTGCGCACTTCACTGGTTCCCGGACCGCATCCCGGATGCAGCGGAACTTCTGAAAGGTCTCCTGGGGAGTATCCTCTTTCAGTGGGGAGCCGCCCTGCCTACGGTCATCCTGATGCTCGTGATCGCCTCTGCCTGCAGAAATATGTGGGTGTCCCTCGGAATCGGGGTGATCCTGGCGTTTACTCTCCTCATCTTTCCCCAGGATAATGCGGTGCTGAGCCTTTTCCCGTTCAGCTCCCCTTACCAGACGCTCGCCGCAGCAGAGGAAAATGACCGGGTCTTTCTTTTTCTCGGCGTGTGCGCCGCTGAGATCCTGTTGTTCGGCGCACTGGAACTTATTTACCAAAAACTCAGGAGGTGTGTAGAATGAATTTCTTTTCTCTTGTCAGCGTGGAGCTGAAAAAGATCAAACGGTCTAAGATCCTGCTGCTCCTGCTGGTCCCGGTCATCATGATGTGGATCCCCGGCATCATCAACTCTGATCTTATTTTTGACACAAAGGGGATCCCCATCTCCCCTGAGCAGAACTTCTTTATTCAGGGCTATATGGGTATGGTGTGGTTCATGATCCCCGCATCACTGGTCATCTGTACGGTACTCCTCATCCAGACCGAACGCTCCCACGGGGGTATCGTGAAAATGCTGTCTCTGCCGGTGAGTTCCGCAAAACTGTGCCTCGCCAAATTTACCGTGCTCATCCTGCTGGCATCTGCCCAGATGATCATGACAGTCTGCGCATATTACCTCAGTGCCGTGCTTGTCTCCCGGATACAGGATTATGATCTCATCCTGGACCCGCTCTATGTCTGCGGGAACACACTGGGCATTTACGCCGGCGCCATCCCTATGGCGGCAGTTTTCTGGATGGTCGCCTGCCTGATCCGGACTCCGGTCTTTTCCGTAGGGATCGGCCTTGCATCTATCGTGCCGTCCGTGCTGATCATCAATACAAAGATCTGGTTCGCCTACCCAATGAGCTACCCATTTTACCTGCTCATGGTACAGTACGGAAAAGCTGCGGAAGGGATGTATGACACCCGGATCGACTGGCTGCCGTGGCTGCCCGCCGCCATTTTGATCACCGCCGCCGCGCTGGCCATTTCCTGCGTCCGCTTTGGAGCTGCTGAAAGGAAATAATGATCTTTTCCGGCATCTTTTCCGTGCTCGCCTGTGCGGCGGGAAACGTCAGGAACAAATGGATGCAGGTGTGCATGGTCATCAACTGCATCTATGCTGCGGGAGCTGTGGGGATCGCCGGGATGATCGCGTATGGGATGTTCTGAAAAATGTGGGATTTGAGAAAACAAGTCAGCTTCCTTACATAGGAAGCCGGCTTGTTTCTTTAGTCGGCTTTCTCTGTTCCTAAAAATCATACCGCTCCCTCCAAAAAGATATAAAAATACCGCTGATCTTATTTGACCAACGGCATTAATCAAGATTTATCTGCTCTGCAATCTCCTGTAATGACTTCCCGTGATAAAATGGATCGATCATTACCTCGTCAATATTATCATATATTTTCACCTTATCATCATATCCAGCTTCAATCCTTGTCTCGTTCCAAGGATTAATACAAGCTACACCCCCATCATACTCAAAAACTATATCCTGCGTTAATGACAAAATCAACGCTTTTAAATTTTCCGACTTCATAAGACATTACCACTATCTCTTTTCTCATCATCTATTAAAACTACTGTACTGTCTTCATTATATCCGAACTTCTCCATACCTATCAGCATATTGCTTCCCCACGTAATAACATTATGATTTTACACATAAGTTCTGAACCCATACAACTATCTTTCCAAACATCTGCCATTGGTGATATAGTTCCTCGGAAAAATCTCTATCCAAATAAATTTTATTCTAAACTTTCTGATTATTCTAAATAAAATCCTTGTGTTAAAAGATAGGCAACATCACTTCCTCCATTAAGATGTATTGTCAACTCAGAAATTTGACTCACATCCAAAGCAAATGAGACTGACCTAATATCTGAACTTATTTTATCCGTTTTACTAATTATTTTACCTTTCTCCAAAAATTCAACCCAGACAGCCTCGTCTATATCTTTATCATCATAACATAATGCTATTTCCCCTGACAAAGTACTATATTTTTGATTCAATGGATAAGTCGCTTCACTACGACTATTTTGTTTTCCGTCATACATTAACATATAACCGGCAGGATACATATTCCCCATAGCATCTTTAACATTTTTTGATGGAAAAATAAAATCCAGTTTACCTTCATTTAGACAAGATAACTCAAATATATCTTCATATGGAGTTTGTATTTTTATTGTTTCCCCCGTGACACTTGTTCTATCATCAATATCTCCATCTGATTCTGACGAGGACACTTCACCTGACGTTCCCTGCTGTATTACGCTCTGGCTCTCTGGATACTCTGCTTTTTTCAATCCATTACCCGACATTGCGCCACCTATTACTGCTGCAATTATTGCACATATTCCCGTAATAACCGCTGCTTTTACTTCCTTCTCCACGCTCTTCCCTCACTCTGATTACCCAAAACACTTAACTTTCTGCGATTTATATGCTCCTGCTATTCTACAAGCTATCATTTCAGAAAACATGTAACTTTTGGTAAAATACAAAATGCGGCTTATCTTCTACAAGCCAGATAACAAAAAATCAATGCGGGCTTTCAAAAAATTCATTCAACACGAAAATTGAAAACCCGCATAACACTGGACTTATATAATGGAGTATACGGGATTCGAACCCGTGGCCTCCACAATGCGAATGTGGCGCGCTCCCAGCTGCGCTAATACCCCAAAAGGATCGATGGAAGCAACGGGGCTCGAACCCATGACCTCCCGCTAGTCAGGCGAGCGCTCTCCCAGCTGAGCTATGCTTCCGCGTCCATCG
>DWUV01000075.1 GCA_019120595.1 Candidatus Mediterraneibacter tabaqchaliae | reverse complement strand
CTGAGAAGTTTGCTGAACAGGATCGACCACAGAGGTTATCCTGCTTATAAAGATACAAAGGGAATGTACCAGTTCCCGGGCTATGTGCTGTCTATTGACCATGTCCAGGGGGATCCGTTCGCGTCCCCGTCTAAAGTGAGTGTCCGCGTCAGCGGCAAAGTGGCGGGTTTCCCGAGGGAACTGTATAAAGGCCGCCATCAGCGGACCGCGCTCCAGGATGAACTGACGCGTCAGTTCGGCAGGCGGGCGGAGCAGTTCGCCTTTAAGGCAAAGGGCTCCGGGAAGAGCGGGCTCATCTCTGTGAGCCGCTGCCACCAGGAAGTGCTGGAGCGGACTGCCTGCCAGATGGATCCCGGGACCGGCGATCTGATCCTGCGGATGGAGATTGGATTCCCTGCGAACGGACGGACCATCAACGCGCGGGAACTGGAGAAAATCCTGTTTGATTTTGTGCCGGAGTGCGTGAAATCATCACTTTTCTATAAAAACATGGACGCGAAACGCCTGCGCTCGATCATAGACCTGGCGGAAGACCAGCAGTATATCAGGGAAAAGCTGCCCGAGATGGGGCTCTGTGCTTTTGTAGCGGACGGCAGTATCCTGCCCAGGGAGTCCGGTATCTCACCCCGGCCGATGAAGGGCGGTGTGAAATTCAAGTCTCCGAAGGAACTGGAGGTGACTCTGGACCTGCCCCATCGCGGGAAGATCACGGGGATGGGGATCCGAAAAGGGATCACCCTGATCGTGGGCGGAGGCTATCACGGGAAGTCAACGCTTCTGAAAGCGCTTGAACTGGGAGTGTACAACCACATCGCAGGCGACGGAAGGGAATATGTGATCACGGACGACACGGCGATGAAGATCCGCGCCGAGGACGGAAGGAGTATTCAGAAGACAGACATTTCCATGTTTATCAATGACCTGCCGAACGGGAAAGATACCGTCGGCTTCCGCACAGAGGATGCCAGCGGCAGTACTTCCCAGGCGGCAAACGTGGTGGAGAGCATAGAGGCGGGTACATCCCTTCTGCTCATTGACGAAGACACCAGCGCCACGAACTTCATGATCCGCGATGAGCTGATGCAGAGAGTCATCCACCGGGATATGGAGCCGATCACACCGTTTATCGAACGGATCAGAGAACTGTATGATGATTACGGCATTTCCACGGTCATCGTAGCGGGAAGCTCGGGCGCGTATTTCCATATCGCGGACAGCATCATCCAGATGGACCGCTACGTCCCGAAGGATATTACGGAATATGCGAAGAAAGAGGCAGAGGAATTCCCGATGATCAGCGGGCCGGAGACCCCGGCGGCAAAGCCGGACTTCAGGAGATGCCCTCAGCCGTCCCAGGCGTTCCGCGGGAATGACAGGATCAAGATGAAGACCCTGGCAAAAGAGGGCGTCATGATCAATAAAGAGACGATCGACCTGCGCTATGTGGAGCAGATCACGGACAGCGAGCAGGTGACCGCGCTCGGATACTGCATGCGGTATGCGCAGAAGCATATCCTGAACGGGCGGAAAGACTTAAGGCAGGTCGTAGAAGAACTGGAACAGGCGATCGCGAAGGGAACCCTCGCCGCACTGTGCGAGAGCAGCTCCAGCGTTTCCTGTATGGCGATGCCGAGGCGGCAGGAGATTTTTGCCTGCTTTAACCGATACCGCGGGCTGAAACTGTGAGAGGCTGTGTTATTATAAAACAGAAATGATTTACAAAAGAGGGGGAAAATCCGTGAGTAGTAAGGATGAAACCAAAAAAAAGAAAGATGACAAGTTTTTTACACTGCTCAAAAAGAGCCTTGCAGCAAGGACCGCCTCTGCTGTAGTGATCCTCGCCGCAGTCGCCGCAGTCGCAGTGCTTGGCACGGTAAGCTATTTTACTCACAGCGGAAAAACGACAAAGATCGGGTTTGAGGATATCGGAGAGCTGGCAACCCAGGAGGCACGCTGTACGGAAATAGAGAATATAGAGGATGCGCGAGAGTTTTTCGGTCTGTTTGAGATCCCGTTTACGCAGAGCCATTACATATACAGCTATGATGTTGAGATAAAAGCGGGGATTGATTTTGGAGAGATTGAGTGGAAGGCAGCGGACGGAAAGATCAATGTAAAACTTCCCGAAGTAAAAGTTCTGAGCAATGAGATCGACCTGGATTCATTTGAGGTGTATCTTGAAGATGAAAGCATCTTTCAGCAGATCACGCTGGAGGAAAATAACGAGGCCATGACTGAGCTGAAGGACAGGGCGGAAGAAAACGCTGTGGCAAACGGACTTCTTGAAAAGGCACGGGAAAATGCGGAAACAATATTGACAAGTTTTTTCGCGCAGGTATATGATCTGGATGAATATGAAATCGTTTTCGAATAGCGGAAAGAATGAAAACAGAAAGAATGACAGGAGAGAAGCATTATGAAAAAGAAGCTGAAATGGATCCTCATCGGCATCGCAGCAGTGATCATACTGTTTTATCTGTATCTGCTGATGACTGCAAGATAAATAAGTTTATTTTACAATGCGGAGGTAAAAGCTATGGAGCTGTTAAAAGGCAGGCCGGAGAGTGCGGAGGGCAGACTGGACAAGGAGATGCGCGTGTATGACCTGCTCGATTCCCTTGGGGTAGAGTACGGCAGAGTGGACCATGAGGCTGCCATGACCATGGAGGCATGCGATGAGATCGACCGCGTGCTCAGTGAAGGCGCAGAGGAGCCGGTCGCGATCTGCAAAAACCTGTTTCTCTGCAACAGGCAGGCAACGGAATTTTATCTTCTGCTGATCCCCGGAGACAAACCGTTTAAGACAAAGTATCTGTCCGCCCAGATCGGCTCTTCCAGGCTGTCATTTGCAAAGCCGGAAGCAATGCAGGAGTATCTGGATATCACCCCGGGTTCTGTCAGTGTGATGGGGCTGATGAATGACCGGGATAAGCGCGTGCAGCTGCTGATCGACGGAGATGTGCTGAAAGCGGGATATTTTGCATGCCATCCGTGCATTAATACGTCGAGCCTGCGGTTTCGGACAGGGGACCTGATGGAAAAGGTGATCCCGGCTATGGGACATGAGCCGAAGATCGTAGAACTGTAATAAGGATGAGGGCAGAACTGTAATAAGAACTATAAAAGGGCAAAAAGAAGACAAGGGAAAAAAGAGGGCGTCCCCGGTGATCGGATGATCGGCGGTGACGCCCTGGATTTTTATCTCAGACCTTAAGTTTTTATCTCAGACCTGCTGATGCCTTATTGCGAACTTGCTTATACCTGGTGAAAATACTGTACGCTGTAAGGCGGCATCACGATCTGGCCCTGTATGGATACCTTCTCAGTGACAGCCCCGGCGGCAGTCTCCGGGGTGTTTGCGCTGCTATCCTCAGAAGCGCTGGTATCCGGGGAGGTTTCGGCTGCGCTGCCGCAGGAGCTTTTTCCGGCTTCTGCCGTGCACGGGCAGGACAGGACTTTTTCGAAACTGCCCTGAAGCTCATGGTGATCAGCCGTATATTCCGTATCCGAAGCATTGATCGCGACCAGCATCCGGTCGCTGTCTGTCCTGCGCTCGAAGATAAGCTGATGGTTCGTGAGCACGACATTCCGGTAGGAACCATTGCACAGCGCATCGCTTGCACGGCGCACCGCGATCATCTCACGGATCAGTTCGGTCAGTTCGTTTGGCTTCGGCTCCTCAAAACACGGACGCAGTGCGTAATCATTATCCGGCGCTTTTGCGCCTTCCTCGCCCCACTCGCTTCCGTAATAGATACACGGGATGCCGGGCATGCCGAAAAGCAGGCCGTAGGCAAGCGGAATGTGATTTTTGTTTGTAAGGATAGTGGCGAGCCGGGATACGTCATGGTTATCGACAAATGTCATCAGGTGCTTGCCACGGTAAATGCACCACTGCTCTGTCCCGTACTGGCGGTTCAGCGAATGCGCGATCTCAAACATGTTCATGCTGTTAAAACTGGAGTAGATTCCCTTGTAGCACTCATAGTTCGTGCAGCTGTGCAGCATCTCATCATTTACGATCAGGTTGTAGTCTCCGAAGAGAACTTCTCCGATCAGGGCGAATCCCGGC